>JAFGBX010000017.1 GCA_016932935.1 Promethearchaeota archaeon | reverse complement strand
GCTATATATCCACTATCCATCGTTGGTGGAATGATGCGATGGAGAGTGGTGTAGATATTATGGATACATGTGCAAGGCTGAGCAAGGGTAGATTAGCGATCAAGATGGCCCCGGGGTGCGTGCTACTGGTGCTGGTGGCATTCACGTCGGTCATTGGCCCCAAGGCGCCAGCGCTGGCGACGTTCCCGGGGGACGCGGTTCCGGGGGCTGCCGGGGTCTGGTGGACGATGGAGCTGGTCTCCAGCGAGAGCGCCGATCACTCATACAATCCGGACGTCGTGGTAGACGGCGACGGGAACGTGCACGTGGCGTGGTACGACCAGTCCACGTACGGCAGCTCGGGATCGGACTTCGATATCTTCTACAAGGTGTGGAACGCCACCACCTCCTCGTGGCTCCCGACAGAGGTGGTCTCCACGGCCAGCACGAGCACCTCCCGGAACCCGTCGATCGGGGTGGACGGCGACGGCAACGTGCACGTCGCGTGGGAGGACGCAGCACCCATCGGCGGCTCGGGCAGCGATTGGGACATCATGTACCGCTGCAGGAATGCGACAGAGGGGATATGGTGGTCCATGGAGGTCGTCTCGGCCGAAAGTAACTCGACGTCCTTCAATCCGGACGTTAAAGTCGACGCAGCCGGGAACGTGCACGTGGCGTGGGACGATCAAACCAACTTTGGCAGCATAGGAACCGACTACGACATCACCTACAAGGTGCGGAACGCCTTGACTAACCTTTGGTCGCCGACATCGGTCGTGTCCACCGAGAGTGAATACGAGGCTATTAAGCCGTCCCTGGACATCGATGGCGATGGGAACGTGCACGTGGCGTGGTATGACTTCTCGGTCTATGGCGGGAGCGGGGCCGACGCCGACATCTTTTACAAGCGTTGGAATGCCACGACCACGAATTGGAGCACGACCGAGGTCGTCTCGACCGAGAGCGGCGAATCATCTTACTCCCCGTCGCTCGGGGTCGACGCGGAGGGGAACGTCCACGTCGCGTGGGATGATCCCACGGGCATCTCAGGTGCTGGAGCCGACTTTGATATCTTCTACAAGTGCTGGAACGCATCGCTGGACGCGTGGAGCACCACGACCGTCGTGTCCGAGGGGATCTCGGCGGACTCCCGATCCCCGTCGCTCGCGGTTGACACGGCTGGAAGCGTCCACGTCGCGTGGCACGACGATAGCGACTACGGCGGCTCGGGGATGGATCCCGACATCTTCTACCGGTGCTGGAACGCCACGGGCGGCGGCTGGGCAGCGATAGAGGTCGCCTCTACTGACAGCCTCGGTGATTCGTCCAACCCGTCGCTCGCGGTCGCCAGCGACGGGAGCTTGCACGTGGCGTGGCACGAGGACTACGACTATGGCAGCATGGGAACCGACTACGACATCTTCTACAAGCGGAACGCTGCCAACGTGGCCCCGGCGCTCACGGCCCCGGCCGATGTGACCTATGCCCACGGGGAGACGTTAAATAACATCTTCTGGGTCGTCACCGACAAGAGCTACGGTAGCACGTTCCTCACGGTCTACCGGAATGGCTCGGCCGTGGTCTCTGGATCCTGGACGTCTAGCGACATCATTAACGTCGTCGTCGACGGCCTCGCCGTCGGCACGTATAACTACACGCTGGTCGTCACGGACGGCCTCGGTGGCACATCGCAAGACGAGGTTCTCGTCACGGTGACCAATGTGGCCCCGACGATCACGACACCGAGTGACCTGGCCTACGAGCAGGGAACCACGGGCCACGCCATCGCGTGGAATGTGACCGACGCGAGCGTCGGCACGACCTCTTACACGGTCTTCCGCAACGGCTCCGACGTCGGTTCCGGTGGATGGGGCTCGGGTACCCCTATCGGGGTCAACGTGGACTCTTTGATGCTTGGGTCTTACAACTATACAATCGTCGCCATAGACGGACTGGGCGGAACTGTCTCGGATGAGGTCATCGTACGCGTGAACCCGAACATCTGGCCCTCGATTGACTCCCCGGCGGACGTGTACTATGTGCATGGCTCCCCGGGCAACACGATCTCGTGGAACGTGACCGATGCCAGCGTCGGCACGACCAGCTACGCGGTATTCCGCAACGGCACGGAAGTCGCAACGGGTTCTTGGGTGTCCGGCACCACGGTTCCCATCAACGTCGACGGCCTCGCCGTGGGGACGTACACCTTCCAGATGAACGCCAACGATGGGCTAGGTGGATCCGTCCAGGATGAGGTTCTCGTAACGGTCGCCAACGTGGCCCCGACGATATCATCCCCCGCAGACGTCTCCTACGTCCACGGCACCACGGGCCATGCCATCTCGTGGATAGTGACCGATGCCAGCGTCGGTGCGGCCAGTTACACGGTCTACCGCAACGGCACCCCGGTCGCCACGGGGCCGTGGACGCCCGGCAACCCGGTGCCTATTAGCGTTGATGGCCTTGCGGTCGGCTCGTACAACTACACGATCGTCGCCGACGATGACCTCGGCGGTTCGGTTCAGGACATAGTCATCGTAATGGTCACGACCGCCACCGCACCCCCGGACGAGCCAGGGGTTCCGGGTTACCTGCTCGCCGCCTTGTTGCCCTTCATGGCCATGGCCATCTTGCTAGTCGTGGCGCGCTTGAAGCGCAGGGTCTCATCGCGGTGATAGTGCCCACCCGGCCAACCATTCATTTCCTTCCTTTTATTCCCCCACCTTGCCATCTCGTTCAAGATGAGCAAGGCGCCGGCTCTCGAAGGCTTCGGTCTTGTCCCGGTACACGTCGTTGAATATTTCCTCGGTAACGGTGTCGAAGTCGTCCGCGGGATCCACGAGGTTCGCGAACATGCCCATCTGGGACGCGTGCGCCTTGATCGCCGCGAGTTTCTGCTCCATCGACGATGCGACGTCGACCTTGATCTCCTTCGCGGCGGGAAAGGCCTCGTTCACGCGCGCGAACCGCCTCGATAGGTCGCCGGACGGTGGCCTCGGCTTGCCGACGAAGGCGACCGGGATGCTGACGCGCACCTCGCCCGCGTACCGGGCCCGCTCGAGCGCTTCGAACACGATGAAGTACGTCGCCATATGGTCGACGTGGCCATAGTTCGTGATGGCGATATAGACGACGCCCGGCTGTGTTTCGTCCAGCAACGCTCGGACCTTGGCGATCGCCTCGTCATGATGCGAGGGGTTCCCCAGGTCTTGATCTTTGTAACCGAGGAATCGAACGCCGCGCTCGGGAACGCCCATCTCCTTGGCCGCAGCCAGGGCCTCGTCGTGCCGCCGGGCAGCGAGCTCGTCCTGCGTGAACTTCTTGACGATTGCCGAGTTGAAGCCGAGGCGGCCGTCGGTCATGAACACGATGGTGGCGGCGTCGCCCGACCGGACGTGGTTGACGATGGTGCCCGCACATGAGAACGCTTCATCGTCCTGGTGCGGCGAGAAAACGATGATATCCATCTTTTTATGTCACCCTTTCATGAGACGGCGTTTTACCCAGTCCGGCATGATCAGACCGACGTAAGAGAAGATGAAGAGCAGCACGGCGGCCGACCAACCGATGAAGTTGTACGGCGTGTAACCCTGGGACGGCGTGACGGCCACGACCAGGATGTCCACACCCAGGAACACGAAGAAGGCGACCATCAAGACCTGCGCCCAGCCGATGAAGGCGAAGCCAGCCTTGCCAACCGGGTCGTTCAACCGCCAGCTCACCTTGAACGCCTGGTACCCGATGCGCATCCCGATCACGAGCGTGAGCAGCAATGTCGCGACCGTCGAGTAGGGTCTGAGATTGAAGTCCGAGTACATGGACTGGGCCTGGCCGTAGTGGTTCCACGGCAGCACCGCTACCACCGCGACCACAAGGCACGCGGCGATGTACCCGTGGGCGCTGCGCTTCTTGAGGGAGAACAGCTCCCATGCGAACGTGATGTAGAACCCGTGCGCGACCATGAAGCCGGCGTACCCGAACGCCAGCGAGAACTTGTAGAGTTCCATTTTCTTCCCAGTGACGACGACCTCGGTGAAGCCGGCGGCGAGGACGACGATGCATGTCAGGTAGGCCAAGAACGCGAGGAACAGCAGCATCGGCGCCCTCGTGCGGCGCTCGCGCCACCTCTTGAACAGCATGGCCGTGATCGCCGCGCAGATCGCTGCTACCCCGATGTAGGTTGGCAGGATGGGGAACGAGCCGGGATCCATCTCGAGGTAGTCCATGGTGCGTCCTCCTGGTTGGTATCATACCAACTTAACCCGAGCCTCTTTTAAGATTGCGCGTTGGGGAGTAAGCCATCAACGCTGGGTGTGGATCAGATACTAAAACAAACCGACGCTGCGCTTGTTTTTCCCTGCGGTGGTAACGTGCTCTATTCAAAGAACAGCAGGTCGAAGAATTCTAAGTAATGCAAGCGAGACCGCTGAAACCGTCGAAGCTGGTCTGGCTGTCGCCCTCCTCTCCGAGCTATTCGATCGAGATGGCAACACCAGGGCCAAGCCGTGATCACGAACCTTTTAGTAGGTCAAGAGTGCAACGAGACATAGCAACGAATTCCGGTGCAGCGAGAACATGGACAAGGGCCAGAACTACTTCCTGGCTGGGTACAAGCACTTCTTAGAGCGCGGCGACGAATGCATGGCCGAGGGCAAGTGGTACCCGGCGGTGTCCAACTACAGCCTGGCGCGCAAGGTGCTGGACGAGATGGCGCAGAAGGGCATCGACGTGAACAGCAAGGACATCAAGAACGCAGACAAGCTCGTTGAGAAGGCCAAGAAGAAGATGGAGGAGCAGCGCCGTAGGGACGCGGGCGAGAAGCGGCCGTCTGTCCTCGCCCGGCTGCTGCAGGCCATCCCAAGGCCAGCGACCAGGCAGCCCGCGGCGCCGCCCGAGAAAAGGCTCTCTCTCTTCGTCTTCGGGCTCGACCGCGCTGGCAAGACAACGCTGCTCGGCTACCTGAAGCAGGGCAAGTACCTCGACCACGCCCCGACGCTCGGCATCGAGGTCACGAGCATCGTGCTCGGCCGCATCAAGTTTCAGTTCAACGACCTTGGCGGCCAGGTTGCTTTTAGGAGCACGTGGATGGATCATTGGGCGGATCCTGACTTGCTCGTGTTCATGGTCGATGCGGCCGATGCCGGCCGGTTCGCCGAGGCGAAGGCGGCCCTTTGGTCGATCCTCGACAGGCCAGAGGCAAAGGGAAAGCCCCTGCTCGTCATCTCCAACAAGGTCGACTTGCCGGACGCGCGGAGCATCGAGTCGATAAAGCTGGCACTCGCGCTCGAGGCCATCACGGATCGCGATGTGGGCGTGAACGAGGTCTCGGTCAAGGAGAACAAGAACATGGACAAGACCCTCGCCTTCCTCGCAAGCATCGTCCTCCAGGATGAGGAAATGAAGGATTATGTGGACGAAGAGGTCTCTCGCCTGGCTCGAAACTTCGAGGAGGTCTACAAGGCATTCGTCGAGGAAGCGAAGGAGCTCGAGAAGGCTGGCGACAAGGCCAAGGCACGCGACCGCGTCTACAGGGCCAAGCTCGTCCAGCAAGAGCTACTCGAGGAGGGGTTCATGAGGGCCGCGGGGAAGGTGAAGAGGTGCCAGGAGTGGCTCTCGAGGCTCGCGTGACCGGGCCGGTCAAGGCACCGGGTCGAACCAGAGCTTGTCCTTGCTGTCCACCTCGCCGTT
>JAFGBX010000129.1 GCA_016932935.1 Promethearchaeota archaeon | reverse complement strand
GTGACGTTGCACGAACGGATAAAAATCCCGAGATTCCGTGCATGGTGTCCAAGTTTGACTAAAAATCTAACGATTAGTCACGACTGTGATATCTCGGTGATACATCGATCATATCCGAACTCAAATCTTGCACGCCCCATCATCCATTCAAGCAAAAATGCCATCGAACGCGTGCAAGCTCATGCAAATACCGACCGTCAAGATTTCTCTCGTGGGCAGCGGCCGGGTGGGGAAGTCGACCATCCGATCCATGCTCGAAGGCACTCCCGCCCCGAACGGGGCGACCATCGGCGTCGATGTCGGGAAATTCGTGGACGAAGACTTGAAAGCGGCGATCTTTGACCTCGGGGGACAGGCCCGCTTCCAGATGATGTGGGACCAGTTCATGCGCGGTTCCAAGCTCGTTATGCTGGTCACCGATAGCAGCCGCGAGGACGTCGACCGCGCGAAGCGGATCGCCGACAACCTCCAGCGCATGAAGGGCGCAAAGATCATCGCCATCGCCAACAAGCAAGACGAGGCAAACAAGCTGAACGCGATGCAGGTCGAGAAGATCCTCGGCTTGAAGACGTATCCCATGGTGGCGACCGAGGCCATCCGCCGGAACGCCATGGTCAGCATCATCAAGGAGAACCTGCTCGATTGAGCCACTCCTTGCACTTCCCTTTCCCCTCGTGTCTCGTTAACCCCTCGATGCCGGGTGGACTCGCCTTTTTATGCCACCGGATCGACATGGATCCATGCAGACCACGCCACGCACGAGCATCCTAGACCTGATCAAGTCGAGGCGCAGCACGCGCCGGTACGCGAGCACGCCGGTGCCCGACGAGGACCTGAACGCGGTTCTCGAGGCCGCGAGGTGGGCGCCCTCGGGGGACAATTACCAGCCGTGGAAGTTCCTCGTGATCAAGGACGCGTCCACGATGGAGAGGATCGTCGACTTGATCCCCTACAAGCAGATGCAAGCCTTCTTGAAGAAGGCCCCGGTCTTGATCGGCATCCTCGTCAACGAGAAGCGGTCGTCGTGGGCGGTCATCGACGGCGCCCTCTGCGCGCAGAACCTCGCGCTGGAGGCGTGGGCACGGGGCCTGGGGACGTGCTTCTCCGCGTGGTGGCCGACGGCGCCGGCGGCCCTCGTCGACCAGGTGAAGGCGCTGCTCGGCATCCCCCCGCGGTGGACCATCCTCACGTTCACGCCCCTGGGGTACCCGGATCCCGACCCGGCGCGCGCCCACCTGCCGCCCAAGCGGAGGCCGCTTGAAAAGCTCGTGGCCTACGAGAGGTTCGCCGAGCCGGCCGACGAGGCCGGGAAGTAGCGCCCTACCCGCGAGTGCCATCCCTCTACTCGCCGTCGAACACAGCGTTCACGTCCAGCCGCTCGAACAGGTCGGCGTGCTGCACGTAGATGAGCATGGGGAGCAGCAGGTCGAACGTGCCGTCCCCCTTCTGGGTCAGGGCGTAGGAAACCCTGACCGGCTGCCCCTGGTGCACCTCCCGGGTGACGAACCCGCGGGCCTCGAGATCCTTGAGCCGGCGCGACAAGCTCGTGGGGTTCACGTCATCCAGGGCAGCACGTAGGTCGTTGAAGTACAGGTGACCCATCCCGCGCAGCACGAAGATGATGTCGAACGTGTACTTCTGCTGGAAGATGGCGAGCAAAGACCTGAGCTGGTCCATCTCGCCACGGCGCCGCCGTGCCGGGTCGGGGCGCGCCATGTGACGGTCGAGGCCGAGCCTCACCGCGCCCTGCATGGCCGGGATCTCCCGGATCATCTCGGCCCAGTCGCCGAACTGCTCCCTCAGTCTACGAGCGGTCTCGTCCATTGCCGTCACTCCATCCGGTTGTACCTGGTACCTCGCCGGGCACTTGGATGTTTAAATGCTTGATGTGGTATACAATGCATAGTAAGTATAAAAAATGTACCGATGATGGGCCATGACCCTTCCCAATCGAGAACCGAGGCCGATGAACGGCCTCGCCTATAGAATGATGTCATACCTGCTGCGCCACATGAAGCCGGAACAGTTCGTGGACGACCTGCTGCGGCGCTCCAGGGTGGTGCCCGGGGCAATCGTGCTCGATTACGCTTGCGGCCCGGGCGTGTTCGTCATCCCGGCCGCCAAGGCCGTCGGATCCGGCCACATCTACGCCGCAGACATCCACCCGCTCGCCATCAAGGAGGTCGAGGCTGCAGCGAGGCGTGAAAAGCTCACGAACGTGACGGCCATCCAGACCGGCTGCGCGACGGGCCTGGAGGATGGCTCGGTCGACGTGGTGCTTCTGTTCGACTGCTTCCATCACTTCAAGGAGCCAGGCCCCGTCCTGGCCGAGCTGCACCGCGTCTTGAAGGACGACGGTTGCCTTTCCCTGCGAGTTGACCACGGGGGCGCGGATGCGCCCGCCCGCGCCGTCGAGGCCACGGGCCTGTTCGAGGCAGTCGGAACCAACTTGGGCGGGAAGCATCGCCTCTTCATCCCGAGGCGGTGACCGCGCGGCTTGCCCTTCCCGCATTTCCACGGTCTCGAATGATTACCTTTAGACCGTTATTTCTTTTATTTGAAAATGAAAAAGAGAGAGCATTTTCAGTGAGAACGGCCTGTCCTCGCCCGTCCTCCGCAGTTCAACCCATTCTTCACGCCTTGGTGGTCGCCCGAAGTTTGAAGCTATTCGCCGGGCATTTAGACGCGTCTAGGGTGGCCGGAACCTCGTGACCGAAGCAGTCTCCCTTAACGGCATCGATCGGCTTGTAGTACTCGCAATCCTTGCATTGTGCCATTGTCTCATCACGTGTCGTTTCATCTGTAAGATTCCAGGGATGACATTGATTTGCGATGATTAAAGGATACGTGTATTCCCAAATCTTAATTAAGAATAGTCACAAATCTGTTAAACGATGTAATCTTGCTGTTTGGTGGTAGCCTCATGTTGATCGATACCATCAAAAAGGTATTAATCGAGATCGGGCTCACTCCCGTTCAGCAGCACATCTACGAGCACTTGCTCGCGAACCGGAAGGCGACGATCGATGCCATCAAGAATGGAACACGCCTATCCTATGCCCAAGTTCAGCACAATCTCCGGGTGCTGGAAAAGCTAGGCCTGGTTGCCGGCCCGCTTGGTAAAAAGCCACGAGTGTTCATTCCTGCCGATCCAAAGACGTCCCTTGCGGCCATTCTCGAGGCGAGATACAAGGACTGGCAAGACTCGATAAACCGTCTCGACAACGAGCTCCGCATCCGTGAGACGACAGCAGGCACTTGCACGAGGCGCGTTTCGTTCTACCACTATACCGACCCCGACCTCGCGATCGGGCACTTCCACGCGTTGATCCGTGACGCGGCTAAGGAGGTCACGATGAGCGCGCCGCCTCCCGTATTGTTGCGGAAGCTGGAACCCGCCCTTCACGATGCGTTCTTGCGCGGCGTCGACATCACGATCTACTTCTCCGACCTCGACTTCGACGAGTTGACGGAATACATCCAGCGCGTCCTGGACATCATGCGGCGCACGAGGGTCACGGTCGTGCAAACCCGGGAGAAAACCACCCAACTCGTCCGTTTCAACGACGTGGTTATGAACATGGGCGTGGTGCTCGTCGATGGCGTGCTGCTAAACTCCTTCGTGTTCAAGGACGACATTTTATGGCACGCGAACGGTTTCCATGGTCAGGCGTTTGTCGAACAGGCGAGGAAGTTCCTGGACGTGCTGAACGTGGAGAAGAAGATCACCGAGAACCCGGCGCCCGTGCAATCCGTCATCGATGCCATCGAAACGAGGGGGCTCATGAAGACGCGGGACATCGGCAACTCGTCCGGGATCAGTGGCGAGACGCTGCGCAAGATCCTCGATTATCTCGTGGAGCAAGGCATAGTCGCAGAGACCGTGGAGAAATCGGGCAAGGCGGGACGGCCGAGGAAGGTCTACCAAGTCGTCGATTGATACCACGGGCCGATCCGGGACGCGGGTGGCAACCGGTCACAAGCCAGTGGCGATCTTGTGGGCCATGAGCAGGCACTCGGGCAGCCGGGAGCGCACGGCGAACTTCTTGAGGTATTGCGACGCGAGCTTCACGTCGATGCCCTTGGTGTAGAAGTAGACCTCGGTCTCGCCTGCACGTGGCCTGAACGCGTGCATCTCCCCCGCGCGGTCGAGGATCGCCCGGCGCTCGGCCTCGCCCGGCACGTGCTTGATCGCCTCGTGGAGCGAGCCGCCCTCGGGCCTGTTCTCCGTGACGGCGATCACGGGGCGGTCGAGGGCGCGGTGGACGGCGTCGATGTCGACCATGTTGAGGCCGCCCGTCGTGATGCCGTGCGTGAGGAGGAGGCGGAACTGCTGGGCGATGGGCAGCAGCGTCTTGATTACGACGGCCGTGGCATCGAGGCCGTCGACCTCGATCTCCGCGCTGAGCACCTTGTCGAGCCACGTGCCCTGGCACAGCACGAAGGCGAGCTTGGTCGTCTTGTCGCCCCGCTGGTGCAGCTTGTCGTCGATGGCGAGCACTTGCAAGCCGCCCTTGATGCTTCGTATCACGTTGCTATCGTGGCAGCAAAGGAATAAAATCGTTTTGCCTCGAAGCTGGCGATCCGGGGACATGGATGGACGATCAGATGATTGGATTCCGGGTTCCGCGTGGAACCGCCTCCCAGAAGCGACGGGAACCGATCATTCGTCACGATCTCCCGGGGTTTCCTCTAACGACCCGCACGGCAAATTCTTGGCTACTTGCCAAGTTGTTCCATTATGAGAGTTAGAGTTGGAAAAATAAGAACTGGTGTTATAGAAATCAATGCAATTATGCTCGTTCGCCGTAGTGAATGAGGGGAAATTGCATAAACCTGTCGTGAAACAAAAAAGATGCATTATACAGAATGGAAAGAAAACACGATCTATTCAAACCGGAATATCAGCAATTAGGTGAGCACTTCGTCGATCTTCGTGATGATCTTGGCCTTGCCGCCGCGGGGGATCGTGAGCTGCTTGCCGCAAGCCCGGCACTTCACGACCGTGCTGGCGCAGCCGAATATTATTTGGTTTGACGAGCATTCGGTGCAGCTGACCTTGAGGAACCGCGATTTTGGCGACGGGAGAACGTCCTTGTCCTTCATTTTTCTACACCAGTTCGAATTTCTTCAAGCGCTGGGCTCGGGCATAATCTTTACGTCCGCACTCCCGGCAAGTCAAGATGGGCATGGTTCGCTTGTTTACTTTAGCATTCTTATGGAATATCGGTTTCGGCTGGGATCCATAACCACGCAACTTCCTGTCGTAACGTCGCCTGCCTTCCGACAGCTTGCGTTCCTTTCCTTTCTTGTATATGGACACGGAGTGCGCTGTGTGCTTCCCGCACTTGGGGCAGTAGCTCTTCGTCTCGCGAGGGTGTTTCGTGGCTCAGTCACCGCCTGGAAGATCGCATGTTGCCTCGTTAGAACGTGATGGAAAGTCACCCGTCGCTATTATAACTTGTCCTTGGTGTGTGGAGCAACCAGCTAGGAATTGCGTCGATGGAACCCGCCATCGGGATCCCTGGAATTCCGAGAGGTCAACGGCTTGGGCCCTGCCTGTGTCGCCGTCGCCTCCCTTTAATACCGAGGCCGGCGAACCTGGTATCCGTGATCCCATGACACGAACCTACAAAGGCGCCGTGATCGGCGTGGGCGGCCGGGGCAGCGGCTGGGCCGAGGATCTGCACGCGCACAAGGAGGTCGAACTGAAAGCGGTCTGCGACATCAACGAGAAGCAGGCAAGGGTCGTCGCCGAG
Source organism: Promethearchaeota archaeon (assembly GCA_016932935.1). Lineage (GTDB taxonomy): Archaea > Asgardarchaeota > Lokiarchaeia > Sigyniarchaeales > Sigyniarchaeaceae > Sigyniarchaeum. The sequence goes on along the minus strand of JAFGBX010000129.1, from coordinate 462 downwards.
AAGAACGGCGGCGTCGCCGTGTACCTCGACCCGGAGCAGATGATCAAGAAGGAAGGCCTCGATTTCGCGGTCATCGCGACGCCGCACTACCTCCACGCGCCGTACACGATCCTGTGCGCGGAGAACGACGTCAACGTGCTCTGCGAGAAGCCCATGGCCATCAACTTACAGCAGGCCGACCAGATGATCATCGCCGCGCGCAAGAACGCGGTCAAGCTCGGCGTCGGGTTCCAGTTCCGGTTCAAGCCGGTCTTCAAATACCTCTACGACGCGGCCCGCGGTGCCAAGGGCCAGCTTGGCGACCTGGGGCGCATCACGGACTTCTCCATGACCGCCCGCCACTACCGGTCGGGCATGTACTACCTCACGTCGAGCCCCGTCGACCCGCGGACGGGCGTCTCCGCAGGCCCGTGGCGCGGCCGCTGGGAGACCGAGGGCGGCGGCATCCTGATCAACCAGGCC
>JAFGBX010000128.1 GCA_016932935.1 Promethearchaeota archaeon | reverse complement strand
TCAAGCCGGGCATGAACTACGCCCGCGGGTTCCACCAGTGGGAGTTCATCCGGGGCCAGGAGAGTGACCCGATCCGAACGGCGACGCGGGAGGGCGCCCCGTCCGACGTCCCGGACATACGGCGCTTCTACCCCGTCAAGGAATGGCCGGACGGGGATGGCGTCCCCCAGCCGAACGTGAGGTTGCTCGACCAGTTCCTCCACAACATGCGCGAGCGCGTCAAGGAGGAAGACTACCTGGTTGCACGCGTGTTCCGCGCGGCGAGCCACTTCGCAACGCAGAACTGGCAGCGAGATAATTTGTTCCTTTGCGTCGATTCATTCAGCCCCCACGAGCTTTTCGACGCCCCGGCTTACGACCTCGCGCTGTACCTGGATCCGGGGGTGGTCGAGCAGCGGGGGGCCGCCGTCCTGGCGAGGGAGAACTCGTTGGCTGCCCGCTGGCCGGGCATCCCGGTGACGCGACTGGCGCACCTCCACGACCCGTCGATGGCGTTCGGTAACCGGTGGAAGGACGTGGGAAATTACACGCGTACGCCCATCACGCCAAGGTATAACACGGGCGGGCTGTACTCGGCGAAGGAGCTTCAATATTTACGGGGCGCGTACGCGTCGCTCGTCACGCTGTGCGATCGCTGGTTCGGCTCCTTCGTCGCCACGCTCAAGGCAACGCAGCTGTACGACGACTCGCTCGTCATCGTGACGTGCGATCACGGCCACCAACTCGGCGAGCACGCCTACGTGGGGAAGATGCCGGCGGGTTTGTTCCCGGAACTCGTCGACCTGGTCATGATGGTAAAGCTGCCTGGCAACGCAATCGCGGGGAAGCGCGTGGGGGGGCTGATCACGAACGCCGAGGTCTACCCGACGATCCTCACGGCTGCGCGTTCCCCCTTCCCGAGCCACGCGGGGCTGCCCCCGCAAGTGGAGGGGAAAAGCCTGGTCGAATGGCAAGGGGATTCCCTTGTGCTCACGGGGTTCGAACGGCCATACATCACTTGCGGATTCAACAGCGTCGTGCTTTGCAGGACGCACGAATGGGCGTACATCACGGACGTCACGAGGGCCTTCGAATACTTGTGGGACATCAAGGACGACCCGTCGATGCCGGAAGAAAAGGAGATAGCGCTCGAACGTCCCGCCGCGTGCGAAGATCTCTGGAACGTCGTCGTCAAGGACATGGGCGACACCCGCGTGGAGTTGCCGAAACAAGACAGGGACACGTGGTACGACAAGGTATAATCAACCTGCCGCCCCGTGCCTTCCTTCATTTTCCTGTTCGCTATTCAAAGCACAAACAAGTCCGTGCCTCGCGCGAAGTAGATGCGGCCGTCAAGATCTAACGTGAGACAAGTCCTGCCAGAGTAGAGCAGCTCGAAATCGATGGTGCCACCTTGCTGCACGGTTCCGAACCGGAACAGGAAATCGCCGTTGATCCCGTAGATGAACCCGTCCGTCCAGTTGACGAGCTGCGTTATCGCGCCCACGAACGAGGGCTGGACGTGGACGATCGCACCCGTGCCGGGATCGTACACGAAGAGCACGTCGCCGGCGCAGCCGTAGATCTTGCCATCCACACCAGTACTGACGGCGGTGATCGCACCGGCACCAGCGACAGGCACGATGTCCAGGACCGTGGTGTTGGTCTGGGTATCCCAGGCGAAGAAATGGGCTTCCGTCGCGATCGGGGGCTCGACACCCCCGTGGATGCTCGATCCCCCGTAGATGTAATGACCGTCAGCCCCGGGCGTCAATGCAACGATGCTCTGGTTGGGGATGAGGTTTCGATGGACATCAAACATGTCGGAAACGGGATCGTAGGTCGTCAAGGCGCCGCCATACTTCCCGTAGGTCGGGATGGTTCCGATGTAGATCCGGCCATCCGAACCGGCCACGAGCGCGGGCGGGCGATATTGCTCGTCGCCGACGGGGCCTATATTCCGCGGGTTCGTCCCGGGGTTCAAGGCCAGCGCCGGGTCGTAGACGCTGAGGATGGCGTGGGTGTAGGAGGCCATGTAGAGCTTCCCCCCGTGGCTCAAGAAGCTGTAGAACTCGCCCGTCGCTCCCGGCACCACGGGCCCAAGATCCGCCAATCCATCGGCGTCTGGATCGTACCTGAAAAGGTGGAGCAAGTTGTACACGCCGCCGTAGATGCACCCGTCCGGGCCTGTGCCGAGGCTGAAGATCGACATGCCCTCCCCGTCCTTGCTGACATCGACCGAGCTCAGCAGCTGGCTGCTCGTGGCATTGTAAGCGGAAAAAAGCGTACTCGATGCGGAAAAACCGACGTCAGAAGCGTTATCATAGAACGAGTAACCGGGGGTATTGTAGACACCGAGCAAGTGCGTTGTGCGGTTGAAGCGCATGTATTCGCCGGACGTGAGGTTCGAAATGAGGACCGGCCCGTCCGATATCTGGCGCGAGATGGAGGCATTCTCTATCTCCGCGAGCACGGCATTCGTGGTGGCGTTGAACAGGATCACGACCTGGTCGAACAGAAGGTAGGCATAGACCACGTCATTCTCCGCATCCATCGTGTAGGCAAATGAATTGTTCTTGTATTTCGCCGGGAGGATGCTCGTCCTCGTCCCGTTCTCGGGATAATACACGACAACGTCCGCGTGGGAGCCGATCCCGCAGAAGACCCGGCCGTTCGATGCCACCGCGAGGTCGCGGCAATACATGTCCGTCGGGTGCATGCGCCCCAGATCGAGGACCTGATTGCTCGAGGGATCGTAGACGATCACCTTCGCGTTGGGGTAGGTCGCCCCGTACAGGCGGCCGTCCGGGCCGCGGTGCATCGTCAGCACGAACTCCTCGCCCGCGGCATGACCGTGGTCGGTGATCCGGTCTGTCACGGGGTCATAGCTGAAGATCTTCCCGGCTTGGATGGCACCGATGTAGATCTTGCCATCATTGCCCTCGCAGAGGCCATAGGCTCCCTTGCTGCCGGGCAGATCGAAGTACCGCGTCTGGTTCTTGGTATAATCATACTTGATGAGGCGTGCCCACCCTGCAGCCGTGTGGGTACCCGCGTAGAAGATCGGCTTGCCGGTTTCGCGATCCTTGACGAGCAATTGCCCCCATATGGTCATCGACTTGACGGGCGTTCCCAGGTTACGGGCCAGGGGGGCGGGATGGAGGACCATGATGCAAAAGCACGTGTTGATGGCGAGGGCCGCGGTGACACAAGCCGCGAGGAGTATCTTGGATCGAGAACGGCGGGAGGGCACGTTTGCGTGCATGGTCATGGTCTCTCACGGACGGTTCCGGGGAGGAACGACGCGCGCGATGTCGTCGACGGAGGAAAAAAACCTATGCGGACCAGCCGGGTTCCCCGCCCTTGTCCACGTCCTGGATCAAACCGCACCGCGTGCAGATGTGGGTCGCGCCGCGCGTTTGGACGAGATCTCCCTTGCATTCCAGGCACTTGTGCTCCGATGACGACACGTTGTGGGCCGCCGCGTTGGCCGAGTTCGCTCGCCTCGCGGATCGGGTCATATGGCATCCATCACCTTCGTGTTTTCATGGCGAATCTAGTAGGTAACGTCGAACGCGCAGTCGCCGGTCCTCGTGATTCCCCTCAGCTGGGGGATGACGAGGCCGGTCTCCTGGTTGGTGACCACGGGAAACCCGTGGTGATCGTTCTTGTACTTTGCTTCCTTCCCCCGGGCCACGTGCTGCTTCATGAACTCGGCATGGGCGCATAATCGCTTGTCGATTAGTTCTTTCGCGAGCGGCAAGAGTTGGCCCACCCGCGCCTCGATGGCGGCCTTCAAGCCCGCGTCGATCTCGAACCCGACGCTGTTCCGCCCCGAGGCCATCGCGGCCAGCATGGCCGTGCCCGTCCCCGCGAAGGGATCGAGGACCGTGTCCTCCTGGAGGGAGTACATGTTTACTAGCCTGTGGGCGAGCTCGAACGGGAACGCGGCGTTCCGGTCCCTCGCGGCGCCGCTCGCCATGGCCTGCGAAGTGCCCTTGAACTCCCAGACGTCGGAGAACCAGCTGTTGCGCTCCTCCCAGAAAAAAGCGCTCCGGCGGCGTCGGTCCTCGGCATCCCCGCCCTTGAAGTCCCTTTTCCCGCCCTTCCTGAAGATCAAGATGTACTCGTGCTCCAGAGTCACGTACGCCCCGGCGGGGAGCATGCCCGACCCCATGAACTTGGTCGGGGCGTTGGTCTGCTTCCGCCACAGGATCTCCGGCAGCGACTGGAAGCCAAGGCCCGAAAACGCGGCGACGATCCTCGCGTGCGACGGGTAGAGCTGGAAGTCCTTGCCGATCGTCCTTGTCGCGTCCCCGATGTTGATGCATGCGATCCCGCCAGGCACCAGAACGCGGCGAACCTCCCGCCACGCTTTGTCCAGCTCCTCGTGCATGAGCGTGAAGGCCCGGATGCCGTCCGCAGCAGCAAGCGCCTCTCTTATGGCTGGATTTTGCGACGCGAACGCCGCGTCCCACATCTCTATCATCGGGTAGGGGGGCGAGGTGACCACGAGGTGGATCGACTCGTCGCTGACGCCCGCCATCGCGTATGCGGTTTGGATGTGGACAACGTGGCTGGTCCTCATGGATCCTCGCCCGGTCGCTCGGCTCGCGCGCTCACCCGCGCGGTACCTCCCACAGGTCGGGCAGGAAGACCGGCTCTCCCCCGCGCTTGCTGCTCTCGATGGCGCCCATCGTGATGGCGAACGTCTTGATGCAGTTCTCGAAGCAACGCAACGGCTTGACCTTGCCGCCGCTCTCGATGCACTGCTTCACCTCCTCGAGGATGAAGCAGTTGTTGTCGAACTCGTCCTCGGAGTTGTTCCCCTTCCATTGCGCCGCCGGCCCGCACTCGAGGTCGGTGGGATACGGCTGCAGGTCCGACTCCTTCCACGCGAGCTCCCCCTTCTGGAGCTTCGCCCCTGGCGCGGCCCCGTCCACGTCGAAATCGTGCGTGATCACGCGGAGCACCGGGGGCCTGTCCTTCTGGTACCCGCCCTCCATGTACTCCAGCGAGCCACGGGTCCCCTGGATCATCCAGTGCTCGCCGCTGTCGAAGAGCCCCATGCCTTCGGCGTGGCCCACGTACTGGGCGTGGATCCACGTGTCCGGGGTCTTGCCCTCCTTCCACAGCCGGCGCGCCCGATCCGTCTCGCCGCTGCAAGCGAGGGGGACGTCACCCTCGTACTCCCGCGGGGCCGCCATCTTCATGCGGATGTTGATCGACGTCGTCCCGTAGCGGCGGGACCAGCTCGGGCGCCAGAGATCCGCCGAGACGACCACCGCGTCCATCGCCGTGTAGTAGCGGAAGAGGTCCAGCGTGTGCACCGCCCAGTCCTCGAGGTAGTCGTGGTCGAGGAAGCGCCGCCAGCCGCTGCGCGTCGGGTTCCCCGGGTTCCAGTACCCGGACGGGTTGAAGTCGCACTGTATGGAACCGAGGCGGCCGAGCTGCCCCGTGCCGATCGCCTTGCGTATCGCCCAGTTCGACCGGCGCCAGTACGGGTACTGGTGGCCGACGACGGTCGCGAGCTCCGGGTGCTCGACCGCGCACCGGGTCATCTCCAACCCGGCCTGCATAGAATGCGCCATGTTCTTCTCGCAGATCACGTGCAGTCCGTTCCGCATGGCCTCGATCGCCAGGCCATGGTGCGTCCCGATGGGGGCGCATATCAGCGCGACGTCGGCCTTGATCCCCGCCTCGATCGCCTCGTCGATCGTCGTCGCGACGGCGTCGTCGGGAACGCCCCAGATCTTCCCGGCCCTGTCCAGGAGTTCCGTGTCGATGTCCACGACCCCTGAAACCTTGAACCCGCCGTGGATGTTGATCTGGCCGAGCCAGTGATTGACCGCGTGGCCGCCGGAACCAACCACCAGGATGTCGTATTGCATAGTGTATGCATCGGCCCCTGCCGTTAAATAGTCTCCGGTTCGGCCGCGGGCAGGTCGTCTCGGCGCACGCGGGGCATGATAACCGGGCATTAGAGCGGTTTATCTTCCCGCCACGCCGACCGTTCCAGCGGGACAAGCAACTTTTTTCCGAAAACGTGATTGCGATGGCCATCGAACCGTTCATCGAGAAGCTCAACCAGAACGTGAGGGCAGCGCAGGAATCGCTGCGGTCGCAATTGCTCGGCAAGGTCACCCAACTCGCGAGCCAGGTCGACAAGTTCACGCCTGACGTGCTTAGAGCGGAGTTGGAGGCGCTCGTCGACGACTTCCTTTCCGAGTTCGTCTCGACATACCAGGAATTCATCATGTACATCGAGGAGGAGCTGCCGGAGGTCGCGGCCAAGCCCAGGCCCCCCAAGCCGAAGGAGAAGCCAGCGAGGAAGGAGAGGCCAGCTGGTTCCCAGAAGCCCGACTTCGTGCGACCGACCTTCGTGCAGCGTGCCTTCAACGACGAGGGCCTGCGCGTCTCCAAGGACGCCCGCCCCATGCTCATGGAGATCTTGAACAAGACGATCAAGGAGGACATCGACCGCATCAAGCAGCAGCTCCCCTCGTTCCAGGGCGGCGACAAGAACGGGCTGAAGAAGCGGGTCACGATCCGGCCGGCGGACGTGACGCCCGAAAAGCTCACGAAGCCGGCGACCGCGCCCGCGCTGGCAGCAGGGGCCGCCGGGGCGGCGGAGGCCTCCGTGGCCGTCGACGGCCCGGCCGCGTACGAGCGGGAGCTCGGCGCGCTGCCCCTGGGCGACGCCGCGCCGGGGTACAAGGTCTCGATCCTCGTGCGGCCGGAATAGGCCCGCGGCGAGTGAGCGGGGCTGGAAAGGAGGAGGAAATGGGATTAGCCGCGAGAACCTGGATCAGGCCTCGATCCAGTCCCGTTTCGGCTTCTTGCCCCGCTTGGCGACGGTGATGCCGACCACAGCGAGGGCGGCGGCAAACGAGAAGGCCAAGGTGGTCATCGCCAGCTGCAATGGATTTCCAGGCGATTCCGTACACATCGTCTCGATCCATAAGCTTACGATAGACTTAGTATCATTCGACATCGGGCGGCCGGTGCTGGCTTCCGTGCCGTTCCAGCCCACCACGATCGTGACCAGCTCGTTCGTCGCGTCTGCATCGACTACTATCGTGAATTCTTGCGTTCCTTGTCCACATGCCCCGACGACGACCGCCGGGGAACTGCGATGAGAGATTTTGGTGTAACCGCCGAAGGCGAGCGTCGCCCCGACCGTCGCCGCCGTGCCGCCTGTGTTGGTGAAGGTGACGGTGAGCGTGAGGTTCTCGCCCGCGGCGTAGGGACCCGGGGCCGCGCGCGGTGATGTTATAGCTGATGCCGTTATCGACACGATCGCTCGCGCCTGGATGTGAATTGCGATGCTGCTCGAGCCACCACTAATCACACGGCCCGAGAGCTGCTCGGTGCCCGTCCACGTGACCGTGAGCGTCACCGCCGCCGTCGTCGCGCCGGTCGATATGGTGATGAGATGGTCTTGCGTCGTTGTCGAACCCGCCGCGACCGTGACCGCTGCCGGGTTGCCGAACGTGACCCCCGTGTACGCTCCGTCGTCCAGCGACGCGTCGACCGAGGCAGACGTGCCGCCCGTGTTGCCGAACGTGACGCGCAGCGTGAGGACCTCGCCGCCGACGTAGGGACCGGGGGCCGGGCGTGGCGATGTGACGGCCAACGACGTGATC
>JAFGBX010000127.1 GCA_016932935.1 Promethearchaeota archaeon | reverse complement strand
TCTCTCCTTGGTAGACGCCCGTTTTGGTGGGCAACGTCTCCTTGAAGAAAAAGGCCGTGATGGCCAGCGAGCCGACGGCAAGAGCTGCAGAAAGCAGCCCCGGGGCGAGGAGCGAACCCGTGCGCTCGGCCAGGATCCCGCCCGACGCGGGGCCGACAAGGGACGCGAGGATGTGCGTGACGCCCATGTTCGCCATCTCCTTCGACCTGTGCTTGATGGGCACGACGTCGCCGATGACGGCCCTCGTAATGGGATACACTCCGCCGAAGATGCCGTCAATCGCCCGCGACAGGAACAAGAACTCGATGCTCGGCGCGAACGCGAACACGAGGAACCCGGCCGTCGTCCCCAGCAGCGATATCATGAGCATCGGTTTCCGGCCGTGCTTGTCGCTTAAAGAGCCGAGCAGAGGGCCGAAGACGAACCCGAACACGGCGTTTGTCGACAGGAGCAAGGATACCACGAGGGCGTTGGCCCCGGGGAAGTGCTCGCTGATGAACGGGAACAAGGGGATCAGGATGCTATAACCCAGCACGTCGACGAAGAGGGCGACCCACATCGGGTACAAGGCAGCATAGCGGGCGCGCTCCGTGGCCGGTCGTGGCTTGCTTGCCTCGTCCATCGCGATCGCTCCTGGTGGGATCTTGCCGGTAGCTGCTTGCGGTAGAGAACGCGGCCCATACCTTATTGCTTGCCCAAATTCCCGTTCTGCCGGGCCATCTCGACGGCGCGGGTCTGCAAGATCTCGTCCACGCGGGAGATGTCCCCGTCGATCCAGCGGTTCGCGAGCAGCCACATGGCGACGGAAGGAAGGCCTATGACGAGCGAGATCAGCGCGGTGCCGGGGTAGTCGTTGTTCATGGTCGTGAGGAGGATCCCGGCGACAAGGGGCCCGATCGCGTAGCCTATGGTCTCGAGGAACTGGTTCGCGGACGAGATGAACCCTTGCGCCTCGGGGAGGTTGATGACCTGCAGCACAGGGGTCTGGTTGATGTGGTAGATGCCGAGCACCGCCCGCATGACGAATATCAGCCCGCCAAAGACGAAGAACACGGGGTAACTGAAGATCACCGCCAGGTTGCCCGTGTCGACGTTCTCCAGGTCAGGCAGGGGCAACACGAAGAGGAGGATGACGATCCCGAAGAGCGCGAGGATCGAGCCCGTGATCATGTAGACCCGGAACTTGATGCTCCGCCTCGCGAGCCGGTCCGACATGCGCGAGAACCCCACCGACCCGATGATGACGCCGGGCACGCCGAACACGGCCATGAGCGCGCTGGTCGACGTCGCAGTCACGTGGTGCTGGTCCTGGATCCACGGGTAGATCAAGTAGATGGCCACGCTGAAGAGGATCCACGTGAACACGCCCTCGAAGAACGCCAGCATGTTCGTCCGGGAAAAAATCGTGCTCTTGACCGTGTCGGGCGTGAGCTTGTATCCGTATTTGGCCGTCGTCGTCGAGATGACTTGCTTGAGGCTCTCGTGCGCCTGGAAGCCCCTCCTGGGCTCCTTCAAGAAGAGCACGGAGATCGCGCAGCCAGACGCGAGGATCGACCCCATCAACCAGAAGTAGATCCGCCAGAGTCCCGCGTCGATGAGGACGGCGCTCACGAACATGCCGCTGATGAGCGCGAGCTGCCGCGATGCCTCGAGCGTGCCGAAAAACCGCGACCGGAAGTGCTGGTGGCAGTCATCGTTGGCGATCGACGTGATGATCGGTTGGATGCCGCCTTGACCGGCGCCGACGATCGAGTAGCACGCGACGAACTGCACGAGCATCCACGGGCTCGACGAGAACCCGGCCAGGACGTCGCCGGCGGCCATGACGGCGAGGCACAGGACCATCAAGCTCCTTCGCGGGAGGCGATCCGCCAGGGTGCCGAACACGACCCCGGTGATGGAGAGCACGGTCAGCTTGGCGCTGATGATGATGCCGAACTCGAGGGAATGGAACGCGTCGCCCGGCCAGATGACTTGCGACAGACCGACCATGTTGAGCATGAGGCCCGCCACGGAAACCCGCATTGCAGCCTCGATGTAGAACAGCGGCCAGAAGCGCCTCAATGACGCGGGCTCCGCCGCCCCTGGCGTTGCATCGCAGGCGTCCTTGTCGTCCGGTCGATGCTCGTGCTCCAACATATAGGCCTTTGTCGTCTTCGGGATGTAATAAAGCCTTATTTGAAAAGCGACATATCACCTCGCGAGGACTAGTTCCCAATACCATGACAGCATGTCGCGAGCCGTGAACGCACATGAACCTCGACGTCGTCTACAAGAAGCGGGTTGAGATCAAGGATCTCGATGGCCTCGTGAAGGAGCTGAAGGCCATCGCGGGCGAGCAATGGGTGTCCACCGAGGAGGCGGACCTCGTGGCGTACTCGAAGGACGCCATGCTCATCACGAACAGGTGGGTCATCGAAAAGAAGGTTCCTGGTCTGCCACACGTCGTCGTGTGGCCCGAGGACGAGGACCAAGTGTCGAAGATCGTGAAGGTCGCCGCCGGGCGCAAGATCCCCGTGATTCCCTACGGGGAGGGCTCGGGCGTCGTGGGCGCCGCCATCCCCGTGTACGGCGGCATCACGGTCGACATGAAGCGGCTCGACAAGGTCATCGACGTCAACGACACGGACCTGACCGTGATCGTGCAGACGGGCATCAACGGGAAGGCGCTCGAGCGCATCTTGAAGGAGAAGGGATATCTGATCGGCCACGTGCCCCAATCCTTCCACACGGCCAGCGTGGGCGGGTGGATCGCGCACCGCGCGGCGGGACAATTCTCGACCAAGTACGGGAAGATCGAGGACATCTTGATGTCGATGCGCGTCGTCATGGCAGACGGTAGCATCGTCGACACGAAGTTGTACCCCCGCGCCTCGAACGGCCCGCAGCTGGAGCGGCTGTTCTTGAGCTCCGAGGGCACTCTCGGCATCGTGACGCGGGCCACGCTCAAGCTCTGGCCGTGGCCCGAGAGGCAAGAGGGCGTCGCGTACGCCTTCACCAGCTGGGGGCAGGCACTCGAGACCGTGCGGCTCGTCCTGCGCCAGCAGATCTACCCGGCGGTCGTCCGCATCTACGACCAGATCGAGACCGAGCGCCACTTCTACAACGAGCCGAAGGCCAAGGGCAAGCTCATGACCGTCTTCGTCTGCGAGGGTAAGGCCAAGCTCGTCGACCTCGAGCTGGCGACGGTGCGCGAGGAGGCCGCGAAGCAAGCGGGCATCGACTGCGGCCAGGATCCCGTCCACCACTGGTTCGAGACCCGGTTCGACGTGAAGGAGACGTCGACGTGGACGCCGAAGGACGTGGTCTTCGACACGGTCGAGGTCTCTTGCATGTGGAAGGACGCTGCCGCGCTCTACGACAACGTGGTCGCCGAGATGAAGAAGGTTCCCGGCATGGCGATGAGCTCCGCGCACGCATCGCACTTCTACCCGCAAGGCGTGTGCTTCTACTTCACGTTCGGCGGGGTGTCCACGGGCAAGCTGTCCCCGGACGACTTCTTCAACGCCGCGTGGGACGCGGCGATGGTCGGCACCTTGAAGTCGAACGGGTCGATCTCGCACCACCACGGCATCGGCATCGTGCGGGCGCGTTGGATGAAGCCCGAGCACGGCCCCGTATTAGAACTCATGAAGCGGGTCAAGCGCGCCCTGGACCCGGACAACATCATGAACCCCGGCAAGCTCTACGAGGAAGCCGAGAAGTGAGGCGGGCACGATGGGCAAGAGCTCGTGGATGGTTAAGCTGTTCTTCTCGATGAAGCCGGTCGTCGCGTTGAAGTTCATCAAGGGGTTCCTCGGCGCGAAAAAGTACTACAAGACTCATTCAAGGAAAGCAGCGGTGGACATGAAATCGCTGTTGAAGTGCGCGCATTGCCCAGACATGTGCAAGTTCGAGTGCCCAACCCTGCGCGTGACGCACAAGGAGTTGTACGCGCCGGCGGTGAAGGCCCGTATCGCCTACCTCATCGAGCGGGGCGACCTCGATCCCGTCGACCCCCACACGGCGGAGGTGCCTTACATGTGCACGAACTGCGACGGCTGCCGCCACTGGTGCCCGATGGACATCTCGACGGGGCAGCTGCTCAAGGCCGTCCGCGCCGACCTGGTCGCGATGGACTGCGTCTCAGAGGACCTGAAGGACTTCGACACGCGCGTGCTGGAGAACGGCACGACCTTCACGAAGGAGACCTTCTCGGCGCACCCCGAGTTCGACGTCCGCGACGAGAGCCCCGACGTGTTCTATTACATGGGCTGCGTGATGGCCGAGAAGAAGCCAGAGGCGGTTCTCGCGAACATGGCCATCTTGAAGAAGGCCGGGGTCAAGTTCAGCACGTACGCCTCGGAACGCTGCTGCTGCGGCGGCCCGTCGAACACGGTCGGCTTCCGCGCCACGACCCGCCACCTCGCGGGGAAGAACCTGGCGCTGCTCGCGAGGGCGGGCGCCAAGACGGTCGTCACGGACTGCCCCGCGTGCGCCGACACCTTGCGGAACGTGTACAAGGAGCTTGGCATCAAGCACGGCTACACGGTGCTCACGACCGTGGAGTTCTACCGGATCCTCGTCGAGCAAGGCACCTTGAAGCTCGACAAGCCCGTCGACGAGACCGTCACCTACCACGACCCGTGCATTGCGGCTCGCGGCTT
>JAFGBX010000016.1 GCA_016932935.1 Promethearchaeota archaeon | reverse complement strand
TCCAAGCCGTTGGTGCCGGCATCCCCGTCTTGGCCGTCCATTCCTGCAGCACCCACGGCCCCGGAGCCGCCACTACCTCCAAGGATCGTGCAGTTAGCGATGACAAGGCTCGCGTTGCAGTCGTCCAAGTAGATCCCGTACGAGCTTGCTCCCTGTATGGCTACCGTCGGCCCGTGGATGACCAGCCCCTCGACGCGTGTTGGATGCAAGATCGCCACCCCACGCACGGCCCATCGCTGTCCGGTGGCCCGCACCTCGGCCCGCAACTCGTCCACGTTGAACAGCTCGAAGTCCTGGCTGTAGCCGCCGAGCACGCTTTTGCCATCGGCGAGGTCGATGGACTCGTTGTAGGTGCCTTGCGCCACGATCACTCGCGCCTTCCCGGTCGCGACGGCCTGCGTGATGCCGTAGGTGATCGTCTGGCACGGGTGGGTCTGGTTGCCGCGGTCGGCCGCATCGACGCCGGACGCGCCGGACACGAACAGCTCCGTGCCGTTGTAGGACGGCGCGCAGTACCCCCCGCCGAAGTCCCACCGGATCACCGCGTGCGAGGAGTTGGCGGCCGTCCCGTTCGCGGTGCCGTCGGACGGCTTGATCTCGACCCAATACTCGTCGTAGAGGATGGCACCTTGCAGCACGTACGACCACGCGCTCGCCCCGGTTATCCGGTTCCCGTTCCTGAACCACCTGTAGTAGTAAGTGGGCGCGTCGCCGTCCGCGTCGCTGTAACTATGCGGGGTGGCTTGCAGCGTGCTCGTCCGGGTGGGGTTCGCCGGCGATATCGAGGCATAGCCGAGGCTCGGCGCCGAGTTGAGGATCGTGGTAGACGCGTTCCTCGCGGTTCCCGCCAAATTGCCGTCGTACGGGATGGCCTGGACGGTGATCACGTCTCCCTTCACGAAGTTTGATGGCGCGAGCGCGTTCCCGAGCTGTCCCGTGATCTGCAAGCCGTTCTTGTACCACCGGTAAAAGCACGTCACGTCGTCCCCGTCTGGATCGGACGCCCCCGCCGGGACGGCGACCAGCGTCGTCGTCTTGTTGGCGCTGCCGGGCGTGATGGAACAGCCAGCCAGCGAGGGCGGCTGGTTCTGCGCCCCCTGGTTCTGGCTCGGGTTCAGCCCCGTCGAGACGAACGCGTACGTTCCATACACGAAACCCGAAGCGCCGATGATGAGGGCAACGACGATTGCCGCCGTGGCCCTCCTTCCTTTTGTCTTTTCCATTTCCGCCATGGGATGATCGCCCCTAGGAGTACGGATAGATCGAGTGAATATATATAGGATGCCCGGAGGCGGCGCGGGGCGGGGGCGGTGCGACGGGATCCCCCCGGTGGCACGGTTGGAGAGACGCGCTGCCCCATGCATGCCGGGATCTCGCGGTACATCGTGAAAGGAACCTTTCACGATGATCGGATCGCCGGGGAGAACGCGCGGATCCTAATACTTCCCGAGCTTCTCGACGAGGGCCTTCGCCTCGGCCATGTTGCGGACAGCCATGTCCCGGGGCGCCCACGGCCACTCGCAGCCGGCCCCGTACCAGTACCGGCCGCCCGGCTTGCCGTCCTCGAGGTTTTTCGCCACCGCCCTGGCCACGTCCTCGGGTCGCGCGGTCGCGTCGCCCAGCAGCGTCGTGTCCGTGTTCCCGCGCAGGCAAGCCTCGCCGCCGACCTTTCCCTTCGCGGCTGCGAGGTCGACCTGCGTGTCGATGTCGATGACCGACGCGCCCGTGCTGGCGATGAGCCCGAGCATATCGTTCCCGTCCTTGTCCACGACCGAATTATCCCCGCAGCAGTGGTAGATGCTCTTGACGCCGAGTTTATGGATTTCCTTGAATAATTGGCATGTAACATCAAGGGTGGCTTCCTTATAGCGCCGCGGGCCGATCTGGGAGATGGCCGAGTCGCCAGCGCCGATGACGTCGGCGCCCGCCTCGACTTGCATCCTGGCGAACTCGAGCTGGACGGGCACGATGCGCTTGAGCAAGCGCTCGTAGATGCCGTTCCAGCCCTTCCGGCCGCAGATCTTGACCACGTCGATCATGGAGAAGATGCTGCACAGCTCGGCGAAAGGAGCCTCGATCCAGCCCACGATGCACTGGTCGGGACACTCCTTCCGGAACAGCTCGATGGCTTCGAGCCGCTGCACGACGCGCGGGGCGGATAGCAAGTCGGGGGCCTCGACAGAGTCGAACTCCCTCCAGTCCAAGCTCCCGCCGTCGGCGGCGACGGGCGTGTGGCCGTCCATATGGACTTTCACGCCCCACGCGCTCGCCTCGCGGAACGCGTCGCTCATGACGTGCACGTGGTGGATGCCGAAGAACTTGGCGCACTTGATCTGGCCGCCGACCATCACCTCTGGCTTTTCGCAATATTGCTTGCAGTAATCGGCGTCGACGACCGCGGCCGCGAGGTGCATGACGATCGGGTTGAACGGGATCTCCGGTGGCGTGCCCTCGATGGCCGCGAACGACAAGTCGCGTGGATTCATGGCCCAAACCTCCGCGCGTGGGGATATATGCATTCGCCCGGCTAACCTTGAAATGCCCTCAATTGAATTCATCATCTATGAAGGTAGATGAAGCGCTGGTCGATTACGCGGCCAGCTACATAAAGGACGTTATCGTGAAGTTCGGCCCCCGATACGGATGCTCCAAGGCCGAGCGGGACGCGAACGTGTGGACGAAGGATGAAATCCTCGCGAAGTTTTGCGACGAGACCCATTTCGAGGAGTTCCAGACGGAGGTCGAGCTATACCCGCAAGGATTCTTTAAGATCTGCGGGCTGCTCGGGGTGATCGCGCTGGTGTTCATGCCGATGAATTACGGCCTGGCCATCGCCTCGACCATCCTCATCATCCTCACGATCGTTGTACTCTACACGGAACTCTTCCTCATGAAGCGGTGGATCGCGTTCATGTTCAGGAAGGGCACGTCGTCGAACGCGTGGGGCGTGGTGAAGCCCGCCGGGGAAGTGAAGTTCCGCGTCGTGCTCGAGGGTCATATAGATTCCGCGAAGCAGATGCACTTGGCCGAGAAGGATAAACTTACGCTTTGGCCGCTGATTCTTGGTTTCCTCTATCTTTTCTTCACGATCGTGATGAGCGTGATAAAATTCCTTGGATCCGTCGTGCCTGGTGATTTCATTAACACGCAAGCGACCTGGGGGCCGTTCTTGTGGTCCGAGTTCGACTGGTATTACTTCATCCCAGCGGGTGTGCTGTTCCCTTGCTTCCTCTACCTCGTGTGGGGGTTCACGGGCGGCAGCGTCGTGCCAGGCGCGAGCGATAACCTTTCTGGCATCGCCGTGTCGGCAGCTGTCGGGAAATATTTCAGCGATCCCTCGCACAAGCTGAAACACGTTGAGCTCATCATCGGATCTATGGGCTCGGAGGAGAGTGGCGACCGGGGCGCTAGATATTTCGTGTCCCAGCACGGCGACTTGCTCAAGAACGCGTACGCGCATTGCATCGAGGAGGCATCTGGCGGGACGTCCTTCAACATCATCGACAAGGACTTCCACACGTTCGGCAAGCTGTACTCCCCCGAGGTGCGGGATCGCATGGACAAGGCCGCCGAGCGTTACGCCAAGGACAATCCCGATGCCTACAAGGTGGGCCACCGATCGCTGCCCCTCGGGTCGTCGGACGCGTGCATGTACTTGAACGCGGGGTACAAGGCGGGCTGGATCGTCAGCATGATAGAGAAAGAGACACCCGGCGGGAAGAAAAAGGGCATTGCCAAGCCCGCCAACTGGCACAGCATGCGCGACAACTGGGACCGCACCAACAAGCACACGCTTCGCGACTGCATCGGCATGACCATCGAGTTCTGCAAGATCGTCGACGAGGAGCAGTCCAAGTAGATCTCCATGCAAATCTAAACACCTCCTTTTTTAATGCTCTACGAGTATAGTGGCACATGCAGCTGAAGCAAGCCGGTACCGTGCTCGCCGTGGCTTGCGCGGGCATTTACATCGTCCTGGTGGCCACGTGCGCCGTGTTCGTGAGTTCGATCCTCTTGCTCGGGCTCCTGGTCGTCGTGCCGCCTGTCGTGATCGCTGCTGCCAAGAGAGACAAGCGGTTGCTCGGCATGCGGGCGAAGGCAGCGTGCTGGGCGCTCGGGTTCCTCGTCTTGTTCATGTTCCCGGCGTTCTGGCTCATCCCCGAGCAAGTGTACCGGCGCGTGAACCGCCAGTCCAACCTGATCACGCCCGGCGATCCGGCCGTCGTCTCGTTCGCCGCGGATTTCCTGGCGGAAAACCCCGGCTTCGGGGTGGAGAACTTCTCGAGCCAGATGGCACTGGCCACGCAGTTCGTGCTCGGCCGGATCTCGTGGAGGTTGGATCTGGAGACGCACGGCCTGTTCGGCCACGTCGCAACCCCCTCGGAGGCCATCAGCCTCGGTTCCGACGACTGCCAGGGCCAGGCTTGCGTGCTCGCGTCGATGGTCATACATCTCGGCTTCGGTGACACGTGGGCGGTCGAGACGCCCTTCCACTGGTACGTCGTCGCGCGGGATCCTGCCCTCGGGGCGCTCCCCGCCGGGTGGGAGGCCCGAATCGAGGAATACCAGCACAACGGTTCGATCGCCACGTTGAACCGGGACGGGGGCGGAGACATGCCGGCCTGGCGCTTGGAGCCCGTCGTGCTCGTCTTCAACGACCGGGAGACCATCTACCCGGTCGACCCGCTCGCGGGGCTCTGGATCTCGTGGACGTCGACGGCGTTCTTCGTGGACGACATCTTCCCGCTGTTCGAGGGAACAGGCATCATCACCATCGCCGTGGCTTCCCTCCTCATGGGCGTGCCCCTCGCGCTGTACACCTCCTACATGGGGGGGCAAGAGGCCAGGATCCCGAGGGGGCAAGCGAGGAGGCTGGTGAAGTCCTTCCTCGTGAGGTCACTCGCCCTCGGTGCGGCGTTCTTCGGGATCCTCGTGGCATGGTACCTGCTGCAGCCGGTCATCTGGGATTACACGCTCATCATGGCCATCGGGCTGGTGGGCGCCGCATGCACCGTTGCCGCCGAGCCGTGGCCTTGGCGGCGCCTCAAGGCCGAGTGATCAGGCGCGATCCTTCAGCTGGACGTCGAACACCTTCGATACGAGGGCCCTGGTGGGTGCGAACACGTCCAGGTCCCCTTGCCACGAGGGTAGCACGGAGCCGAAGAACCGCTCGAACTGCACGACGAACTCGTGCGTGAGGATGGCCAAGGACTCGAAGTATTGATCCGTTATCAAGCACACCATCACTCTGTCCCCTTGCTCAAAGAGTACCTTCTTGTCCTGGAGATCGAGGACCTTGACGGTCTCCGTCTGCATCATCCCCGTGAGCAAGGACTTCGCCATCTCAAGGGCCCCGGCCACGACCAGTGGGTTCGTCTTCCTCGCGCCTTCAGCGGTTTCCTTGAAATCGTGGTTGAAGAGCATCATGCCGCCGTGGTAAATGACGAAGATCGAGCGGATGGCCTCCCGCCACTCGAGCGCCCGCCAGGAGGGCAGCTTCAAGAACGAGTATGCCAGGACCCCCAGCGCGCAGATCTGCACCAGCATCCCGATGAAGTAGCTGAGGATCCCGATGCCAAGGCTGCGGATAACGAAGTCGGTGGTCGCCAGGAATCCGATGGTGAAGCCGAAGAGCGACGCGGCCATGATGGTCGCGTACTTCTTGAGCTTGATGGGCAAGATGCGGTTGATCCTCGCGAAGTACGTAAAGAACAAGAGGATCACGGGGAGGAAAAACAGGTACGTGGAGTACTGCGTGATGTCCATGATGGCCTCGAAACCGGACGCGTCCCCCCAGAGGTATACCACCTGGGACGCGATGATGAGGCCGCAAAGGCCAATGTAGAGGACAAGAAAGACAAGCGTGAAGATCCTGCGCGTGTTGATGATCTTCAGCTTCTCCGAGTAGTAGATGAAGAGGAGGGCGCCCGTGGTCAAACTCAAGTAGCCGAGCTGCAAGAAAACGTCACGCTGGTGGAAGTCGGTGGAAAAGAAGTCGGAAGCGACGAATGCCATGGACAACATGCTGTATCCCAAGAAGAGCGATGCCCAGGCCGCGTGCATCTTGTTGCCTTTGACCGAGTCATGTAGCTGGAAATAGTTCTTGATGAACTGGAAAGAGATGTGTAGGCCGGTGATGATCGTGATGGTGCATAGGATGATGATCGGATACCGGAGGCCTGCCTCGGCGGGATCGGCGCCGATCGGGATCGTGTCGGGAAACGCCATGCGCCTCACGCGTCTTTTCGTTTCGTCTTTCGGGTTCCAGCTCTGTTGGAAAACGTTTGATCGACCAGGTGGTCGACCGGGGCGAACCTTTCGGGCGAATTAACCCAAGACCGAATGTAGTCCCCGTAAAAGATCAAGAACGTTTGCATCAAGTTGTACAGTTTCAACTTCAAGATGGGATGGTATTCCTTGGACACGAGCAAGAACGTGATCGTCCCGTGGTGCTGCATGGTCAACTTGAGGGCACCCTGGTCGATGTATTGGATGTCTTTCTCCCCCTGGTCGATGATCTCCCTCAGCAAGTCGGTGATGCCCTTGATACTCCCGGCGAGCACCCCCTCTAGGTCGGGGTTGTCCGCCCCGGTTGCCGGTGTCGTCATGCCTGGCGCGGCAGATTGCGGCCGGGAGAAGCCCTTCTTGTAGAGGACGGCGAATCTCTCGCGATCCAGCAGGTATAGGGCGACGAGTTTCTCCGTCCAGAAGAACTCCTCCGTGGGGGGTAGCAAGAAAAAGCCGGTCATCACCATCCCGAGCGAGCACATGATGAGGACCAGGTTCCAGGCGACGAACGCCTCGTGGTCGGAGGGGAACAGCGCTTGTACCCTCGGTTCGAGCGGTTGGGAATGGACGACGATCCCGATGACAGCGAGGGTGATCCCCGCGAAGATGGTCAGGAAGTGGCGCCGGTGATGGGCCTCCCCGTGCCTTAACAAATCGATGACGAGCATCATGGGTATCAAGAAGTCGATGCCGATCAAGGTGATGCCGGTGATGGCAAGTAAATAGTCACTTGGAACCGTGCTCGTTAGGAAGTTCACGACGTTAATGACAAGCACGAAGAAACCCGACGCTAGCATAATAGACCAGATGACATTTCCCGCTTTGAACCCCCGCTTGAGGAACTGGCGAGCGAAAGAAGCGATGAAGACGGCCATGAACGCAATGACCAAGTAGTTGACGCGGTTCAGGAGGTCGACCGTTCCGGGGGTCAGCCCCGTGGCCAATCCGACATATGCCCGCACGGATTGCATTATCGTTGCCCCCGCGAAGAACGACGCGAAGCTGAGGAGCCAGGTCGGTCGCGTCTCCGGACTTCTTGCCTTTTGCAGCGAGAAGAACAGCGCTAGCTCAGCGCACTGGAACATGATCGCAAAGTAGGCGATGACCTTAAAATCGTACCCGAGAGAGATGTCGAGGAGCATACGGCACTATTCCCCGTTCCGAGACGTACTTCCCAATATCTTTCCCGTGGCGTTTCCATAAAAAGTTACCCCTCCGGAGACCAACTGAGTCTGGATCACCCGATTTGGGAGCCGTCGTGGCTCCCGGTGTCCGCGTTGGCAACGCATGTAGTAGTTTTTTTTTCCAGTGCGCCAATGAGGTCTTATGAAGGTCTTCAATGATGTCGAGGTCGCCTCCATACGGGGTGCGCACCCGGACGTGCTCGACGCGGCTGGTAACGTCGACCTGGAAAGCCCGACGGCGAAGAAACTACTGGAAAGCTATCGAGCCCCGAAAGCGTTCGATAAAATCGGATATGCGCGCCCGCTCGGCGGTTTCTTTTATCAATTCTTCTACGGCATCCTCGGCATCGCGCTGTCGACGGGCTTATACAGCTTCTACCTCGGCTTCCTGTACCCGTTCCCGGAGAGCGGCGGGTACGCCGGCATCGCGGGCATCCTGTTCGTGTTCTTGCAGACCATCTTCAACGTGCCCACGGAGTGGGGCATCGACCGGTTCGTCGCCGAATGGCGCGTGAAGAACCCCCGGAAGATGTTAGAATACATAAGGTTCTACGTCTGGTACCAGATGTTCACCGGCCTCGTCCTCGTGACTGGATTCAGTTCTTTCATCATCGGAGCTCTTGGAGACACGACTAAACTCGAGTACACGAAGTGGCTCATGTTGCTCGTCATCGTACGAGAGTACCCTGCCTTCAGCAACTTGTTCATCAACACGATCCGCGGCCTACAGGCATACAACAAGGAGGCGACCTATAACTTCCTGAGCAGCTACGTGGTCTCCAAGGTAGTGGAGATCGCCTTCGTGCTCTGGGGGCAGTTCTACCTCGGCGCCATGCTGCCCCTCGGTGCGATCATGGGCATCGCCATCGGGGCTGGCGTGGGCAGCATCGTCTCCGACCTCATCAACGAGTTTATGGGAATGTTCTTCTTGCGCAGCGTCTTGAAGCCGATGGGCTTCGACCTCATCGAGGCATTCCGGCCCAGGTTCAGCCGTGACGTGATGGTCACGAGCCTCAAGTTCGGCTTCACGGTCTCGATCCCGGGGCTCTTCGGGTCGTTCTTCGGGACGGTTACGACGCTGTGGTGGTACACCGGCGTGCCCGCCTTCTTGACGTTCTCGCGGCTCTCCGGCGTCGCCGACCAGTTCGCGAACTACATGAAGGCTGGGGGCGGGATCAACATCCGGGGCACGCTTAGCGAGGCGTACAACAGCGGGAAGAAGCACCTCGCGAGTTACTACCTGGCGATGCAATGGAAGTTCTTCAGCATGTTCCAGTTCGCGCTGGGGAGCCTGCTGCTGGCGTTCATGCCGTTCATCCTCACCGCGCTTTTTAACATCGGCGGGGCCGCGAACTATGCACTCGCCGCGGCATTCGTCGTCCCCAACATCATCGCCACGGTCGCCGAGGAGCCGATCAAGACGGCGGAGAATATGCTGCTCGGCGCCAACAAGCCCCACATCGACACGGTATTCCGCATCACCGCGGACTTCCTGGGCTTGTTCCTGCTCTACATGGCGCTTTTCGTGTGGCGAATCCCTGACTGGGGGACGACGGCCATCATCTGGCTGATCCCGATGCTCCCCTTCCTCCCGAATCTATTCAGGGGAATCGGCACGTGGCTCTACCTGGGCAAGCGGGTGCTGCCGGTCGAATGGAAAAAGTTCGCCTACCAGTCGTTCATCGCGCCGATCATGCCTGCCATCCTCTATGGGATAATCGGCAACTTGTGGGTCGTTTACGTGTTCCCCGCCATCTCCGGCGCGTTCGGCGGCGGGGAGGCGGGCCTGATCGTCGCCGCGATCATCACCGTCCTCTTCGCCATCTTCTTCGGG
>JAFGBX010000126.1 GCA_016932935.1 Promethearchaeota archaeon | reverse complement strand
CCCGCGGAGAACCTCCCGCCCGTGCTCGACGCCCTCCACGGCCAGCGGGGCGGCGTCGTGATACGCGCCGTGAACGACATCGACGCCGCAAACAAGGCGACCGTGAGCCTCGACCCGCGCGTCGCGCCCCCGGGGTCGACGGTCATCGAGACGGATCTGATCGAGCGAGCGCTCCCGCGGTCGGCCGAGCCGCGGTTCTCCGTGGAGAAGTCGGCCGACGGCCGCCTCGCTGTGCAGCTCGACTTCAAGCCGCACGAGATACGCACGTTCAAGATATTCAAAGAATAGTGATGATCACGTGCACATCGTTTCCTTTCTCATTGCCTCGGTTCAAGGACTAACTTGATCACGTTACCTCTCCGATATCCCAGGTCCTTGAACACGTCAACCCCGCGGGACAGCGGGAACACCTCGGTGACGAGGGGCGCGAGGTCGACGAGCCCCTTGCGGACGAGGTCGATCGCGTCCTCGAACGGCCCGCACCTCGACGTGTAGAACGTGATCTCCTTGACCACGCCGACCGTGAGGTCGAACGGCACGGGCACGCCGTGGGTGGACTTGAGCGCGACCTTCCCGCGGGCACGGGCCATGTAGACGGCCTGGTTGAGGGCCCTTGGGTTCCCGGTTGCCTCGACCACGACGTCGGCGCCCTTGCCGCCGGCCGTGAACGCTGCCACGCGCTCGAACAGCTCCCGCTCGCTCATCCGGCTGGAGTTGACCGTCTCGGTGGCACCGAACCGCCTCGCGAGATCGAGCTTGAAGTCGTGGTGGTCGATGACGAGAACCCGGCGCTTGGGAATGGGGGCCGCGAGCCTGTCCGTGGCCAAGAGCGCTTGCAGGATGAGCAAGCCGAGCCTGCCGGCGCCGATGATGACCACGTCCTCGTCCGTGGCAGTCAGCGGCATCATCTTGAAGGTCTGGACAGCCGCGGCAAGTGGTTCGATCATAGTGCCTTGCCGCGGATCCAAGCCGTCGGGTAGTTCATGGATGAGGTCGTGGCGGACGGCGAGCCGCGTGGCCATTCCGCCGTCGACGTCGATGCCGAGGGCCTTACGTTGAATGCACTGTGTCTCCATACTGTTCTTGCAGAAAAAGCATTTTCCGCAAGTATTCGTGTTTATCTCGGTCGTGACAAGCTTGCCAGCGAGCCCGCGGACGCGGTCAGGCACCTCTTTCCCGAAATCCTCGATGATGCCAGTGATCTCGTGGCCAGGGATGATTGGGCGGGGTGTCTTGAGCGTCTCCTCGATGATCGCGATGTCCGTGCCACAGATCCCGCAGGCCTTAACCCGTACCAAGACCTCGTCGTCTTTCATTTCGGGATCTGGAAAATTAGCCCTGTATTGCAGCCCGTATTTCTCAAATACGAGAGCTTCCATCGAGAGCTTCCATCGCTTCCCTCGTCATTAACCTATCGGGCATGGAAGAAAGCGAGGAGCACCCGTCACGAGTGGCGCACAAACCGACCTGGAGGAAATACCAAGCGAGTGCAATGGAAGTGGTGTAGACGTTTCCTATTTGGAGCCGCTCGTGTTACCTGGATGCCCTTCCGCAGCGGCATCGTCGGTCTCCGGGGCTGGTTCAATGTCGGCCGCGGGAACCTCGGCTTTCTTCGCGGGTTTCCTCGATACGGCCACCATGGCGGGGCGGAGCACCTTGCCGTTCAGCAGCCACCCTTGCTGGATCACCTGGACGACCGTGTCCTCGGGGAGCGCTGGATCCTCGGCCTGCATCATGACCTCGTGGTAGTTATAGTCGAACTTCTTTCCGAGGGGATCGATCCGCTTGAGGTTCCGGGATGCCAGGAGGTCGTTGAGGCCCTTGTAGAGGCTCGAGAGCCCGCCGAAGAACTTCTTGAGGGGGTCGCTCATCCCGCCGTTCTGGTCTGCGATGTCCTTTGCGGCCTGCATGGCCTTGTCGAACGTGTCGAAGAACGGCAGGAAGTCCTTCATGAGCCTCCCGTGCATGGCCTCCTTATCGGCGTCCATTCGGCGCTCGGTCGACTTGCGGTAGTTCTCGAAGTCAGCCCGCGCCCACTTCAAGTCTGCCTCGAGCTCGCCGATCTTCTTGTCCCTCTGCTTGAGCAGGTCCTCGAGCCCCTTTATCCTCTCCTCTGGCGAGGGAGGGGGCGGGCTGCACGCCGCGGTCTCCTTGGCGCCCTCGCCTGCCTTGGGAGCGGCCTTGCTCGCTGCGGCTTTCTGTTCATCGTCCGCCATCGTCCATCACGTCACGGCTTGTCTTGCACGGCCCGGTAATGTTGAAAGTGGGGGTTACTCGTGAGAATAAGTGGAAAGTGAAACTACCCAACTCGGTCTTGGAAGACGATCGTTCGCGATTCATAGCCTGAAGCCTTGTCCTTTACCTCGTTGTAGTCAAGGGTTCCGAGATTATGCCCCGTATGCTCCCGTTCGAAGAGCTTGATCGCTTGCTGATTCTTGAAGCTGCCGTCCTTAATCACGACGAAGTGTTTGCATTTTAAGCACGCGCGAACCTTTACCGTTTTTGACCAACTCTTGGAATATGTGTGTGTGCATTTTTTGCCGAGGACTCGTGCACGTCTCACGATCTCGGAAGAACGACGGGTAAATCCAATTCGAGTTTCGACTCTGACTTTATATAAAAGCGAGCTAACTATTAAGATTTTCCCCCCTTGATTATAAAAAGCCCCTCGGCGTCGGCCTCACGCCAGTTCGACCTTCAGCGTGATATCCAGGGTATGATCGAAGGAAACGTCAACCGCATACACGCCGTCGGCCACATCTTTGACATTATAGCCGGGGCCGCTGACTAGCTCGAAAAAGCAGCGGCCGGGCATCTTCACGAAGATGGTTCCCTCGTTACGCCCGTACTTATTGAGCTTCAATCGAACGCGCCTCGCCTCGCGCTCGAAGGCGAACGCCTCGACCTCGATGGCGCCTTGCACCACGTGGAGCGTCGTGCCGAGCAGCGCTGCTTCTTGGCCGGGATCCAACGTGACCCGGAGAAGCCGGCAGCCATGCACGGCGACCCCCGGCAGGGGCACGCTCTCGTTCCCGTTGAACGCGCCCACGTATGTCCCGTTCCAGAAGTCGACCACGTGGTACAGCATCGACGGGGCGCAGCCTATCGCGGTCAGCACGAGAGCCAGATCCCGTTTCTTGCCACTCCAATTGATCACGGTCACGACCTTCCAATCACCGTGGATCCCCGACTTTCCTTCCAGCAAGTATAGCTCGGGGAAGGGCTGCACGAACATGTCCGGCGAATGCGCGGGTTCCGGGTAGACCGGTTGCACGAGTGAAATCAAGCGCATGCGGTCACCGGGGAGTAGCGCCAGGTCATCCGAGACCGCTACCTGGCCGCCGCTCAGGCCGATGACCGAGAGTTCCGTCCGTATCTCGTCCTCTGTGAGCTTGGTGCGCGTGCTCCTGACCATCAAGCAATCCGGGTCGTTGATCCAGAGCTTCTTGTGCATCCAACTCCTGGTGATCGTGTTGAGCAGCGCTCCACGCATCCCGGGAACGACGACGTTCGCGGGGTCGAGGATCCACGTGAGCAGGCCCCATTGTGGAGCCGTGTCTGTACCGATGCGCATCCCGTTCACGAAGCCAACGCTTTCGAGCAGCGGTGCCCCGCAACCCAGGATGAACACGTCGTCTCCCGCGGCCTCGCGCAAGATCTTGAGTGCATCGCGGTATGCCTCGACGCGGGTCACTCCGCTATCGTGGAACACCGCGTCGGCCGTTATCGCGGAGAAGACGAAGTCTATCTTGATGTATTTAAACCCGACCTCCTTGGCGAGGAAGACGAACAAGTCCTTCAAGAACGCCTTCACGCCGGGATGCGTGGGATCCAACGCGTACTGGTACTTCATGGAGATGAACGTGGGCTTGAATGGCTTTCCCTTCTTGTCCTTGAGGATCCAGTCGGGATGTTCCTTGGCGAGATCGGATTCGGGAAGGGCGTTGAACGGGGCGACCCACAAGCCGGGCATAATCCGCTTTCCGCTGATGGCCTCGACCAGCTTTGCGAACCCGCCAGGGAACTTGTCCGGGTTCACCCGGCGCCAGTCGCCGCACTGCGACTTCGTGAACTGGTAGCCGTCGTCCAGCTGGAAGTAATCGACCTTGAAATAGGGGTTTTTCTGCTTGTCCGTGAGGATCTCGAGGTTCTTGAGCGCCTCCCTCTCGTCGATGTTGAAGTAGTAATAATACCACGTGCAATACCCGAATGGCACGTGGCTCCAGAAGACCGGGGACATGTTGGCCGCGATCGCGTCCGAATACCCGTCGAGGCAGCGCGGGTACTGGTTGCGGTCCTGGACGTAGAGGAGCTCGGAGACCATCTCGCCGCCGGGATGTAGCGGTTTCCCGTCGCAGCAGCACATCCCGCGGATCCCCTGGATCCCGCGATTCGCGTCGCCGGCGACCTCGATCTCCCCGTGTTGCGACCTGGCCGTGACGAAGCCGATGGTCACGGATCGCCTGTTGCCAGGCTGCGTGATCACCGCGACGCCGTTCGACGACTGCGTGCCCCTCGGCCTCGACAGCCACCACGAGGGCCCCCGGCGCAGGTAATGGTACTGCCACTCGGCGATCTTCACGACCGCGTGCCACCGCTTCTCCTTGAGCGTGAACGCCCGCGACGCAGACCACGACTGGTACCCGTTGTAGAACACGCGCTCGTCGCCCGTTCCCTCGCCGAGCGCCTTGCACGCGCCCGGCCCCGCGATCATCGGCTGGATCGACATCATCCTGACCGAGAACGTGTTGTTGTTCGTGATCGACGCCCGGATGATGGCCTCCGACTTGCCCGGCGCCAGCTCGATGTCGAGGGCGGCCGAGAAGCGGGCCTTCGGCGCGTCGAGCTGGAACCGAGCGGTCTTTGCCCCGGGGCGCCCCCCCGAGACAGGGCCATCGACGAGCTCGTGGCCCGTGCACGTGAAGTCCTTGCTGCCGAGCGCCATCCTTCGATAATGCCTGTCCGCATCCTCCACCTCGACCACGAAGGCGAACTGGACCTTGTCGATGATGACGCCGGGTGATTCGAGGTTTTCAAGGGTGTACGATGGCGGGTCGAGCATGAACTCGGCCCTGGTGAGGCCGTTCGACAGCGTGATGGACTGCGGCCTCGCCTCCATGGTCACGGGTGGGGAATTGGTCATGGCTGTTCTACTGAGTGCAGTCTGATGCCTTGGGGGCTCATACTACTCGAAAACCTTCTCGTCGTCCGCCAGCTCGTTCGCGTCGAGCTCCACGTCCCGCTCGTCCTTCCTCGCCTTTCTCTCGCCGAGCTCCCTGAAGAACTCGTGTTGTATTATCAAGTTCATGACCTCGCTGGTTCCCGTCCATATCATGGAGAGGCGCGCGTCTCGGAGGATCTTCTCGATCGGGTAGATCTGCGTGTACCCGATCCCGCCACACACTTGCATCGCCATGTTCACGATGTCCCAGGACTTCTCCGTGGCGAATCGCTTGGCCTCAGAGACGAGCCGGCGGCAGAACGAGCTGGGCTGGCGCGTGTCGATGGCCCGCGCGGCCATGTAAACGAGGGCACGCGCGGCGTCGAGCAGCATGATGGAGTCGGCGATCTTGAAAGACACACCCTGGTATTCCATGATGTGCTTGCCGAACTGCTTGCGCTTGGTCGAGTATTCCGCCGCGACGTCTAGGGCCACCTTAGCCCCGCCGATGATGCCCGCCGCGCTGGTCATACGCTCGGGGATCATCATCTGGTAGAAGATCTTCCCGCCATCGCCGACTTTTCCGATGACGTTCTCCTTGGGGACGCGGACGTTGTTCAGCACGAGCCGTCCAGCGCCGCCACCCCTCGTGCCTAGGAGTTTGTAGAGGTACTTAGTCTCGACACCCTTGTCCTTGTCGACTATGAAGAGCGTGATGGCATCCCTCGCCGGGGTCGACGCATCGCCCGTCCGGGCGTAGAGTATGAAGTAATCCGCGCCCTCCGCGCCCACGACGAACCGCTTCTGGCCCGTGAGCAGCCAGTCGTCGCCGTCCTTCACGGCCTTCGTCGTCGCGCCGAAGAAGTCGGAACCCCCGCGCGGCTCCGTGAGGGCCTCGGCGGTGAACTTCTTCCCCTCCAGCGTCGGCTTCAAGTACCGTGCCTTCTGGTCGTCGTTGCCGAAGACCGACAGGGCCTCCCCGCAGATGCTGGGCAAGGAGTACAAGCAGCCGAGCGACATGCCCAACGGCCCGATCTCCTCCAGGGCTGCGACCTCTGCCGTCCAACCGAGCCCCTTGCCCCCCCACTTTGGATCGAAACGCAGCCCGAGGAGGCCTTCATTGGCCAGGTTCACGACGTACTCGCGCGGATACTGTACCTCGTCTTGATCCATTTTCTTGAGTAGCTCCGCCGATACCTTTTCTTTGACGAACTTCCGGGTCTTGTCCCTAATCTCTATGTCTTTAGGGGCCATGAGAAAGTCGTACATTTTTCTTGCGCCTTTTTTTCGATTTACACATTCGTTTTTTTAGTGCCTATGCGAGAGATTACACGTAAAATCCTTATGAATGTTTCAAAGTGGGCAAATGAGCGAAGATCCCAGTGACAAGGTGGAGCTCGCAAGGGCGGACGGGGCATCGCGTGGCTTCTACGACTTGAAGAACCGTATCAACGACCTCACGGGCAAGGAGTGGGTGTTCTGCACGAAGAGCGTGATCCCGAGGTCCTACCCGCCGAGCTTCCAACTGAAGCTGAGGAACGCGCACGGGGGCCAGAAGCCACCTGAGCTCTGCGCCGAGATCGTGCAAGCGTTCACGAAGCGCGGCCAGGTCGTGCTCGACCCTTTCGCCGGGGTTGGCGGGACGCTCCTCGGCTGCTCGATTTGCGGCCGCGTGGCGATCGGCATCGAGATCAATAAGGAATGGACCGATATATACCACCAGGTCTGCGCGCTTGGGCACGTGCGCCGCCAGGCGATCGTACATGGCGATGCTTCTTGCCTAGTTCCTGCTTTCCGCTTCCCCCCGGCCGACATGGTGCTCACCGACATCCCATACTGGAACATGGACAAGGTCGAGAAGTCGAGGGGCACCTTCAAGCGCGCCGGCGAGGCGGCTAAAGGCGTCTATTCTGACAAGTCAAAGCTCGGCCGCTTCGACGACGAGGGGCCCCAGACCAAGGACGAGTGGCTCGCCATGCTCAGGCTCGTGTTTGCCGCGTGCCACGGCGCGCTCAAGAACAAGGGCTACGCCGCGGTCTTCGTCGGGAACATGTACAACAAGGGCGAGTTCCACTACCTCACCGCGGACGTCGCGGGCGTGCTCAAGGCGGCGGGGTTCGTGTTCAAGGGCGAGATCATCTGGTACGACGTCGCCAAGAAGCTCCACCTCTACGGCATCAACTACGAGTGGATACCGAGCATGGTCCACCAGAGCATCCTCGTGTTCCAGAAGGACGAGGGGAGTGCGGGCGTCGACGGGGGGGCGGAGTTCAAGGCGCAGAACCGCGCGCGCTTGAACGCCTACCAGAGGAAAAAGGGGACGCTGAACGGCGCTAGATGACCTTCCCCGGGTTGAGGATGTTGTTTGGATCGAAGACCTTCTTGATGCCTCGCATCAGCTCGATGGCGACCGGGCCGGCCGACTCGGCGAGGTAGGACTTCTTCATGAAGCCGATGCCGTGCTCGCCCGATACTTGGCCACCGAGCTCCCGGGCCTTGTCGTAGAGGGACTGCATGATCGCGCCCAGCTTCACCTTCCACGCCTTCTCGTCGATGGCGTCCTTCAAGATGTACACGTGCAAGTTCCCGTCGCCCGCGTGCGCGAAGCTCCTGATCCGCAGACCATTCTTCTTCTCGAGCTCGACCTTGCGCTTCAAGAACTCGGCGATCTTGCTGATCGGAACGACCACGTCGCACTCGTCCATCTCGGTGGTCGACGCCTTGATGCCCTCGAGGAACGCCCCGCGTGCTGACCAGATCGCGTCCTGGCGCTCCTGAGTGTCCGAGATGAAAACGTCGGCCGCGCCGCTCGCCAGGCACAGCTGGGCCACGACCTCGTAATCGCGCTGGACTTGCTCCTTCGTGGCCCCGTCGAAGCTGAGGAGCAAGTATGCCTCGGCGGAGTGGTCGGGGAACTTTTTCCCCAGGTATTCTTCCGCCGCTTTGATGACGTCCCCCTCCATGAACTCGACCGCTACGGGCAGCACCTTGTCCTTCATAATCCTCGGAACCGTCTTGATGGCGGTGACGGGGTCTGAGAAGGGCACGAGGAGGCTGACCGTGCGCTTGGGCAGGGCCACGAGCCGGAGGACGATCTTGGTGACGACGGCCAGCGTCCCCTCCGAACCGATGATCAGGTTCTTGAGGCTGTAACCCGAGCTGTTCTTCGCGACCTTCCCCTCGATCTCGATGACCTCGCCGCCCGGGATGACGACCTCTAGGCCGCGGACGTAGTCGCGGGTGACGCCGTACTTCACTGCCGTCATGCCGCCCGCGTTCGTGCTCACGTTCCCGCCGATGGAGGCGCTCTTCTCGCCCGGCATCGGTGGGTAGTAGAGGCCGTGCTCCTCCGCGAAGGCGCGCACCTCCATGATCAGCACTCCCGGCTCGACGACGAGGGTCATATTGTCCTCGTCGAGCTCCAGGATCTTGTTCATGCGCGTGAGGTCGAGCATGATCCCGCGGTGGATGGCCACGGCACCCATGACGAGGCCTGTGCCCTGGCCACGTGGGGTAACGGGGATGCGCCTTTCATTTGCATATTTCAAGATCTCCGAGACCTGGCTGGTCGATGCCGCCTTCACGAGCACGTCGGGCATGCACCGCATGTCCTCGGGGGTCATCTCGTCGCGGGAATAGTCGACGCTGATCGCGTCCCCGGCGAGGACGTTCTCTTCGCCGCACACCCCCCGCAGGAACGCGATGTCCAGGGCCTCGACTTCCTTGTAGCTCATGGCAGGATGCACGCTCCGCTCGGATGTCCATCGGACTTCAGCCGGGATGTGAGCTCGGGGACGACCTTGTACAGATCGCCGATGACTGCGTGGTGGGCGATCGAAAAGATCGGTGCCTTCTCGTCCGTGTTGATGGCCACGATCAAGTCGGACCCGCTCATGCCGGCCCGGAACTGGATCGACCCGGACACGCCGCACGTGATGATGAGCTTCGGCTTCACCGTGCGTCCGGACAAGCCTATCTGCTTCATGGGGTCGGCCCAGCCTGCCTCGATCAGCGGCCGCGTGGTGGCCATCTGTGCCCCGAGCGCGTCGGCGAGCCCCTGGATCATGGCCAGGTCCTCTTGCTTCTTGACGCCCCGTCCGGCCACGACGATGATCTCGGCGTCCTCGATGGCCTTGGCCTTTTGTTTCGGGAGGATCTCGTGGACGATGATCCTGGACGCGAGCTTCTCGTCCGCGATGTCGCATTCGACCACGCTGGCTCCTTGCTTCGGCTCGCAAGGTTGCGGGGCGTCGAAGATCTTGTACCGCACCGTCGCGAACTGCGGGCGGTTGTTCGGCGTCCTGATGTGCGCCATGATGTTGCCACCGAAGGCGGGGCGGATCTGATCAAGGTCGGTGTTGGGCTGCATGTCCAGTACGGTGCAATCCGCCGTCAACCCCGT
>JAFGBX010000125.1 GCA_016932935.1 Promethearchaeota archaeon | reverse complement strand
GAGGTGACCTCCGGTATATACGATGCGAGCAAGATTAGTCTCGTCATCTCGATGAATGCCCAATTCGTGGTCACTTTATGGAAGTTGAAGAGGAACTGCCCGTGGTCGACGAGGCTGGACAAGAACCGGTGGCAGAATTCTGGAGTGAAAGCACTAGTGACCTTGATCAAGTCGAACGATCTGATCAAATTACTGATGCGCAAAGCCGAGTCGATCGTGCGCCACGTGAACGCCGCGCCGACGGGTTCGTCGTCCAGGAACATCGTGTACAGGTCGACGAGGGCTTCGGCATAGTACTCGGCGGTCACGTTGTCTAATGCATCGAAATAGCCGCGTGCGGTGATAGCGAGCGCCGTCATCCATCCGCCGCGGTTGACTTGCCATGTCCATTCCATGTCCTCGGAGGGCGTGGCGTGGAAGTTCACCCCACGAACCACGCGCCCGTTCACCACGCGATCCGCGGTTCCGATGTTGTGGGTGACTCCGCTGATGGTGAAATCGCGGGCAATGGTCTTATCGGCAGAAGCGCGGTAGCCGGTATTGCCAGAGTAGGGATGCATCGGCTGCCACGTCCGCGCCACGAACCACGCGTGGAGGGCCGCCTTGGCACCCGAAACGTTCCCGGCATCCAGCTGCTGCTTCACCGGGGCGAGCTCGGGCCTGGAATAGTCGAGCACGTCAAAGATGTCGCTCCCGGCCAGCATCCCGTCCCCGACGTCCAGGAACGGGAAGACGAGCCCGGTGCATATCCCGGCGATGATCACGAGCGCCGGCAGGTGTTTCTTGATGTCCTTGACGTGCACACAGTGCCAACTCCTTGGAAATTGGGGGAATAGTGCGATTCGATCGTGGAGGCGTCATTCGTGTGCTATCTTGAGGTCATCGAGCATCGCGACCAGGTTATGCACGCACTTCGTCGCGTCGGCGAATTTATCGTCGCCGTGGACGTGTGGCTCGACCGACAGGAACCCGCTGAACCCCTTCTCGACGAACCACGGCAAGACCTCCCGCCACGGCACCATGCCCGTGCCGAAGACGGCGGCCTTGCCACCGAACAGCTTCTTCAAGATCCCCTTCGTGAGCAGCCCTTTCGTCCTGAAGACCCGGTCTTTCACGTGGAAGTACTCGACGTGGGGGAAGAGCTTGTTGAAATCGTCGCGCGTGAAGGCGTTGGCGTGCCCGATGAAGTTGGCGAGGTCGAGGTTCGCCTTGAGGCTCGGCGACTTGAAGCGGTCGAAAAGCCGCAAGTACGTCGCCGTGTCGCCGACCAGCGTGTCGCCCTCGCATTCGACGACCATGACCTTCCCCGCGGCCTCGCACTTCTCGACGAGCTCGGCATAGTCGTCGAAGAGCATCTGCCAGTAGTTCTCGGTCAGCTTCTTCGGGATCGTGAAGTTGAAGTAGGAATAGGTCACGATGAACTTGGCGTCGAACTCCGTTGCGCAGCGGATGGCGTCGTCGATCCTGCTCGCGTTGAACGGGTGGTCACGGTTCATTGCCTTGGATCCTGGCTTGGACAGTTTCGTACCCGTGGGGAGAACCTTCATGATCTGGGTCTGGATGCTCCCGATCTTGATGCCGCGCGAGTCGATTGTATCGTGGAGCTTGGCGATCTCGGCCTCGTCCAGGTCGAGGATGGATTTGCCCCATAGATACGCGATCTCGATGTACTTCACGCCTTCCTTGGCGCAGACCTCGTCCAGTACGGCCTCGAAGCCCTTGCCTTCGACGAAAAAATCGTTCGGAATCAACGCAACCTTGACAGCCATTAGCTCACGGTCGACTCTATCGGTAATAAGCCTTGCCAGCGGATGGCACCCGGTTCCCTTTAGTTGGCACCGCTCATTCTAACGATCGAGCGTGCGACCGATGGAAGGAAGTGGAAGCGGGCCGGGCGTGCTCCGGCGGACGTGGGTCTTGCTGTGGTGGAACGCGAGCGTCTCGTTCCTGGTTTCCGCCGAGTTCATCAACTTGCTCGTCCTATCCTATATGATCTGGCCGGGGGAAGCCTTCCACGCGCTGGAAATGGGCGGGCTCATCACGGCGCGGCTATGGATGGACGGCGTGGCAGCATTATTCTGGGGCTGGCTCGCCGATCGCTTCGACAGGCGGAAGCTGCACATGATCAACAGTGCAGCGACCGGCTCGCTCGTGCTCGCCAACGCGTTCCTCCCCGTCGGCACGGGCTTCTCGTCGTACTACGCGTGGCTCGCGCTCCGCATGACGATCGGCGCGGTCATGTCGGGCGGCGGCCCCCTCGGCAACTCGCTGAGCAGCGACCTCGCCAGGTCGGGGGAGAAGTCGCAGTACTTCGGGTACTCGTCGATCGTGTGGCAAGTCGTGCAGATCGGCAGCATGGTGCTGAGCGCTTTCATGTTCTCGACGGGCGAGCTGTGGCGGTTGTTCTTCGTGGCGTCCGCGGGCATGTTCTTCTGCATGGCGGCCTTCCTCGGCCTCCACTTCAAGGAGCCGGCGCGCGCCGCGACGCACGAGTCGTTCGCGAGGGTCATCGGCGACGCGGAGGGCGTGAAGTACGACTACCGGCTCACCTGGGAAACGGTCAAGGACACGATCCTCCGGCCCACGAACATCCTCGTCTTCAGCGAGGGCATCTTCACGAACGTGCTGTTCGGCATCATCGACCTCATCTGGCTCCCCTACATCCAGTCCTCGCCGCGCAACATCTCCGCCACGGTCACGAGCCTCTTCATCCTGGTCTACGGGGTACCGGGCGCGATCCTCGGCTCCTTCGTGTTCGCCAAGGCATCGGACAAGCACGGCGCCAGGCGGCTCCGCAACCGGGTCCTGATCATCGCGGCGTCGCTGCTCGGGTCGATGGTGCTCATCATCGCCGCCTTCTCGCTCCCGCTACCAGCCCTCACCAAGGCGCAAGGCGCCGACCCATCGAAGATGTTCGCCTACCCAGTCTTCATCTTGTTCGGCGCGCTCTTGCTCGTCATGCGCGCCACGTTCAGCATCTTCGGGGTCAACCAGCCCCCGATCCTCCAGGAGATCAACCTGCCCGAGGCCCAAGGCCGCATCGCGTCGCTCGGGCAGCTCGTCGAGATCTTCTCCTACGGGTCGGGGCCGCTCCTCGCCGGCGCCGTGCTCGTGGCGTTCTCACAAGACTACCAGGCGTCCATCCAGGTCGTCTCGCTCGTCGCCATGCCGGGCATCTGCATGTGGTTCCTTGCCGTGATCTGGGTCGAGAAGGACCAGGCCCGCATCAAGCGCATCGTCGAGGCACGCGCCAGGGACTTGAAGGGCAAGGCGGGGAAATAGCGTAGGCTCATATAGGATCTTGTTCCATTAGACAAGAATCGCGAGTAAATAGGGCAGAAGGCCATGGCTGACGAAATAACCAAAATGATGGAACAACAGCGGAAGGAATTGGTCGCCGCTGGTGAGATCGGGCCGGACGAGAAGTTGAACTTTATGGAGATCGCAAAGCGATACGCGGCTTACCAGATCAAGAAGTCGCGCGAGAACTTAAAGGGCCTTGGATTGATCGCATCGGAAAAGCCGAGCGATAAATCTGCGGCGCAGAAAAAACAAACGTCAGAAGGAAAACCGGCGCCCAAAAAAGAAACGAGGCCTGGAGAAACGTCCGTGGCCGTGAAAATAAAACCGGCGGAATCGATGAGAACGGACTCCGTCGAAGCGAAGATGCAAGGTCAGTATCACGATTCCCTGAACAAGATCCTGGCGCCTTGGGAAAAGATCATCGAAATCAATAAGCAGGGCCGAGGCATCGTCATCGAATTCTTGAGAGCATTGAACTTTGCTCTCGCCGAAGAATGTTCGAAGTTTCAAGCATGGGTCGCCAATTCAATCGATGAAAACGCAGAGGAACAGGATTTTTTGGAGGAAGCGATGAAGAGGGGACAGGCGGTTCATAAGCTATTCGAGAAGCACCTCTCACCCTCCGAAAACATCCAGAAACGGATGAAACCTCTATTGGCCGAGTTGCACAAAAGGGATGTCGAAATCGAGAGCCTCTACCTCGAAATGGCGAACCGAGCAAAGGAGATGGTGTCGGTATTTGAAAAAATGGCCGAGGGTGAGAAGGAGTGACGGGGGAGGGCACGGAACGATACGAGGGTTTCATGGACGGCAAGTTCACCGTTGCAGGGAAAGGGTTTCTTGGTACTCTGATCGAATATGAGATTCCCTTCGAGATCAAGATGTGGATAGAGAAGGCGAAAGACAAATTCAAGGGATCTTACACCCTTACAGCAAATCCGATAATCAACAAACCGGCTTTAACAAAGGTCTGTCAATCTCCTGGCATCTTTGGGCTCTTTCCTGCCGGCAGGTGCTGTTTCCAATCGGATCCAAAGGAAAAAAAAGTGTTCCATTGGGATCCAAAAGATGATAGCACGCTAATAATGCTAGACACGGTCATTTCGAAAATCGACAAGAAAGGCGGCGTATTGGAGGTTACCCAGCATGGCAACGACTGGATGACGGTTCGGTTCGTCGATATGCCGGGCAAATTTTCCGTGTTTGCAACCGCCATTCACGATCTAAGTGACGATATTATTGGAGAATACCGGTTTGACTTCGGGTTCTTCTCGAAAGACTCCCCTAAACACATGGATTCCATCTCGCTACAGTTTTCCCGGAAAATACTCGGCTTCCAACAGACCTTTAATGACCAGGCCGAGATGAGATATCCAAAAAATGGTACGACGACCTTACGTGGCGTGGCAATTATCCGGAAAACGGAGAGTTTCTACTCCGTCGTCGAGGCCGGAGGGACGCACTACGTCGAGCAAGTGTCCGAGGTTGAAGCCGCCCGCCAGCTCTTCCTCGAGCATCCCGAATTGCTGGAAAAAATCCAGGCTGCTGCTCGAGCAGAAATTCGAAGGGGTAAAGCGAAAGGAGAAGACCTGGTAGCTCCGCACTATGTTGCCGAATTGGATAAATTGGAACAAAAAGAAGGTGTACCCACCACTGCTGGCACGAGCCATCCCAAGGTGGTCAAACCCGCTGCTGGCGAAGAAAAACCTACCGCCATACCGACCACGTCGAGACCTTTCGAAGGGCTCGTGTACGCCATTGAGCAGCTCATCGCCCAGGGAAAGGATGGGTACAACGCTTGCTTGCTGGTCGTTGGCGGGTGCTGGATCAGCATATCCTTCAAGCCCAAGAGGAAGCAGCTCTACATCCAGGTGGCGGGTGACAAGTACATCCCGAAGAAATCGGCCCTCAAGCCGGAACACGTCAAGAAGCTGGAAACGATGAGGATCAAAAGGGAGGACGGATCCATCGACATATTCTCCATCCACCACGACGTGGCCACTATAGATATCCCGCAGATCGTCCAGAATGTCTTCCAGATCTTCGACGAGGTTCTCCGGGTTTCCAAGGGCGCCGTCGCGTACCTACAGTACGACCTGGTGCCCAAGCCCACCCCGGAGTACGAGGCGGTGCTCGCCACGCTGGCACAATTCATCCCCGACAGGAGGGAGAAAAAGAAGTTCTACTGGAGATGGGGCACCAGTTAGGAGGTGCCATCGCAATCCTTCCTCTCGTTGGTGCGGAAGGCGAGGCGCGTTCCCGGGTGGGCACGGAGAGATGGGTGCGCGTTATAAAAAGATGGCTGGGAGAGGATGGATCATGCAGCAGCTCACGCGGAAGGCATCTCCATTCGTTACAATCGCATGCATGGTGCTCCTTGCCTGCTTGGTACTCTCCTTATCGTCCACGGGCGCGCGTGATGGCACGCCAGGCAGCGGGACGGCCACGCGCGAGAACCAGGGCACCCTGAATCCTTCTGGGATAGACACGGGCTCTCACAACGTCTTCTGGTTCTTGCACGTCACCGACTCGCAAGAATGCTGGCTCTACGGGGACGCGGCGGAGGATCCCGGCCTCGCGCACCAGTACTTCTTGCTGCTGAACGAGTCGGCACGGGTGATCGTGCCCGAGTTCGTCGTCAACACGGGCGACCTCGTGAACACGAACGACCACGACGGCAACATAATCGCCGACAACCTCGGCCAGGACGACGTCGAGTGGGCCATCTACCGCAACGCCACGGACTCGGCGGGCGCGAACCTGTCGTGGTACGTCGACCTCACGGGGAACCACGACGGCTACGGCGACCCCGGCTTCACGCGCTACCTCGCAAACTCGGTGCTGGGAAGGGCCACCGGGCAGTACCACCACGCCTGGGGCGTCAACACGAGCGCGGGGCAGCACCGGTTCATCGGGCTGAAGAGCACGGAGGGCGACGGCGTGGACTACCAGTTCGCCGTCTTCGGGATCCTCACCCGTGCGGAGATGGACTGGTACGAGGCGGAGCTGCGGAGGGAGACGGGCTCGCCCTCGCCGGTCACGTTCCTCCTCCAGCACCACCCGCCCTACTCGTTCAGCGCCGAGCTCACGGGCTCGGGGAAGTCGTTCGAGTCGCTGGCCATCGACCACGGCGTCGACGTGATGCTGGTCGGCCACCACCACGTGGAGGACATCGACTACTTGCCGCAGGCGAACGGCATCCGGGCGATCCAGACGCCCGCGTTCCACAAGGATCGAGGCACCTACCGGATCCTGGCGGTCGACAGCGGCGTCTTGTCCTCGGAGCTGGCGTTCGTGGGCCGGTGGCCGCAAGGGCTCATCACGAGCCCGATCGCGTCCGACCACGTGTACGGCGACTACCTAGAGGCCCCCCACGCGGCCCCCGGCGCGATCCGCGTGCTCGCCTGGGACGTGGCGGGCGTCACGGGCGTGCAAATCCGAATCGACGGGGGCGCGTGGCAAGACGCAACGCAGGTGACCGGCCCCTTGTGGGAGCTCTTGCTGCCCGTTGGCTCGCCGAGCAAGATGCACATAGAGTCGCGTATCACCGGCGGGTCGGGCGAGAAGGTCGTCTCGATCGACTACGACGCCAGCGCGGCGCCCGGCTGGACGTGGTTCCACTGGATGGTCCTGCTCTACGCCGGCGTGCCGGGCACGATCGGGGCGTGCGTTGCGTTCATGCTCGTGCGACGGTTCAAGTACCCGGCCAAGTTCGGCAAGAAGCCCGACCAGCGGGTCGACCGGGGCAAGCTCAAGCTGTTCTTGATCTTCTGCGCGGTCTTCGTGGCGGTGCCGCTGGTGATGGGTAACATGTTCGGCGACCCGACCCTCTTGTTCGCCCTGGGCTTCGTCCGGCTCCAGACAGCATCTACCCACTTCACGTGGCTACTGCTGACCATCACGGGGGTTCACTTCCTGGCGTCCGTCCTCCCGGTCGGCTG
>JAFGBX010000124.1 GCA_016932935.1 Promethearchaeota archaeon | reverse complement strand
TGCACGTGATCCTATCACGGCGGGCCGGTTATAAACTTCATGACCGAACCTAGTAAATTTATTGGATCGAAGGACTTAGTTCATACAAAACAAGAAGGGTATGTTCTCGATAGTCCTCGCGATCATCGCGTTTTTCATGGGGTGGCCGTTCGTCATCTACCCTTCAACCCCCGCCGGCTTGGTAGAGCTGTCGCTATTGATAGCCATCCAGACCGCGTACTATGCCATCAGCATCTCGGCGATCATCCTCGCCATCTTATCGCTCAAGACGCGGGAACCAGGCCGCAACGACGCCATCCTCGCCCTGATTCTGACGTGCGTCGGCGTCGCCCGACCGGGCATCATCTTTCTCATCGCGACGTTTGGCGGGCCAGAGGGCCAGTTCTTGATCGAGACGGCGATACCCCGGTTTAGCCAGGGATTCGGGACGACGATCACGATCGCGGGCTTCGGCATCTTGATAGGTTTCTTGCTCGGTATCGCTGCCGGGATAGGCCGGTCGTTCGGAAATGGTTTCGTCCGCGGCGTGAGTGCCGTGTACGTGGAGATCGTGCGCGGGGTACCGCTCATCGTGCAGATCCTCATCTGGCGATATGCCTTCGCGGGCCTCTACACGGGCATAGAGATGTTGCTGGAACTCGTGGTCGGATACCCCGTCGACATACCTGACGGCATGATCGCTGCCATCCTCGCCATCGGCATCAACTCGGGGGGCTACCAGGCGGAGATCATCCGTGGGGGCGTGAACGCCTTGCCCGTCGGCCAGACCGAGGCCGGCCTCTCGCTCGGTATGGGGAAGAACCAAGTCATCAGCACGATCCTTCTACCGCAGACGCTCCGGCTGGCCATCCCGCCTCTCATCAACGAGTTCGTCATCGTGATCAAGGACACGAGCCTCGCGCTCGCCATCGGCATCCTCGAGCTCGCCGGGATCGCGCAAAGCCTCACGTCGCAGTTCCCGGGGAGCGTCTTCACCATCTACATCACCAATGCTATTGTCTACTGGATAATCTGCACGATGGTCGCGATCCTCTCGAGGGTGGCCGAGAGGCGCCTCGCGATTGCAGGGATCGGAGTCAAAGGGAGGAAAAGCTTGCTGTGACCTCGACGACCATGACGAACCACGCGCAGGATCCACCCGTCATCCAGGTCGAGAACCTGCACCTCTCGTACAACGTGGGCACGGCCAACGAGTTGCACGTCATCAAGGGTATGAGCTTCACCGTGCAGAGGGGCGAGGTCATCTGCATCCTTGGCCCATCAGGAACTGGCAAGTCCTCGCTCATCCGCTGCTTGAACGGGCTCACGGTACCGCAGCAAGGCCGGATCTCGATAAACGGGCAAATTTTATTCCCTCAGCAGACCAACATCAGGTTGTTGCGAAAGGACATCGGGTTCGTCTTCCAGCACTTCGAGCTATTCCCCCACATGTCCGTCTTGAGAAATGTCTCGCTCGCCTTGCAGAAGGTGAAGCGCTACAAGAGCGAGATCGCCAACAAGAGGGCGATGGAAGCGCTTAAGCAAGTGGGCTTGGCCGACAAGGCGCAAGCCAGCCCCGCGGAGCTGTCCGGCGGCCAGAAGCAGCGCGTCGCCATCGCCCGCGCCCTCGCCCAGGATCCGAAGATCATCTTGTTCGACGAGCCGACGTCTGCGCTCGACCCCGAGCTCATCGGTGAAGTATTGGCGGTGATGGAAAACATCGCCCGGCAGGGCATGACCATGCTCGTGGTGACCCACGAGGTAGACTTCGCCAGGCGTGTTGCACAACGCGTGTTTTTCCTGGATCAGGGAGTGATACTAGAAGAGGGCGTTCCCGAACACGTGTTCACCCGGCCGGATCAAGAGCGCACGAGGGAGTTCTTGCGGGCCAGCCACCTGATCGATCTCGGAACGCAGACAG
Source organism: Promethearchaeota archaeon (assembly GCA_016932935.1). GTDB lineage: Archaea > Asgardarchaeota > Lokiarchaeia > Sigyniarchaeales > Sigyniarchaeaceae > Sigyniarchaeum. The sequence goes on along the minus strand of JAFGBX010000124.1, from coordinate 3,306 downwards.
GCGTCCAGATTCCCCGCCCCACGATCCCGCCATCGGCCGCCGCGGGCGCACCTCCCATCATCCAGGTCAAGGACTTGTGCCTCGTCTACAATCGCGATGACGGCAGCGAGCTGCCCGTCCTCAAGGGCGTGAATTTCGCCGTGCAAAGGGGGGAGGTGGTCTGCATCCTCGGGCCTTCGGGAACGGGGAAGTCGTCCCTCATCCGCTGCTTGAACGGGCTCACGCCACCGACGTACGGCAGCGTCGTGATCAACGGCATCGACATCTACAGCCCCGGATACGACATCACCCTCGCTCGGCAGGACATCGGGTTCGTGTTCCAGCACTTCGAGCTGATCCCTCATATATCCGTGCTGGGCAACGTGTCGCTCGCCCTTCGCAAGGTGCAGCGAATGAAACGGGCGCTGGCCGAGGAGAAGGCAAAGGCTGCCCTTGCCAAGGTCGGCCTGGCCGACAAGGCTAACGCCAGCCCCGCGGAGCTGTCCGGCGGCCAGAAGCAGCGCGTCGCCATCGCCCGCGCCCTCGCCCAGGATCCGCAGATCATCCTGTTCGACGAGCCGACGTCGGCGCTCGACCCCGAGCTCATCGGCGAGGTGCTCAAGGTCATGGAGGACATCGCTGCCCAGGGCATGACCATGCTCGTGGTCACGCACGAGATCGATTTCGCCAAGCGCGTCGCCCACCGCGTGTTCTTCCTCGACCAGGGCACGATATGGGAGCAAGGCCCGCCCGACACCATGTTCACAGCCCCGAGGAAGGAGCGCACGTGGCAGTTCTTGAGCGCGAGCCAACTGCTGCGCGGGGCCACCCCACCAGCATCCTTCGAAGCTCCGGATATGCCTGCCAAGGCCATTAACCAGAAGTTCGCGGGCTTCAAGCCACTGATCAAGGACAAGGAGCGGTTCGACCGCGCAAGCATCCTCGCCAGCACGAGCATGTGGCTCGGGGTATTGCTCGCGGTGCCATTCTTCTTGTGGCCTGCGAGCGGGCCATTGGCAGCCGCGACGGGGATACGTGTGTTGATCACCAAGCCCCGGCACCCGAATGCCACGTTCAAGGCATGGTTCGGCCTGGCATCCGGCGTCGCCCAAATGGTGCTTTTCGCCATCATGCTCCTAGCCATTTGCACCGTCTTTCCATGGTTCTGCATCATCTAATGACACCGATGAACTCCAGCGACATCCATCCAATAAAATACGGTTAACAAATAACGACACCCGAGGCCTCCAGAATGAAACGCACCCCAACGAAACACTCGCGCATCGCCAGCGCTCTCGCCTTCTTGTTCCTCGCGGGCGCCGGGGCTTTGTGCATTTCGACTCAAATGGCACCAGCGAATAAAGAATCGGCACCGGGCACGATACCCGGATTAGAGACGCCGGTGACCCCACCAGATGTGCAGCGGAGCGATCCGCCCGTCGTGGACTACACGCGGTTCGGCACGGACTTCGCCGGTATGGTCACGAAGATGACCCAGCTCGCCACGACCTACCCCAACTACGCGGAGCTGATCGACGTGAACACGCTCTATGGCGTGCCGCTCATCCCGAGAAGCGGCGGTGGGACGGGATACAACATGTACGTGCTCCGGATCACGAACGAGTCACTCGGTTTCAAGAAGCCGGAAGTCCTCCTCCAAGGCGGGATCCACGGCGACGAGTTCACGACCCCCTCCGTCTTGATATGGTTCGCGGACTGGTTCTTGCGCTACTCGGTCGGCTATACGGGCGGCGGGGATACGAACTACATCGGCTTCGAGAAGGAGCACTTGCAATGGCTCATCAACAACCGGGAGATATACATCCTCCCCGCCTTCAACCCGGATGGGATCGTGCGTAACACCCGCTATGACCAAACAGGCCTGGACATGAACCGCGATTTCGACTGGCACGACACGTCCGGTTCCACCATGACGACGAGGAACGCGCAGTGCCTGCGGGAATTCATTAACCACCACCAGTTCCGCCTCGGCTATGGTGGCCACGACGGGGCGCACTTCGTTTGCTATCCAATGGACTCGGTCAGGGGCACCGTCACTGGTTTGACCATCGCGGGCGGGAACTGGTACACGGGCGGGGCCAAGGCGCGCATCGGGCGCACCGCGACGTACTGCCCGCCGGACTTCTACTATTATGATTCTGTCCTGGCATCGCTGGTGAATTTCACGGGGAACACGCCGGACGGGTATTTCAACTCGGGCACGACCTCGTACCTCGGGAACTTCTGTCCGGGTGGCCAATGGTACGAGGCGGACGGCTGCCAGGACACGTTCATGTACTCCTCCAACGAACCCGACTCGGCAGCGCAGGTGACCTACGACGGGAACTACCCGGGCTCTGGCATCTTCTGGTTCACGCTCGAGTATTCCACGACGAAGAACACGCCAAGTGGCGAGTTTGGAACCGACACCTCGACGCCCGCCTCGTGCTGGGTTGCTGGCGGGAGGCGGCAGATGCTGTTCCTCATCGACATGGCCCAGCCCTACGTCCGGTACGACAAGGCGGTCACGCCTGCCAACCACACGGAGGTGCAGCCGGGCAGCCAGGTCACGATCAAGTACCAGGTCAACGGCTCGATGGTGTGCGATGAGACCCGCATCCAATGGGGGACGAACCCGAACCCGAAGTCCACCTTCACCTACACGACCACGAACGACCAGACATTCCGGGGCCGCTGGACGGGCGGCACCGGCTGGAACCTCGCGCTCGACGGGAGCACGTCTAATGGCCATTGGTTCCAGCAGACGATCACCATGCCGACCACACCGGGCGACTACTACTTCACGGCCAGGGCAAAGGTAGACCAGCGCTATGGGACGGCCATGGGGAACTTGAGCAACGAACCCTACACGCAGAACACCTACTTGCGCTTGATGAGCGAGCGGACCGAGCCGGGCTGGTCGGAGACGATATCCGGCACCGACGGTACCGAGACCATGGCGTACAGTGAATACTGGTATTCCGACATTCTACACGTCAAGGTCGTGGCGGATCCGGTCATCAACATCACGACGCCGGTTCCAAACGGCGAGGTCTACGGCAGCAGCTTCGGCGTCTACGTCAGCGCGACCGACCCCGACAGCACGATCACGTCGGTGCAAGTCCAGGTGAACGGCGGCTCGTGGACGGGCGCGACGTTCCAGGGGGGCACCACGTGGCGTGCCAACATCAACTTCAACGGCTACACCGAGGGCTCCACGGTCAACATCACCGCCCGGTGCACGAACGACGACGTGCCGGCCGTCACGAAGTACACGTCCCTGCTCGCCGTCGTGAACAACTACCTGGCCCCCGTGGTGGCCATCAC
>JAFGBX010000123.1 GCA_016932935.1 Promethearchaeota archaeon | reverse complement strand
CTAAGGAGACTAGCAAGGCGAATGGTCTTAAAACGTTCTTAAAAAGAGGTGAGCTCGAGATGCACGCGCGTTAGCCGGCCTTCATCACCATTCATTCTGATTCATGGCGTTGGGCACGAAGGCACAAGGCCCTCGGCGTGGGCGGGAAGTCGCATATCTCCACCGTGCAGCGGGGGAGAGCCGCTGCTCTTTATTCAAAAATAAATCCTTGGATATCCCACCTCCAGGCTCAATTTCATTTCAAGATATTGTTGAGATCTTCGACCTCCTTGGTTGAAGAAATCTTCACGGCTTATAGCGTCGAGTATGAAGGAAAAAAAAACCATGATATGAACAATGCGCCAAGCGTGCGGTAGGTTCTTATCTCCACCCGCGGGATGTCACCGCATGGCACCAACTCCTAACGCCCAGGATGCTTTGGACATCTTGCGCCAACCGCCTGCTGACTTTCAATGGTACGTGATCCCGCTCTTGCTCATCGTCATCTACGTGTACGCGGTCGAGGCGGAGAAGAAGAACTGGCCGGCCGTCATGGCCGCCGTGTCTTTCTGGGGCCTCGACTTGTTCAACGAGATATGGAACTCGCTCGTGTTCCACTTCACCAATTACTCGGCGGTCTGGGTGGAGCCTGGCGGCACGGTCTACCTCATCCTCATCGGGCTCAATATCGAGACGACGTTCATGTTCGCCATCATGGGCATCGTGTCGACCAAGCTGATACCCAAGGACAAGGACGCCAAGATATTCGGGAAGCTCCCGAACCGGCCCGTGATCGCCCTCGTTATGGCGGCCCTGTGCGTCGTCGTCGAGGTGTTCTTGAACCTGGCGGGCGCGCTCACGTGGGATTACCCGTGGTGGAACCTCCAGGCCCCGTGGCTCATCTACCTCGTCGGGTACCTCCCGTTCTGGGTCGTCGCGTTTATCGTCTACGACGCGCGCAGCATGAAGACCCGGGCGAAGATCGTGGGCACGATCCTGCTCGTGGACTTGGCGTGCATCGCCGTCTTCATGCCCATAGGCTGGATCTAGGCGTGAAATGCGAGAGAAGGGCTGGGAAAAGGCGGGGGATCACTTCATCAGGCCGAACGCTCTCATAGCCTTCTTGATCCGTTCCTGGTTCTCGGGCGTCGGCGTGCACATGGGCGGCCGCATCGGCCCCGCGGGCAGGCCCAGGGCCGACGCCATGTACTTCACGGGCCCCGGGTTCGTCTCGTAGAACAGCGCCTCGAAGAAGTCGAGCATCCTCCAGTGCATGTCGAGCCCCTTCTTGAAGTCGCCGGCGAGCATGGCCGCCGTGAAGTCGCTCATCTGGCGGGGGATGACGTTCGAGGCGACCGAGACGACGCCCTTGCCCCCCATGGCCATGTAGACGTACGTCAGGTTGTCGTCACCCGAGAGCACGGAGAAGCCGGTGCCCCTTGTCTTGTAGATCGTCTTCATGATCTGACCGATGTCGCCGCTGGCCTCCTTGATGCCGATGACCTGCGGGTTCTTGGCGATCTCCAGCATCGTGGCGACTTCCAGGTTCCGGCTCGTGCGCCCGGGGATGTTATATATGACGACGGGCACGTCGGTCTCGTCGAGGATCATCTTGAAGTGGAGCTTCAAGCCCTCTTGCGTCGGCTTGTTGTAGTACGGGATCACGTGCAGCGTGGCGTGTGCACCGACGCTCTCAGCGAACCTGGTGAGCTCGACGGCCTCGGCCGTCGCGTTGGATCCCGTGCCGGGCATCACGAACAGGTCCTTGCCGAAGGCCCTCCCGAAACGCCCGGCGTTGTCCCTCGCGTATTCCGTGACGAACTTGATGACCTCGCGGTGCGTCGCGTGGCTCATGGTCGCGGACTCGCCAGTCGTCCCGCACGGGACGAGCCCGGTCACGCCGTTCTCCATCTGGCGGTCGAGCAGCCTCTTGAACCCCTCGTAGTCGACTGAGAGGTCGGACGAAAAAGGAGTGATCAACGCCGTCCATGTGCCCTTGAGGAAATCGTCCATGGGTCGTTCCTTCCCTTTGGATGCTTTTGTCTTATTATTTTGCGAGCGATTTTTAACCTTGTTATTAATGACCTCGTCATGCGTATGGTGAGCTGATCATGGCCGATTTCCCCTATCCCCTCCGCTCCCTCGCGGATCCCGGCCAGGCGTCGTTGTGCAAGCATTTGTTCTGCCTGGATCGGGACGTCGTGCCAGTGGCTGACCTGGAGGCGATCGCCGGCCTCTACCTACCCGAGGGATCAACGGCCGCGGGGGCAGTACTCGATCTGCTCGAAGCGCGTCCCGATGGTGATGCCTGGTCGTTCGCGAGGAAGAATGCGGCCAAGCAAGGCGCGTTGGATGCATCGCACGACCGGCTCGCGTTCATCAACGGGCGCGAGGACGAGGGGCACGCCCTCAAGCGATACAAGGAGGAGCTCGCGAGGAAGGGAGTCCAGTGGGACGAGTACTGGCTCGACCAGGTGTCGGTCGGCACGGCCGGCGTCACGGGGTTCCCGGCGGCCCACGGGTACAGGTGCGCCATCCTCGCGAGCCCCGAGCCGCTCGAGGCAGACTCGGCCCCCACGTTCCTGCTCAAGT
>JAFGBX010000122.1 GCA_016932935.1 Promethearchaeota archaeon | reverse complement strand
GTCGTTCCAGAAGGCGGCCGACTTCATGGGGTTCAAGCTCCGCGCGATCAAGCTGGACGCCAACTTCGACCTCGACCTGGGGGAGTTCGAGCGGGCGATCAACGAGAACACGATCGCCGTGGTCGGCATCGCCGGCACCACGTCGCTCGGCGTCGTGGATCCCATCGACACGATGGGGAAGATCATCGAGGCGAGGAACGCCAGCATCTACTTCCACGTCGACGCGGCGTTCGGTGGCTTCGTGCTCCCGTTCTTGCGGGACCTGGGGCACGAGTTCCCCGGCTTCGACTTCATGGTCCCGCAAGTCGCGAGCATGACGTGCGATCCACACAAGATGGGCATGAACCTCATTCCGAGCGGGAGTTTCATCTTGCGGGAGCATTTCTACAAGGACGTGCTCGGGTTCGACATTCCATACCTCGCTGGTGGGGCCTTCAAGCACTTCAACGTAATGGGGACGCGGCCGGGCAACGTCGTGCTCGCGTGTTGGGGCCTCCTGCGGCATCTCGGCCGGGAAGGGTTCCGCGTTGCCGTGTCGGAGTGCTGGGACAACACTTTGTACCTCCGGGATCGGTTACGGGAACTCGAGCGGTATGTCGAGGTCGCCCGCGAGCCCGTGATCAACGTGGTGGGCATCAAGTCGGTCTCGCGCATCCCGATGGGCGAGATCGACAAGGAGCTCCGCAAGGCCGGCTGGTACCTCGGTTTCTTCAGGAACATGAGCCCGCAGATCGAGCGCGTCGTCATCATGCCACACGTGAAGCGCCCCGCCATCGACGCCTTCGTCGAGGCCCTCGGTGCCATCTTGAAAAGACTGGAATGACCCCTTTGATGCCTATGCTGAAGTTAAGTCCGGTCGCCAAGCGCGTGGTCGTGGGCGTGCCCCACCGGATCAGCGGCTTCTTCGAGATCGTCGACAAGGGCTCCACGCCCCCACCGCGGTACGACATCGACGACCTCCTGACCATCGGCTCGCGTGGCGGGGGACCCTGCTTGTCCGAGCACGGGATCACTACCGTGGAGGTCAACGACGAGGGGGATCCCGGCACGGCTAGCATCTCGATTAACGGGGCCGATTTCTCGTCCAAGGCGAAGACCACGCTGTCGGTCTTGAAGTGGATGGGCATCGACGTCGCGGGAGGCCCAGCGATCGCCATCCACCACGAGATGCCCTTGCTCATGGGCGCGGGCTTTGGCAGCTCTGGATCCGGTGCCCTAGGCGCCGCCATCGCCGCGAACGTCTTGCTCGGCCTCGGCCTGTCGCTCGACGAGTGCGGGAAATTCGCCCATTGCGCCGAGGTCGAGAACAGGACGGGGCTCGGCACCGTCGGGGGCCAGTTGAGGGGCGGTTGCACTATCAGCATGGCGCCCGGCTACCCGTTCAACATGGTCTCGATCATCGTCCCGCCGACGACCAGGATCGCGTGCGCGACCCGAGGGGGCCTGTCGACCGCGCAGATGCTGAGCGACCCCCCGATCCGCAAGAGCATCATCGAGAGCGGCAAGGCCGCCATGGCCTCGATCTCGCGCAGGTACACGGTCGACCACTTCTTGCGGACGGCCATCACGTTCGTGGAGGGGACGTGGATGCGGTTCGTCGAGCAGCTCGACCTCGGGGTCGTCAAGAACCTCATGGCGTCGATCAACGGGGACGACAAGAGACCGACCAGCGTGCTCGGGGCGTCCATGAACCAGATGGGGAAGTCCGTGTACGTGATCTACAAGGGATCGGTCGAGGCAGAGGACTACATAGAAAAAGCGTACATCGATTGCGGGTTCGACGACGTGCGGTTCATGGACATCACGTGCAGCGGCCCGAGCGTCCTCCGCATCGACCCCATCCAAATGTAGGGTTTCCCTCACTCGACAAGGTTCCTCAGCGTGCCGATGGGCTCGATCGTGGCCTCGACGACGTCGCCAGCCTGGATCGGCCCCACCCCGTCCGGCGTCCCCGTGGCGATGATGTCCCCCTCCTCCAGCGTCATGTATTTGGAGATGAATGAGATGAGTGTGGGGACGGGAAAGATCATCTCACGCGTGTTCGATCTTTGCTTGACGACGCCGTTGACCTTCAGCTCGAGGGGTAGGTCCCGCGGGTCGAGCTCCCCTGCGAGCACGACGCGCGGGCCGACGGGGCCGAACGTGTCGAGGTTCTTGGAGCGGAACCACGGCCACATCTTGGCGATGTCGCGCTTCTGCAAGTCGCGGGCCGTGACGTCATTGAAGACCGTGTATCCAAACACGTGTTCCATGGCCTCGGCTTTCGCCACGTCCTTGCAATCCTTGCCGATGATGACGGCCAACTCGACCTCGTGATCGACGCGCTCGATGCCCAGCTCTTCTTTCTTCGGCATGCGGATTTTCTGCCCGTCGGAGATCAAGCAAGTGGGCGTCTTGCAAAAGAACATCGGTTCCGAGGGTATCTGGCTGTCGAACTCCTTCGCATGTGCGGCGTAATTCTTGCCGAGGCACACGATCTTCACCGGGTGGAGCTCGTAGGTCCCGCCTTGGCCTTTGATGGGGAGCGTGATCATGGCGCTCACTCGTTCGCTGCACGAATGCAGTTACCACGTCATTTAAATCATTCGTGGCTTTAATTCTATCAAGAACCGACTCGCGCTGAATCCCATGGCACGTGGCACGGCATCCCGCACAACCGGCACATCGTTCTCGCCTGCGTGCATCGCTTGACTGATGACCGGGAAGGCCACGAAAGAGGGAGCGCGCTCGTTTTCGTGACTGGAGGCAGATACGATGAGCAGCGGCAAGATTGATCACCATGATAAGAGCAGCATCGATTACTACAAGGTCAAGCGGGATCTCGACGTCCTCAAGAGCAAGCGCGGCTACCACACGGAGTTGATCTCGCTCTACATCCCTCCCAGCCGCCCGCTCGCCGCTGTCATCGGCTACCTCCGCAACGAGATATCCGAGTCGTCGAACATCAAGTCGAAGAGCACGCGCACGATGGTGACCGACTCCATCACGTCGCTCATCGCTCGGCTCAAGATAATCTCCGACGGCAAGGTCGAGTCAGAGACGGGCTTCATCCTCTTCGATGGCTTCATCCCCCTCCGCGGGCCGGGAACCGAGAAGGAGGAGCAGTACGTGATCATCCCGCCCGAGAACGTGCGCTCGTTCATCTATCACTGCGCGTCGGAATTTTTAACAGCCCCGCTGGAGGAGATGATCAAGGACAAGGCGACGATCGGGATCATCTCCATCGAGCGCAACGAGAGCGCCATCGGCACGCTTCGGGGCAAGCACGTCGAGATACTCGACACCATGACGTCGGGGATCCACGGGAAGCACAGGGCGGGCGGCCAGTCGCAGCACCGGTTCGAGCGGCTCATCGAGGAGGCTGCCCGCGAGTTCTACAAGCGCGTTGGCGAGCACTCGAACACGATCTTCGGCGAGATCAAGGATCAGCTCGACGGCATCCTCATCGGCGGCCCGGGCCTGACGAAGCAGGAGTTCCTCGAAGGCCCCTTCTTGCGCGACGAGCTCAAAGCGAAGGTGCTCAAGCCCCTCCTCGACACCGACGGCGGCGGCGAGACCGGGGTGCGGGGGCTGCTCTACAAGGCCCAGGATCTGCTCCGTGACACCGAGTACATGAAGGAGCGGAAGGCAATCGATAAATTCATGGACCACGTGGCACGTGACACGGGGCTCATCACCTACGGGCTGCGCGAGACGATCGACGCCCTCGCCAACTCGGCGGTGGAGATCTTGCTGCTCAGCGAGGGGCTCAACAAGGTGCGCGTGTCCCGCGTCTGCAACGGGTGCGGCAAGGAGACCGACATCTACATCCCGACGATGGAGGTCGACAAGAAGGTCGAGGATCTCCGCACCGGCGAGTGCCCCGAATGCAAGACCGGCTTCGTGAACTCCAAGATCGAGAAGCAAGACACGGTCGAGTACCTCGGCGAGCTGGCGGCCAAGTCCGGGGCTTCCGTCCGCATGATCTCCACGGCGACCGAGCAAGGGAAAGTGCTGCACGACACGTTCGGCGGCGTGGCCGGCTTCTTGCGCTACAAGTACAGCGCGGGCTGAACCGGCGCGCCAAGCCCCTGCTTCAACATCCCCGCGTAACATTCAAACCGGGCGCCGTTCCCGACGTGCCCGCTTCCTTAAATACCCCGGGCTGGTCACAAGGAGTTGTCACAACTATTTTCAGCAGAGATGGAATCGGGACGAACTCGAAGGAGAAACGCAAGGGATGATCGAAAAAAGGCAAAGGAGAGCGACCAAGGTCGCGGCAATGATCGCCACCAGTTGCATCTTGCTAGGTTCGATGCACGTCCTCGCGTTCCAGGCGGGTACGATGCAGCCCGTGATTGATACGTTCGGGAACGGTTCTATAGCACAACCGTCGTCGCTGTACGAGCGTTCTACCGACGTCGAATGGGACGGGTGGTCAGATTATCCAGATGATGATTGCGCGCAGGCAGTCGCGGTGAGCGGCAGGGACGTCTACATGGCCGGGTATGCGAACAAGGGCATCGGGCTTCAATACGATGCCTATCTCGCGAAGTACGATGCCGAGTTGCGGCGGGTGTGGAACGTCTCGTGGGGTGGGGCCGGGAATGAAAAGGCTTACGGCGTGGCCGTCTCTGGAAATTACGTCTACATCACCGGCTCCACTACAAACTCTTCCACGGGGGATCTCAACATGTTCGTGAACAAATATGCCACGAACGGAACCCTCATGTGGAACTCCAACTTCTCAGCCGGTACCCCCGGCGCGGACAAGTCCGGCTACGCGATCGCAGCATCGAACGACGCCGTCTACGTCGCCGGTTACGACGGTACCAATCATATGGTGTGGAAGTACTACCAGAACGGGGTTCAAGATTGGTACGACAGCACGACGATCAACGCGTCATCGTGCGCGACCGGGATCGCCGTCAGCGGAGGATGGGTCTACACGGTAGGGTATTCCCACCATCAAGCACCAAGCAGCAACCAGCTGTTCCTCCGGTCGATAGACTTCAACCAGACTTCTGGAAGCCTATACGTCAAACCGCTAGGAAGTGTCGATGACGAGCGGGGTTATGGGATCGCCGTGAAAGATGGTTATGTTTACGTCACGGGCCGATCCGGTATGATCGGAGCGTACAGCTCCTACCAGGCGCTCGTTATGAGGCTGAGTACCAATTTCGTCGTGAACTGGACGCGCTACTGGGATGAGCCTGGTTCCAGCAACAGATGGGAGACCGGCCTCGGTATAGCCCTGAAGTATGACTATGTCCTCTTCACCGGGTTCTCGAAGGACACCTCGGGAGCGCCATCGTACGTGGGCCAGTACATCCTTGCGGGTTACTGGACGAACGGCACCTCGGCCTTCAACAAATCCTTTGGCATACCCGGTTTTTACGATGATGAGTTCCGCGGGATCGCTGCCGGTCAGAACTGCATGTACGTTGCAGGCGGTTACAGTCATGATGCACCCTATTACACGAAATTCGACACGCGGATATACAAGTTTTCGGCGATCACGCATCCTGATGACCAGTCCTTCGCTTGTGGAACCACCGGCCACCAGCTCGCCTGGACGCTTTACACGGGCGCCGGGAGCCCCACGGAGCACAACTACACCATCTACAGGAACGGCACCCAGGTCCACACGTCGCAATGGGCAGCCTCCCCCTCCGGTTATTACTTCGAGCACAACATCGACGGCCTGCCGGTGGGCGTCCATAACTACACCATCATCGCGGGCCTGATCGACGGCGACGTGGTGCAAGACACGACCTACGTTACCATCTCGAACGTCGATCCCGTGTTGAGCATGCCCGCGACGGCCGCCGTGGAGCTGAACACTTCGGGGAACGAGCTCTCTTGCACGGTCAACGACTTGAGCACCGGTTCGACCAATTACACGCTCTATCGGAACGGGTCGTTCCTGCTGTCCGATACCTGGGCGCACGGCGTCCCGATCACGTGGGATGTCGACGGGCTGGGCATAGGGACCTATAACTACACCATCTTCGTGGACGACGGGCTGGGTTCGATCGAGAGCGGGTCGACGATCTTGAACGTCTCGAACTGGCCTCCGATGGTCACTATGCCGGCGTCGGTGGCCATCGACGGGAACACGGGGGGGAACGTGCTCTCGTGCACGATCGTCGACCACAGCACCGGGGCGGCGATGACCTACGTGGTCTACCGGAACGGGATTCCCGTGCAGTCCGGCTTCTGGATGAGCAGCATGATCGTCGTCTGGGATGCCGATGGATTGGGTGCGGGGAGTTATAACTTCACCGTGGTCGCGTCCGATGGGCTGGGCTCGAGCGGGAGTGGCACGACGATCGCGACGG
>JAFGBX010000015.1 GCA_016932935.1 Promethearchaeota archaeon | reverse complement strand
GGTGTCCAGTAACCGCCCGGGTGCCCGTGCAGGTCCTCCGGCCGCTCGTTCCCGACCTCCCAGCCGCCGTCGCCGGCCCGGCCGCCCCTGCCCCGCCGCCGCGCGCCCATGGTTTGATCGACCACGGGTGACCATGATCGGTCGCATTAGAAGCGACCGCCCGCGGCATCGGAAGCAAAGAGGATTTATTGCACCGGGGCGAGTAAGCAACCAGGCGCGCCGTCGCGACCGCGCGGCGCGGATCGACTGTAACGGCACGTGGACAACCATGGCAAAGATCATCAGCTTTTTGCTCATCGAGACCTCGACCGGCGGCCCGGACGAGATCCTGAAGAAGGTCAAGGAAAACCCACTGGTGACCGAGGCCTTCATCATCTACGGGGAATGGGACGTCATCGCCAGATGCGAGACCAACACCCTCCACGACCTCACCGACTTCGTCGTCAGCATCAGGAAGCAACCCGACGTGAAGGACACCAAGACGCTGATCGCGACGAGCGGCTGAAGCGCACGGTCCAAGCACATCTTCACCTTTCCGGCAGCACGTCTCTTTTTTACCTTTCCACGAGCTCGAGTGGCCCGACTGGGCCAACAACCGTCTCGGCACGACGTCGCAGCACGAATCGAAAAAAGGGAGCAGGTAGGAATGAACGGGAGGGCACAAGAAGATCACGTGCCCTCCTCGTATCCATGAATGTACTTGTACTGCACCTCGGTGAGCGTGTCGATCTTGATGCCCATCGCGTCGAGCTTGAGCTGGCCCACCTTGTCGTCGATCTCCTTGGGGACGTCGATCATGCCGGGCTTGAAGACCTTGTGGTTCTTGGCGATGTACTCGGACACGAGGCTCTGCAAGCCGAAGCTCATGTCCATGACCTCGCTCGGGTGCCCTTCGGTCAGTACCAGGTTCGCGAGGCGGCCCTGGGCGAGCAAGTAGATCTTCTTGCCGTTCCCGAGCGTTATCTCCTCGACGTCCCTGCGGATGGGCTTCCGCTCCCTGCACGAGTCGTAGAGCTTCTTCGTCGCGATCTCCACGTCGAAGTGGCCGAGGTTCCCCAGGATGCAGCCGTCCTTGAGCTGGTCGAAGTGCGCTGGCGTGACGACGTCCTTGCATCCGGTGACCGTGAGGATGACGTCGGCCTCCTTGCACGCCTCGTCCATCGGGACGACGCGGAACCCGGCGAACACGGCCTTGAGCGCCTGGATCGGGTCAACCTCGGTCACGAGCACCTGGGCGCCGAGACCGCGCGCCCGCAAGGCCATGCCCTGGCCGCAGTGGCCGTAACCCGCGACCACGACGACCTTGCCCGCCATGAGGATGTGCATGCCCTGGATGGCCGACAAGACGCCCTGGCCGGTTCCGAGCTCGTTGTCGAACTCGTTCTTGCACCGGGCATCGTTCACCGGGAAGAGCGGCACCTTGAGCTCCTTGGCATGGTCCATCGCCCTGAAGCGCTTGACGCCGGTCGTGGTCTCCTCCTGGGTGGCCATGATGGTGCCCGATTTGATGAGGTCGGGGAACTCCTTGTGGGCGGTCACGATCAGATCCGCGCCGTCGTCGATGAGGATGTTCGGCTTCTGCTTGAGGCACTCGCGGATGCACCAGTAAAACTCCTCGGACGTGTTGCCGTGCCACGCGAACACCTTCACGCCGGCGTCGACCAGCGCGGCGGCCGTGTCGTCCTGCGTGGACAGAGGGTTGCTGCCGCACAGCAGCACCTCTGCCCCGCCCGCCTGGAGCGTGATGGCGAGGTTCGCGGTCTCCTTCGTGACGTGCAAGCAGCCCGCGATCTTGATCCCCTTCAGCGGCTTCTCCTTCGCGAACCGATCGCGGAGGATCCTCGTCGTGACGGGCATCTTGCGAGCGGCCACGTAGATCGCCTCCTTGCCCTTCTCGACGAGGCCCATGTCGGCGACCTTGTAGGCGCCTTCCTTAGCATTGGGTGTCGTTGCCATGTTTAAACACCTATTTGAACAAATGACCCTTGATATATTAATGGATTACAAGTTCGAGCATTTCTGGTATGAAAGCTTAATTATGCCCAGGTATCTTTAATAAAAAGGTGACACAATCGAAATGATCAGAAAAATACCATTATTTGCCAGTTAACATACGCTTGTGGTCACAATGTTGCTCTCCGAGAAGACGAAGCAACTCCTCAACCTCTTGCACGCAGACGCATTCGTGCACCAAGAGGCCCTGGTAAGCCAGCTCGAGTACAGGAACCTTCCCGCGTCCCGCCAGAACATCGGAAAGCACATCGACCAACTCGAGAAGGGCTGTTTCATCCGTTACGGCATCATCGAAAACCCGAACGTGCACGACGTGCGTACCTTCTTCATAGAGATAAAGACCAACCCCGAAGAGCCCGAGATTGTCTCCCGGATCAACGCGATCCCGCAAGTACGGTCGATCGACGGCATCATCGGCCAAAACTCGCTCGTGGTGAAGGTTTGCACCCGCAATGACCATCAATTCACCGATATCCTGAAAAAGGTCGATGACATCATCACCGGAACACGGTTCCAGCATTACAAGATCATCAACTGCCTGAAGACTTTCAAGGACGGGGGCAAATCGCTGGTTCTGGCGGATGGCACCGAGACAAGCGAAAAGATTCCCGAGTTCGACTCGATCGACGAGCTACTGCTCGATACCATGCAGAACACGACCCCCCGGGAGGGCGCCATCCCCGAGCGCATGTCATACACGTGGATCCACGAGCGCGCCAGTCCCCACCACCCGGCAGTCACCTACGACCAGGTGCGGCGCCGTGTCGACGCCATGATCGAGGCGCGGCTCATCGACACGTTCACGATCAAGCTGTCCCCCTCGCTGATCCCCCAGACCGACTTCCCGCTGAAGTTCTACCTCCAGGTGCTGCCCAAGCGGCTCTCCGAGTACGACGCGATCGCCGCCCAGACCCTGGCTCCCAGGGAAGAGATCGCCGAGCTGTACCGTACCGGCGAGGAGTACGGCCTGTATGCAGTGGCCCGCACGGGGAGCATCGCTGAATACCGCGAGTTCCTCGAGTCCTTGTACCTCACCGGCAAGGTGCAGGACACGGTGTCGACACTGGTCATCGACGAGAAGCTGCCGGCGATCTTCAAACCGTTCAAGGACCGGCAGCAGGCCATCGCATAGC
>JAFGBX010000121.1 GCA_016932935.1 Promethearchaeota archaeon | reverse complement strand
GGCCGGGGACGGGGCGGCCGGTCAAGCACCGCGACCTTGCCCGGCCGGCGCTCGTGGTCGGGCTCCTCGGCCTTGTCGCGATCTTCGTGTACGGCTTCGCGCTCGGCAGCCTTTCGACCACGACGACCAATCTGTTCAAGGCGTGGGGTGTCGCGACGCTTGTCGGGTTCACAGAGGCGATCCGGCTCGCCGCTCAGGCCCTCACCGCGAGCAAGGTGCGCCTGGGCAAGAAGAACGTCGCGTTCAAGCTGGTAGGCATGGGTTGCATATTGTCGTTGATATTCTTGGTCATGGCCGCGCTGGCCGTGTTCTTCTCGCCGCCGCTGCCCGATCCATCGACCGCGGGTGCCGCTGTCGCGGTCTTCATGTGCCTATATGCGTTCGCGGGGCTCGTGTTCGGCGTCGTCTACGCCGAGTCCATGAACATGGTGATCACGAGCGGTTCGACGTCGAAGCGCGGGCTGCTCATGGGCCTCTTCGAGTCGTCGATCGGGGCTGGCTTCTTCATCGGCCCATACATGGCCGGCATCATCACCGAGTTCTCGACGTTCCAGGACTCGTATATGGTCACAGCTGCACTGATGTTCTCGCTGCTGGTGGCATGCGCGGTGATGGCGCTGTTCTTGTGGCGGTCTAGCCAGCCCCAGCGATGACCGGGATGGGGTGCGCGACTCCTCGCATATCCCCGTGCATGGATGTTCATTTTCGACCGTGCGCGGGTGAACAAGTTGCATTAAACCCGCGTGCTTATCACGATCGGCGGCCAATCCTCTAAAAAATTATTAAATAGACCTCGAGCGAACTTGTATTGCTATACCGACAGTATCGCCGTGCCGGCCGTTGAGGGCTCGCTATGGATGATCTTGACAAGAAGATCCTCGGGGAGCTGCAGAAGGACGCGAGGGTACCGTTCAGGAAAATATCCGAGCTCCATGGCATCTCCATCGGCACGGTGCACAATCGATTGAAGAAACTCAAGGACGATGGCATCTTGAGGGGGTTCGTCCCGATCCTCGACACGCAGCGGCTCGGGTACACGATCATCGCCCTCGTGTACATCAAGGTCGAGGGAGGCCACCTCCAAGAGATCGAGGCGCAGCTCGGGGAGTTCGCCGAGATAAACGTCATCTTCAAGACCTCGGGCATCTACGACCTCGTGCTCATCGCCAGGTTCCAGAATATGATCGACTTCTCATCGTTCAACAACAAGGTCTCCAAACTCCTGAACATGAAGGCAGAGACGAACATCGTTCTCGATACCCTCAAGGACGAGTATTTCATCAAGCTGTAAACCGAAGGGGTCTGAACAGCTATGAACCAGGCCACAATTTTGCAGAAGTTACGCCTCCTGGGCACCGCCTTGATATCCGACGCGAAGGGGGGCGTCGACGTCCTGGACTTCCAGATCCGTTCCCGGGCGGACGACGGCCACATCATCGCCGGCAGCGTCGAGACGATCCACGTCTTGCAGAAGTCGCTCGACCCAGTCCGGTCGGTGTTCGAGAAGTGTGCCAAGGGAACCAACAAGAACGTCGTCCTCGTCATCGACGCCTCGGGCTTGACCGGCGCCGTGTGGGGGGAGATCTTCACGAGGTTCGCGAAGAAATCGAACATCATCGGGGTCGTCATCGATGGCGGCGTCCGCGACCTCAGCGAGATCCGGAGGCTCGACTTCCCCGTGTTCGCCCGCTACGTTACCCCCCGCGTGATTACGGGCGAGTGGGCGACGACGTTCGCCCCCGGCTTCGAGCTCGGCACGCACGTGAGCGTCCCCATCATGTGTGGCGGCGTCCTGGTGCGTCCTGGTGACTTCGTGGTGGCCGACCTCGACGGGGTCGTCGTCTTGCGGCCAGAGGAGATCGCAAAGGTGCTGGAGAAGGCCGAGAACATCCAGACCATGGAGGAGCGCATCCTCGGCGTATGACCCGTGGCGGGATCAGAGCTTCCCGAGGGAGGGGTAGCGGTCGGCGATGATCTCGTGCACGGCCGGGATCCCCTTGAGTTCTTGCAGGATGTCGCGTATCTCCGGGTGGCCCGCCGGCTTCTTTCCCTGCGTGAACAAGTAGTCGCCCGATAGAAGCCTCGACTCGGCCTTGCAAGCGCCCGCCTCTTGCAGGCCCCTCTTGAGCGAGGCTATCTGTGCTTGCACGTCGCCATCGGCTGCCACCTTCGACCACGTGAAGTTAATGTTGATGGCGAGCGTGCCTGGAAACTTTTTCTTGAAGAGGCCCGTGCTGTTGAAGACGAGGTAGTTCCGAGACATCTCCGGATCGAGGTGGTAGTCGTTGAGTGCGCCAACGTTGAACGAGACGTACGCGAAAACGTCGTTGATGTTCCGTAGTTGTGGAACGTAGGAAATGAAGATGAAAGCCGACTGGGTGAGGATCGCCGTCCCTGGGATCCCGCGGGCCTTCCACGGGTCGGTGCCCAGCCCGATGTGAACCGGTTCCTTGGTGTTCTTGGAATGGACGACCACGTCGCAGTCCCACGCGGACAGCACCTTCTGGGCGGCTCCCCCCTTCTCGTCCCCCGACCCTGCGGGCGTGGCGCTCCTTGGTCGGATCACGTTGCCGGCCTCGTCGGCCGCAGGGGCCGCGGGGGCCGTCACCGGGCCGCTCAGTTCCACGCCGCCATCCTGGCCGCTCGCCGCCTTGCCCGGGCTGTCGTGCCTGGTAGCATTGGCCCGCGCGGCGGAGAATGCATCCGCCAGCTCGCTCTTGCCCAGCTCGCTCTTCAGCTCGGCGATCTCCTTGGCGATGTCGGAACACTCATCGTCGAACTCGCTCTCCATGGCCTTTGCAGCGGGTTCTGGCCCGCACGCGCCCCGATCCTTGTCGAACGCGGGGTCATAGTTAGGGTTTTCGACGCCACACGACGGGCACTGCCTCTCGTTGATCATAACCGGGTCGTTGCACACCTCGCAGAAGAAGCGCACGACCGTATTACAGTTCGGGCACGCGATAGCGTCGTCCTCGATCGCGGCAACGCCGCACCTCGGGCAAGGGAGCATGGAACCTCTCTATCGCGATCCCCGCGTGCGCATATAACAATGATGGTTCGGATATGAAAAATTAGAAGCAGTGAATGAGTTGATGCTGCTTAAGGTTCACTTGTTGGACTTCAAGCTCAAGAGACCCAGGACTCCCCCGATAAAAGGGAGGTAGAACCCGACGCCCAGGTACCAGTTCGACGATCCTGTTAAATCCCATATTAATATTGAATTCGTGCCGAAGAATAAATTCTGGTCGTCGAGGTACTGCGATTGGGCCAAGAAGGCGTTGCTACTATGGGCCATCAAAAAGACGACCGGCCCGGCGAGGGTCAATATTGCACCGATTGCTGCTATAGCTTTCATCTCCTTTATTCCCCCCGCAAATAATAGAACCGCGCCTATGATCACGGAGATTCCTGAGATTAAAAACATGCTATCTAGCTGGACGATAGTGACGGTATCATCCAACCCCGTCCGACCGTGGTATTGAGCGAACGCGTCGATGAAGTTGGAATAGACCGATCCAAGGGCCGGGTCGACGTCCACCTTCCACCAAGCGAGCGCGTCAATCGGGATGATGGCAATAACTCCTATTACTCCCGCGATAACTGCGAGAAATTTGTTTAGGTTCGATGCCATAGCCTTTCACGCTAAATCCGGTATTCTCGAGGATTTCCTAGATGTCTGAAAGAGAGATAATCTGGATTTATATTTATCTCGCATCACCAGAAACTCATATGAATCGGGATACGCGCCACTATCGTCATTCCTCGAAATACGCCGGGAACGCCAAGCCGCAAGCCGGGCGATAGCCCTTGAACTCCTCCTCGATCTCCAGGTTATCGCGTTTGATTATTATCCGATTGGCTTCTTCCTTCGAATGATTGGGGATCTCCTTCTACCGATTGAGGTTCACCTTCAATCGATTGGAACTCTCCTTCGATCGGTTGGCTCTCTCCCTCAATCCCTACTTCCAACGAGATGTCGGTCTCGTCCGGCAGATCCTCCCATGGTGAAGCCTTAGGTTCTTTCCGCCTCCAGCTCAAGATGCCCAGGCCCCCGCTACCGAACGGGATGTAGAACCCGATGCCCAGGTACCAGGTCGATGATCCCCCAGATAAATTCCACGAAAGGATCGAATCCGTGCCGAAGAAGAGGTTGCGGCCCTCGAGGTATGGTGCCAAGAAGGCGGTCTGGCTATGGGCGATCAAGAACGCGATCGGTCCTATGAGAATCGAAATGGCCCCGATCGCGACGACGGGCTTGACGGCTTTGATACCACCAGCAAGGAGCAAGATCGCCCCGATGAGGACTATAAACGCTGCGATGAAGTACGTGTATTCAAGCTGGATAGTCCTGACAATCTCATCCAGTCCCGTCCGGCCATGATACATGCCGCTGGCGGTGATGAAGTTCGAATAGTCCAATCCACTGGTCAGATCGACGTCCACCCTCCACCATGCCACCGCGTCTATGGGGATGATGGGCACGATCGCAATCAACGCCGCTAAAACCGCGAGAAATTTATTTAGCTTCGATGCCACGTTCCCTCACTCTTCTCGGGATACCATCGAGGTTGACTATGATAACGGAATGAATCTCGACTCGTTTCAAATTTATACTTATCTGGTGGCTTGTCTTGAGTCTTGTTCGCGCCGACGAGTCGTATGGAAATCACGGCCGATCCTCGATATCCCTGGAGAACACGAAGCCGCAAGCCGGGCAGTACCCCTTGAACTCCTCCTCGATCTCCAGGTCGCAAGCGGGGCAGATGATGTAGACCCTCTTGGGGGGCGCGGCGGGAACGCGTGCCTGCGGGGCCGCCTCGGTCTGGTTCGCGTCGGCGGCGGTCGCGACGACCTCGGGCTTCTGGTCCTCACCAGCCACGAGCACGTCGTACGTCCGGCGCTCGATCTTCTTAGTCGCGCCCTTGCCGCACTTGCCGCAGCTCACCTGCACCTTGAAGACCTTGTTCCCCACGGCCTTCTTCACGTCCAGGCCCGGTTCGCCGCAGAACGGGCAGCGCCACGTGAAGTTCCGCAAGGCGGGGAGCCAGTCGTTGCATCTCACCGCATCCAGCTTGAACTTGTATCGCTTCTTGCACGCGTAGCACGTGGCGAAGACCGTCGACTCCTTCTCGGAGCGCCAGATCTCGTAGGGCACGAGGAACCCGCTGCACTTCCCCGCGGGGCACTTGAACATCGCCAGGTCCCGGGGCGCCGCTGCTTCGATGCCGAGGTTGACCATTTTCTCTCCAGTAGATGAATGGATGCTGGATTATTGAAGGTCATCACTGCTGGAGACTCCACTTGCCTGCAACTATGGGATTGATTTGTTCGCCGTACATAAGAAAAGAAGGTTTAGTATGGCCATCGTGTTGCTCTATTTGATTTCTCATGCCCCGGAGACAAGTTCTAGGATCCCTCCTTCACCGGCGTTCGGTTGCATCCCCGCTGGATCTAAGTGCCGTTTCGTTCGACCGTACACGCCCAGCTTAAACACGGTTGTGCCGGTTCTCACAATAAATGTCGTGATGGCATTCATCACTAAAATGCACTCTACTAACCGCGATTGCATCTCTCCTCCCTCCAACTTTACCCGATCGGAACAAGGTCATGGCACACTCCCGACGGGAACGCGCAAGCGAACCTTTTTTTTGAGAAGAAACATACCTCCTCCTCGATTATGGCCGTCATCGGACACTTCACGTTCGTGCTGCACAGCCACTTGCCATGGGTTTTGAACCACGGGGTCTGGCCGCACGGCACGTCTTGGCTCAACGAGGCAGCAGCCGAGACCTACCTCCCCATCCTGGACGAGCTCTATGGCCTAGTCGACCAGGGATACACGCCCTCGCTCACGATCGGCATCACGCCCGTGCTGTCGGAGATGATGATACAACCGCGGTTCAAGGCCGAATTCAAGGGGTACTTGCACGAGAAGATCGACGCGGCCAGGCACGACCAAGAGCAGTTCAAGAAGGAGAACTTCCAGAACCGGCTCAAGATGGCCAAGTTCTGGGAGGACTGGTACGGCAATGTCACCCGCCTCTTCGAGGACAAGTTCCACGAGGACATCCCCGGCGCGTTCCGGGCCCTGCAGGATAGGGGCATCATCGAGATCATCACGTGCGGCGCCACGCACGGCTACTTCGCGCTCCTGCCCAACGACTTCTCGGTCGACGCGCAAGTGCGGACGGCGGTCGAGTCGTACAAGCGCATCTACGGCCGGAAGCCGCGGGGGATCTGGCTCCCCGAGTGCGCCTACCGCCCCGCGTACCCGTGGCGGAACCCCGTCGACCCGAAGGCCGAGGTCGTGAGCCGGAAGGGGGTGGAGTACTTCCTCGCCAAGAACGACCTCGAGTACTTCTTCGTCGACACGCACCTCACGATGGGCGGCCTCGCCCAGGGCGTCTACGCGGCGCGGTTCAAGATGCTCAAGGACCTCTGGAAGCAGTTCATGGCGAGTTACAAGCCCGTCGGCACGATCGAGGGCCGCACGCCCTACATGCCGTACCTCATCCACAGCCCCGAGCCGATCTCCCCGGTCGCCTTCTTCACCCGCGAGGAGAAGACCGGTATCCTCGTCTGGAGCGGCGAGCACGGCTTCCCCGGCGACGGCAACTACCTCGACTTCCACAAGAAGCACTATCCGGGCGGGTTGCGGTACTGGAAGGTGACGGGGGCCAAGCTCGACCTCGGCGCGAAGCACGAATACTACCCCGCCGACGTCCCCTCTCGCATCGACGAGAACGCGTCGCACTACAAAAACACCATCAAGGGGCTGCTCCAGGAGTACCACGCCAAGTCTGGGCACCCCGGGATCATCTGCGCGATGTACGACTGCGAGCTGTTCGGCCACTGGTGGTTCGAAGGCGTTCGCTTCTTGGCGAAAGTCTTGAAGTGGATCCAGGACGACCCCGAGCTCGAGCTCACGACTTGCGGCAGGTACCTCGACGCGTTCCCGCCCGTGCACCAGATCAGCCTCCCCGAGGGCTCGTGGGGGCAGGGTGGCGGCCACTGGATCTGGCTCAACGAGTGGACACAGTGGACGTGGGAGCGCATCGCAGAGTGCCAGCGGCGGGTTAAGGAGGTCGCGGACACGTATGCGGGCACGGACAAGCCCGAGCTCAAGCGCATCTGCAGCCAGCTGGCCCGCGAGGAGCTGCTCCTCGAGGCGAGCGACTGGCAGTTCCTCATCAGCACGTGGAGCGCCCGCGACTACGCCGAGGCCCGCGTCGCGCTGCACTACGAGAACGTGATCAAGCTCTACGAGATGGCCAAGACCTTCGGCGAGGGCAGAAACGTGCCCCAGGGCAGCTGGGAGTACCTCGGGCGGCTCGAAGCGGAGGACAACCTCTTCGCCGACATCGACATCGGCTGGTGGAAGGGCGGGCAATGAGCTGATCCAAGCGCTCGCTTGATGCAAACGCGGATGGAGATCGTCGAATCATAGGACAAGATTTAGAAAGGATGAGAATACATATCCAAGGTAACCGGGCGGGCATGGTGCGGCTCATTCGACAAGGGTTTGGACGAGAAGGTTCGAGTTCTGGGCTTCCCCTAGCGTTGCACCGTTAGCCAGGTACCATCTCACCGTTATTTCAAGACTGGACGAACTTGGACATCAAGGCCAAGTCCTTCCAAACTAAGGCTTGTCGAGGCACGACAAGCGAGCGGGCGATAACGGGCGCCCTCCCTTCTGGCGTGTAGCCGCGGGGATGTCGGTGCGATCCGCACGTTGCGCGAACCATTCAAGTCGCTGTCTACCCTTTTTCCGCAGTCCTCGTTCGTGCATGTAAATGTCTTTCCGTCCCGGATGCCGGTGGTGCCGCACGCGCTGCATCGCTTTGACGTGCCCCTGGCATCGACGAGTTCCACCGCGATGCCCGCGAGGCGGGCGAGCCGCGTCGCGCGGCCCTGGACCTCCGAGAAGAACCAGTGCAATTGCCACGACGCCAGCCACGATCCCGACTCGCGCTTGGCCGAATGCGACGACCACGACAGGTCCTCGAACCGCAGCAG
>JAFGBX010000120.1 GCA_016932935.1 Promethearchaeota archaeon | reverse complement strand
TAGAGGAAGCGCCTCGTGCGAAGCTTCAGTTTCACGGACTTGGGGCTCCGCTTCACGCGGATGTCGGTCGCGCCAGCGGCGAGTTTCAGAAAACGATCTGCATCGGCAATACTACGCGGCATTGTGCAAAACCACTCTGGTCTGTCAAGGATGTAGACGCGCCGGGCGATTTAATGCTTGTCAAATGCCGTGCCGATGGGTTTCCTAGATGCTTATCTTGGGGAATGGTTTTATCACTTAGATACTTATCACGGAATAGACATCGCATTAACTCGGTCTGATTCATTGATGAAGTTACTCCCCACGTGCATAACTTGCGCCAAGTCGGACGGAATGCTTTGTGAATCGTGCCAGGAACGCCTCGAAAGCGGCGAGCTCACCAATCTCGACATCGACATCTCAGAGATCATGCTCGAGATGGAGGAGGCAAACCCCGACATGAAGCTCTCGGAGGCCTCTTTCTTCAAGAGCATCGAGCTGGAAAGACTAACCATCCTAGTCATCGGCAAGGGCGAGACCGAGGTCTTCAAGCCCGTCATCAAGAAGCTGCAGCGGGAGCTCCAGCTGTCCCGCATCGAGTTCATCGAGAAGTCCAAGGAGAGCAGCGACCTCAAGGCCAGGGTCAGCGAGAAGGAGCTCAAGAACATCGTCAACGACTTCGTGAAGCCCGGCAAGCTCCTCGGCATCAACAAGCTCTTCTTGCCGACCGGCGACGACGAGTACAAGGCCCGCGTGCAGATCAAGCAGGGCGACCGGTTGCCCCTTTCAAAACCGAACCTGGAGAAGTTAATCAAGGAATTGACAAACACGATCGTTCGGATCGAGATAGACGTCGTCCAATGATCGTTCCTCCATTCCTTGCTCTTCGGACGCCAACGGGTGATGCCCACGTCTTTCGTCTACAAGCAACTCATCGTGATCCGAGCCGACTTGAAGATGTCGGCCGGGAAGGCCATCGTCCAGGGCGCGCACGCGTCGATCCTCGCGGCCGAGAAGGTGCGGCGGGCCAGCCCGGACACGTGGAAGGCCTGGTTCCACGAGGGGCAGCGCAAGATCGCGTGCAAGGTGCAGTCGCTCGATGACTTGCTCAAGCTGAAGGGCCAGGTCGAACGGCTCGGGGTTCCTTGCGAGGTCGTCGCCGACGCGGGCCTCACCCAGCTGGAGCCCGGCACCGTCACCGCCCTGGGCATCGGCCCCGTCCTCGAGGCCACGATCGACCCGGTCACGAGGAGCCTGAAGCTCATGTGATGCGCGATCGGCCCTCCCCCCATTCCCCCACGATCATCGCTCCACGGTGCCCGCCATGTCCAAGCCCTTGCCGACCCACGACAACTTCTCCTACGAGGGCCTCGTCGGGATACGGCACCACGTCACGGCGGAGCTGCCAGGGATCGGGGGCGAGATCAAGAACCTGCTCTCGGATTTCATCGTCCAGGAGATAACGACGGGCAAGGACGTGATCAAGACCGCCGATGCCGCTTTCATCGATCCCCGGCAGCAGCGCAAGCCGTCTCGAAACAACCGCAAATACACGCGCTTCGTGCTCAAGAAGTTCGGCTGCGATACGATACACGCCGTGGAGTACATCTCCCGCCGCATCGGCGTCCCGTCGGGGGCGTTCTCGTTCGCCGGCATCAAGGACAACCAGGCCATCTCCGCCCAGCAAGTCACGGTCGAGGGCGACCACTGGAGCGCCCTGGCCGCCATATGCAAGGACAACCCGAACTTCGAGATATCGAGCATCGACTACGCCACCGAGCCGGTCAAGACGGGCGGGCTGTGGGGCAACAAGTTCCTCATCCGGATCAGGGACGTCGACCTGCCCGTCGACGAGATACAGGCCCGGGTCTCCGTGATCCTTTCAACCCTCGAAGAGCGCGGCGGGTTCCTCAACTACTTCGGCCTCCAGCGCTTCGGCACGCACCGCCCCAACTCGCAGAACGTCGGGAAGTGCATCGTGAGGGAGGATTGGGAGGGCGCGATAAACGAGCTGCTCATCCCCACCTTTCCCAGGGAGACGCCGGACGCCATCATCGCCCGGGACTTGTATCGGGACACGCGAGATCCCGCCGCCGTGCTAAAGGTCATGCCCAAGTCGTTGTTCTACGAGAACATCATCCTCGAGTACCTGTCAACCCATCCCAAGGACTGGAAGGGCGCGCTGCTCGCGCTGCCTCGCACGATCGTGTCCCTCTACACGTACTCGTACCAGTCCTTCCTTTTCAACGAGGTCGTCAGTGCCCGGTTCGAGAAGTCGAAGGACGTCATCACGCCCTTGCCGGGCGACATGGTCGCGCTGCTCGACAGCAAGCACGGCCAGATGACCAAGGTCCGCTACATCGTCGGCAGCTCCAACCAGCAGGTGCTTGCCGATTACATCAAGATCGGTAAGGCGACCATCGTCGTTCCAGTCGTCGGATCCCGCATCAGGCTCCATCCAGACAACCCCTTCTCGCCGTTCTACGAGACGCTGCTGGACAAGGAGCAGATCCAACAGCAGGATTTCGCGCCCCCGGACGACAACGAGCTCGGCATCAACCTCCAGGGCGTGACGCGGCCGTTGGCACTGTACCCGCGGGCGCTGAAGGTCGTCGAGGTGGCGGGCGACGACATCAACCGGGGCAAGAACTACGTGCGGCTGTCCTTCGACCTCCCCAAGGGAACCTACGCGACCATGTTCTTGCGGGAGATCATCAAAACCGACAACCAGTACTTGTGAGCGGAGTTACCGTCATTTTCAAAAGATAGGTCTTACACCTCAAACCAGGCTCGATCGACAGAGAACGGATGAAAGCACATGGACGTACCACTCGAATCGCTCGGGGAGCTGCGGAAGACGCACTACACGTCCGACCTCTCCGCCGAGGACGACGGCAAGGAGGTCGTCATCGGTGGCTGGGTGGCGAAGAACAGGTCGCTCGGCGGCCTGAAGTTCTTCATCTTGCAAGACCGGGAAGGGTCTTGCCAGGTCACCGCGAAGGACGACAACCCGGACGTCCCCGACGACGTGAAGAAGCTGATCCCGGCGCTCGGGATCATGTGGGTCGTAATGGTCAAGGGGAAGATTCGCGCGGATCAGCGCGCGCCCGGCGGGTTCGAGGTCGTCCCCTTGCAGGTCAAGGTGCTCAACAAGACGATGCAGCAGCTGCCGCTCGTCGAGGGGACGAACGCCGAGCTCGACACGAGGCTCAACAACCGCGTGCTCGACCTGCGCTTCAAGAGGAACCAGGCCATCTTCAAGGTGCAGCACGTCATGTTCAACGCGTTCCGCGAGTTTTTCACGCAGAACCACTTCACCGAGATCTCCACGCCCAAGATCATCGGCTCGGCGACCGAGGGCGGCACCGAGCTGTTCCCGATCGTGTACTTCAACAAGGAAGCGTTCCTCAGCCAGTCGGCGCAGCTCTACAAGGAGCAGATGTCGTCGGTCTTCGAGCGCGTGTTCGAGATCGCCCCGTGCTACCGAGCCGAGGCGTCGCACACGAAGCGCCACCTCTGCGAGATCCTCACGCTCGACATCGAGATGGGCTTCGCCAACATCTACGACGTGCTCTCCACGTTCGAGAGGGCGCTGGTGCACGTGCTCCAGGCGATCAACAAGGAATGCGCCAGCCAGCTCAAGACACTCGGCCAGAAGTTGCTCGTGCCAGAGCTCCCCTTCAAGCGGTACACCTACTCTGAGGTCATCGACCTGCTCCAGACCAAGGGGAAGTACAAGATCGAGTGGGGGGAGGACATCGCGACCGACGCCTACCGCGTGCTCGACAAGTTCATGAAGGGCTACTTCTACATCATCAAGTGGCCGACCGCAGCAAAGCCGTTCTACATCCAGCCCTGCGAGGACGACGAGAAGGTGTCCGAATCATTCGACCTGCAGTATGGCTTCCTCGAGCTCGCCAGCGGCGGCACGCGCGTGCATAACAAGGATTTCCTCATCCAGCGGTTGCGCGAGAAGAAGCTCAACCCCGTTTCGTTCGAGGACCACCTCAAGGCCTTCGATTTCGGCATGCCCCCGCACGCGGGTCTCGGCTTCGGCATCGGCCGCTTCCTGACCGTGCTCACCGGTGCCCAGGACATCCGCGAGGCCGTGCTCTACCCGCGCACGCCCGACCGTCTGACCCCATGAACCGAAGGCGAGCCCCTCCGATCGCCCTGTAATCGATCACAATCGTAAATCCTCTTCATTTTTAACCGATCTCGGTTTATTCCGTTCGATACGGATGAACATCGCGCTCAACACGTATAGCCTCCGCAACGAATGGGAGATGATGAAGGCGGTGGGTGGTTATGGCCCCATAGTGAGGTTCATAAAGATGCTCGGCGTCACCGAGATCGAGCTGCTCGACCGGAGTTTCAACTCCGACCCGGCGACGCTGAAGGAGGTTCAGGCGATCTTCGAGGAGAACGGCCTTCACATCTTCTCCCTCGGGCCGCACGCGAACCCCCTCACGGACGAGAGGAACAGGAAGGCCCGCGTCGAGGAGTTGAATGGCTGGACGGACGTGGCTGCGGCCCACGGCGTCCCCATGTACCGCGTCGCCCTCGGCGGGGGCAAGTATTCCGACCCGGCGATGAAGCCGTCGAGCGCCGACACCGCGGTCGCGTGGATTACCGAGGTGCTGCGACCCGTCGTCGACCACGCGGAGGCCGCCGGGGTCACGCTCGCCATCGAGACCCACCACCAGTTCTCGAGCAACCCCGAGTTCCAGCAGAAGCTCCTCGACGCCGTCCCATCGAAGCACCTCGGGTTCGCGTACGACATCGGCAACTTCGAAAACGACGAGATCCGCTGGGCGTCGCTGGACGTCTTGACGAGAAAGGGGGCCGTGAAGTACGTCCACGCCAAGGCTTACGCGTTCGACGAGGGTGGCTTCGAGACCACGCTGGACTACCCCCGCGCGGTGAAGGTGCTGTTCGACCGTGGGTTCGAGGACATCAATTTGTCGATCGAATGGGAGGGCCGACTCGCCGGCCCCCTGGGCGCGTTGAGGACCGCCGAGCTGTGCAAGTATTCCATCCACAAGGCGCTGGGGAAGGATTATTCCATGACGACGGCCTTCCCCGACGAGGAGACGCTCATGGAAGACTTGCTTGGTTGATCTCGCGTCCTGGTTCTGATTCCCCGTGGCTGCAGCCGGTTTGCGACTAGACGTGTTCGCGGATTCACTCCTTCTTCTTTGCGGGATTGATGAATACCGGGATGTACAACCATGCGAGAGTGGCGTGATTGGAGACCATGCAAGAGATGTGCGCCCCTCTCCGATGTCTCGACCACATTTATATCTGAAGGGGGGTTTCTCTTTTCATCGAAGTATCGCCGAACGGGTCACCGACGTGGTTGACGAGGCCATTCTCGAGAAGTATAGGAAAGCGGGCAAGGTCGCTGCGGAGGCCGCGAACTACGCCCGTACCCTAGTAAAACCAGGGCTGCCCGTGCTGGATCTTGGTACCAAGATAGAAAAATTCATCCTGGACGAGGGCGTGGGCTTGTCATTTCCAGTCAACCTATCCATCGACGACGTCGCGGCCCACTACTCGCCGCCGATCGATGACACCCTCGTCTTGCCAGAGAAAGGCCTTCTCAAGATCGATCTGGGGACGCACGCGGACGGGTACATCGCGGATCATGCCATCACGGTCGACATCGGCAAAACGGGCGGCGTCTACCAGGATCTCATCAAGGCAGCTGAGGCCGGCCTCCAGGTGGTCGTCGAGAACTTCCGCGCCGGCCAGAACGTCGTGCACATCGGGAAGCTCGTCGAGGACGCTATCGTAAAGCGTGGCTTTCTCCCGATCAGGAACCTCGGTGGTCACAACCTCGAGCAGTTTAACCTCCACGGCGGCGTGTTCGTGCCGAACACGGGCTCGGGCTACCCGTACGTCCTCAAGGAGGGCGACGTCTTCGCGGTCGAGCCGTTCTCGACGAACGGGGCAGGTCACGTCGTCGACGGGACGAGCAAGTTTATATACCGCTTCAACAAGCGGTCGAAGCACCAGCTCCCCATGCCGCTCGCGTCCTACCTCGAGATGATACGGAGGCAATGCTCCACGCTGCCATTCTCGCCCCGCTGGCTCGAGGGCAAGATCCCGAAGGAGCGCATCATGCCCTCGATCATCGAGCTCGCCCGCAAAGATCTCCTCCAGGCCTACCCACTCCTCATGGAGCGAGCGGGCGGTCTCGTTGCGCAGGCCGAGCACACGGTGATCGTCCACAAGGACAGTGCCGAGATCACGACGGTCTCGTAATCGCGGGGGTGCATGCCGACGGACGCGATCGTGCTCGCCGCGGGCGAGGGGGCGAGGTTCTTCGGGACGGGTTTCGAGGAGAGGCCGTTGCCGCCGGGGTGGGAGTATCCCGTGCCAAAGGCCTTGTTCCCCGTTTCCGTGCCAGGTGCGGGCGCGGAAAGGCGGCCGATGCTAGAGCACCTCGTGAAATCGCTGCATGAGGGAGGGGTGGAGACCGTGTGGATCGCCACGGGGCATCTGGGCGAGAAGGTCGACGCGTTCGTGCGGGAGGCCCTCGGCGGGTCGAACGCGAGGGCGATCCCGCCGCACCCGTCGATAGATCACCGGAAGGGGCCCCTCTACACGCTCGCCGGGGCGCTCGATTACCTCAACGAGAACGGGGTGCTTTCAAGCCAAGGATTCGACAAGATGGTCATGCTCTCCCCGGCCGACCTCATCATCGACCGCAAGGCGGTGTGGTACATGGCCGGTAACCCGGCCCGAGGCATGATGGCATCCAGATCTCGGGTGCACGTGATCGTCGAGAACCGGCCCAACGTTGCAATTAAGGGCGTCCACACGCGATTGGACAGTATTTTCCCCCCGAGGTTCCACCAGGCGGTCGACCCGGCCATGCCCGGCTGGCCGGTCGTGCCCCTGGTCGCCGTGCACGTCGACGTGCTGATGGGGGCGATCGATGGGATCGCAAGGGGGCGCACGAAGTTCGCCGAGGTGCTCGCGGACTGGCTTGATACGAACATCCGGGACGAGCACGAGTTTCGCTTCGAGGTCAACGTGATCCAGTCCATCTTCCTCGGCGACAAGTTCTACTGGTACGACCTGGACACGATGGACGCGGTGAGGGCCATGGAGGGGCAGGCGTGAGCCCCCTTGGCATCGCCCGGCACGACCGTGCCCGAAGAATGGGTTCTTCCAGGGAACGCGGAAGCATCAAATCCCGCGCGTCGTTGTCGATCCCGTTCCGACCACCACACGAGTTTTCCTAGCGGGGCCATGATTTCCACGACAGACAGCACCGCCCTCCAGCCCGGGATGAAAGTGATCGCGAGGGAGAACCCCCGGCTCGGCGTGGGCGAGGTGTTTTCGGTGGAACAAGCACCAATCTTGCACTACAAGGTGCTTTTCCCGGCACCCCCAGTGAAGACTCTCTACCCCCACGAGGTCTCCCGCCTGACCATCCCGCCCGATGCCCTCGTGCACACGAAGTACGGCATGGGAAAGGTCGTGAGAAAAGTGGAGGGCGACGCTAGTAGGTTCTACACGTACGAGGTCGAATTCAGCAACAAGGCGAGGAAGGCCCTGCAAGAGAGCGTGATCACCCGCGTGTCCCGGGGCCTAGCCGCCGGGTTCGACCCTTCCGTGATGCAGCCGGTCGAGTCGGGCCTCGTGGGGCTGTTCTTGAACGCCTACTACTTCCGCTACTGCCTCCCGTCCGACCCGCGCTTCCAGGCCGTGTGCCACGGCCGCATCGAAGCCTTCCCCCACCAGATTAAGGTCATCAACAAGGTGCTCGGCACCTACCCGTCCCGGTTTCTCCTCTGCGATGAGGTTGGCCTCGGTAAGACCATCGAGGCATGCGCGATCTTGAAGGAGCTCTACTTGCAAAACGTCGTGAACCGGGCCATCATAATCGTACCAGCGAACCTCGTCGACCAGTGGCGCTTCGAGCTCGATTCCAAGTTCAACCTCGCCTTCGAGGTCTACGACGGCCCGCGCGTGAGGGAGCTGGCGGCCGGCTACCCCGGCATCAACCCTTGGACGTTGCACCCGCGTATCCTCACGTCACTGCACTTCGTCCGCCGGGACCAGCACCGGGAGTCGCTCAAGGAGGTGGCCTTCGACATGGCGGTCTTCGACGAGGCCCACCACCTCCGGCGGTACTCCGGCGGCGCCGAATCCAGGACGTACCGGAGGACGAAGAACTTCGAGCTCGGCGAGGCCGTCTGCAGCCGGGCACGCGTCGTCTTGCTTCTCACGGCGACGCCGATGCAGCTCAACCCCTTCGAGCTCTTCTCCCTCATCCAGCTGCTCGACCAGAGCCTGTTCCCCGAGTATTCACACTTCATGGCGTTCAAGGACAATATCAGCCACTACAACCTCGTCGTCAGGAACCTCGACCGCTTCGGGAAGTTGAACGTGTTCGAGGGCAAGTACATGAGCTCCATGATCGGCGAGCTCCTGGCCGGCAGCAAGGAATACCCCGGTCCGGAGAGCATCAAGGACGCGCTGCTCAAGCGGAGCCCGCTACTCAAGGAAGCAATCGTCCGGGCCATCCGCGACCGCCACCTGCTCTCCCGCATCATGATCCGGAACAAGAAGCGAAACGTGTTCCAGGGCTTCATGCCGAGGCGGATCACGAAGATCGTGCTCATCGAGCCGACCAGGGACGAGCTCGAGGTGTACAAGGCGATCCGGCTCTACATCACGAAGGTCTACCAGAGGTCGATCGAGGAGAAGAACGCGGCGACGGGCTTCGTCATGGTCGTGTTCCAGCGGCTGCTCGCCTCGTCGCACGTCGCCTTGCGGAAGACGATCCAGCGCCGGGTCGCCACGCTGCGCGAGTTGCAGGTCAAGCTCCTCAAGCAGAAGGCACAGGTCGATGCCGCGGCAGCGACTATGACGGAGGAGGAGTACAAGCAGAAGGCGGCGCCCATCGCCATGCGGATCGCGACGATAGACGAGGATGTCCCGCTGCTGAACGACTACCACGCCCGGCTGACCCAGCTCAAGATGGACTCGAAGGCATCGGCCCTGGTGAGGCTCGTGACCGACCTCTTCCGCGCCGAGAAGCACCCGAAGGTGATCGTGTTCACGCAGTTCATCCGCACGTTGCTGTACCTCAAGCGCGTCCTGGAGGCGTCGATGGCGGGCGTGACGGTGGGCATCTTCCACGGGAGGCTGACGAAGGAGGAGAAGGACGCCGAGATCGACAACTTCAGGTCCAGCACGGGGCGGGCCTTCGTGCTGATCAGCACCGAGGCTGGTGGCGAGGGCCGGAACTTCCAGTTCTGCCACACCGTGGTCAACTACGACCTCCCGTGGAACCCCATGAAGCTCGAGCAGCGGATCGGAAGGGTGGACCGCATCGGCCAAGACCACGACGTGAGGATCTTCAATTTCGCCCTCAAGGGCACGGTCGAGGAGCACATCGTGTCCATCCTCACGGAACGGATATTCGTCTTCCAGGAGCTGGTGGGGGAGCTCGAGCCGATCCTCGTGAACGTGGAGGATGACCTGGCAAGCGCAATCCTCTCTTCCGGATCGGACGATGAAGCGGATCTAAAATTCCAATTACTCGGAAACAAGATCTCCGACAAGCTCAAGCAACTCCAGGATCACCGGACAAGCATGCACGACGTGATCATGGAGCTGGACAGCAAGGAGATCCTCGGCGATCCAACCCTCGCGTGCAACATCGAGCTCGACTACTACAACGCGTTGAAGCAGTTCACGGCCGCCGCTATCGCCTTGGCGAACCGGGCGGCGGAGGCGGGGATCCTGGGCGAGGCACGGGATTCCTTCAAGGGCGTCCTGGCAAGCAAGGGGATAACGACGCCTTCGATTTCCGAGGTGAAGGACGGCGTTTTTTCCATCGACGACGGGGTGGCAGGGGAGCACGTGGGCACCTTCAACCGGGTCGTCGCCCTGAGGAACGAGCGCCTCGATTTCTTCAACATCGGGCACGCGTTCATCGAGAAGCTGGTCGACGCGGCGATCGCCATCGACTCGACCCGATACATCGGCGTGCTGGAGGACGCGCCCGACCAGGTCGCCACTGCCTGGCAAGACAAGCGTTACAGGGCCCTCCACGAGGCTGCGAGCGCGGTGGTCGTGTGCAACGCCGTCGACATGACCGGCGTGAAGAGCCAGCGGTACCTGGAATGCGAGGTCTTCGCGGTCGTGCATGGCGAAGGGAAGAACGTTGCCAAGGCGATGGGGCAGGTTCCGGCCAACCTGCTGGCCGAATACCTCCTCGCGCGCGGGTGGACGGGCTCCACGGGCGGGAGCGCGCCCGGCTCGGTTCCGTCGCCGGAGATGATCGCCGGCATCATGGAGATCAACAGCAAGCGGGTTACCGAGGCGATCGAGAGCCAGCGCGGTGAATGGAAGGCGTTGAACGACGAGTTATACGAGAAAATGCGGGAACGCGAGGAGCATTTTCACACCTTCAGGATCAAAAAATATCAAGACGAGATCGACCAATACAAGCTCGTTATCGGCGAGAAAAAGGCATACGAGGGGGAGGGGCCGGATCCGAAGCTCTTGAACGCCCTGGAAGGCAAGATGGCGCTGGCGGGCGGCAAACTCCGGCAGGAGCAAGACGTCCACGCCAAGAACATGCGAGAAATCGCCGGCAGCTACCATCGGCTCGACATCTCCACCACGCCCCTCGCAATTATCGTGATTCACCTCAGCAAGAATGCTTAACTTAAAAATCGGTAGAAATTGATCAGACATTGTTATGAAGCACGTCGTCGTCATCGGGCTGGTGGGGATGCCCGGCGCTGGCAAGTCGCTCGCGGTCGAGGCATTGAAGGCCCGGCGAGATGCCAAGATCGTGAACATGGGCGACATGGTTCGGGAACAAGTCACCAAGGCCGGCTTGACCATCACGCCCGAGAACCTGGGGGAGATGGCTGGGGATCTCCGCAAGAGGCGTGGCCCGGACGTGGTCGCGCAGCTCACCGCCGAGAAGGTCGATGACGTGGGCAAGGATGGCGGCCTGGTCGTCGTCGACGGCCTGCGATCCATGCAAGAGGTGTCGTTCTTCCGGGCGAGATGGTGGTTCCCCGTGCTCGCCATCCATTCCCCGCCCGCGACCCGCCACGCCCGCATGATGTCCCGCCTCCGGGCCGATGACTCGACCCAGGAAAGCTATTACAAGGAGCGGGACGACAGGGAACTGAAGTTCGGCATCGCCGAGGTCATCGTCCTCGCCGACGAGATGATCGTGAACGGCGAGCGAACGACGCCCGCCGAGTTGCAAGAAATGGCCTCCGCAGCGGTCGACCGGCTGGAGAAGGGGAGGGGCGGCGCGTGATACACGTAAGGATCAACACGTCGATCTACCCGACCGAGGATCCCGAGCGCGTGATGGCAGCGCTCAGGCACATGTTCACGTTCGAAGAGGGCCATGTTCTACGCGAGACGAAGGCCGAAACCGTCCAACTAAAGCTAGACGTGATGGTTCGCTACGACGTGGAGGTCACCCGCGTCGTGCTCGAGCTGGATGGGAGGGAATGCCTCGAAAAGTTGAAGGACATGTTCAAGGACGAGTCCATCGAGGAGTGTGCTCGGGCCGTGCTCTTCGGTTCTCGTCACACGGTCGAGGATGGCCAGGTCCGGCTAACGTTCCGGCTCCACAAGCAAGCCGCGTTCATGGGAAAGGTGCATTTCTCCGAACTCCACGAGTCCCCCCTAGGGCCGATCAACGTCGACATCACGACCGACGAGCCCGTCAGGTTCATCGACTGGTTCGCACCCCGCGAGGGCCCGCCATCGAAAGTACATGCGGGAGACGGTGGCGCGGGCCGCAAGCGCTGACCGGGCGCGCCACCTCAACCCCTGGCCAGGAGCAAGACAGCACGGGCAAATCCCGAGTGCTCGCGCTTCCGCTGCACGGACACGACCGCCGTCCCAGGGTGCTTTCCCACGAACGAGATCACCTCGTCGACCGACTCCTCGGGCATCGCGAAGCAGAGTAACGCGTGAGACCGGGAGATCTCGAGCAGCGCCTCGACGTACGCGTCGAACGGGGAGCATTTTAGTGATTCAAGGCGGCCGTATGGTGGGTCGGTGACCGTAACCGTGCCATTTTTTGCCGCGGCCGGCCCCTCACGGAAGGGGAGGGAGAACGTGCTCGCGTGCAGCACGTTGAACCCGGCCTTCTTGCCACCGCTGTAGTGGCGCAAGTTCCTCAAGCACCCATCGATGCAGCCGTAATCCGCGTCAACGCCGACCGAAGCAATCCCGCGAACGAGTGCCTCGATCAAGATGCCCCCCGTGCCGCAGAACGGGTCGAAGAGGAGCGATGGTCGGCCCCGCGGCGGGTGGCATGCGTTGACCATGAGGGAGGTGAGCGGCGGGTTCATGGTGCCGATCTCGAATGCG
This sequence comes from Promethearchaeota archaeon, assembly GCA_016932935.1. Taxonomy (GTDB): domain Archaea; phylum Asgardarchaeota; class Lokiarchaeia; order Sigyniarchaeales; family Sigyniarchaeaceae; genus Sigyniarchaeum. Next base: position 1,585 of record JAFGBX010000120.1, on the reverse strand, counting down.
GGGCGGTTCCGCGCGATGCGGGGCTTGAATCCCCGCGTGTGGAAGGACGTGCAGCGGAACGAGACGATGAACACGATCTTGCGGGCCTGGTCGTGATTCCTCGAGACGAGCGTCGTGATCGACACGTCCGGTGAGCCCAGATCCACGTGGAACCCGCTCTCGGCTCTCACGACCGCGCCGATCGCGGCTTTGATCTCCGAGTCCGCGTTCTTGGGAACCGGGATCGCGTGGACGGTCTGCGCGATAGCGAAGGCACTCCCCTTGCCCTTCAGCGACCGGGCGAGCCGCCCCACCTCCTCGAGGCTCGGGAGGGCGCCCGTGAACTCGCGTATGGCGTGCTCGATGTCGTCGCTGCTCGCGACCCACTTGCAGTCCAGCGTCCCCACGTACTGCGTTGCTACCGACCGCCGCAAGAAGCGGATGGCCCCATCGTCAAACGAGGGCACGTCCGCTTCCAGGACGCGGTGCGCCGTGTAGCGGGGCCGGGCATCGCTGGCCGGGAAACACGCCTTCAATAGTGAGGCGACCTCGAGCAGCGTGAAGGCGGGTTCCTCACCGGGCTCGAGGTGCCGCCGGGTGTTGAAGTTACCCCCAGTGACGAAAAAGAAGATACGGTGCATCGGGTGCACGCTTCAGGCCGTCTTGAAGTGGTCAGCGATGATGGGCGCGACGGAGACGACGGAGACCGGGGAGCTCGTGGCGTTCGTGCCGACGATCTCGCAACCGATGCTTCCCAGCTTGTACTGGGCGTTGCCGATCAGCAAGGCATGCGTGCACAACGCGTAGAGGTGCCGGGCACCCGCCTTCTTCGCGATCTTGAGCGCCGTGGCCATCGTGCCGCCTGTCGCGATGATGTCATCGGCGATCGCGACGTCCTTCCCATCGAGCTTGACGTCTCCCACCATCTCGATCTCGCCGGTGATACGGTCGCGGGTCTTGTCGAAGAGGACGAGCTCGGCACCAAGGAGGTCTGCGAACTTCTTGCTCCGGTCGCGGCTCCCCTTATCCGGCGAGATGACGACCGGGCTCACCAGCTCGCGCCCCTTCAAGTGGTTGGCGAGGAGGGGCATGGGGTCGAGGTTGTGGCACGGGATCCTCACCTCGGAAAAGATCTCGGGTGCGTGTATGTCGACCGTGATGAAATCGGTCGCTCCAGCGGCTTCGACGAGCTTCAATAGCAACCTGGCGGATATCGCTTCGCCCGGGCGGAACACCTTGTCTTGTCTGGAGTATGCGAGGTATGGGACGACGACGGGGATCCTCTTCGCGCCAACTCGCCTGGCGATAGAGATCAAGTAGAACAACTCCATGAGGTGGTCGTTCTGGGGAAAGTCGACCGTTTGGATTATGATCATCTCCGAGTCCTTGAACCGGGCCTCGTCCTCAGCGTTCAACCGGACGTAGTTCTCCCCATCGGGAAACTTCTTGGCCTCGGTCTCGACGACCGGCACCTTCAAGATGTTTCCGACCTGGACAGCAAGGGCCTGCGATGCCGGGCCCGCGATCACGAATCTGTTCGACATTGTCTGCGATGCCTCTGCTTGTTATGTCTGTTAGGGTTCCGTCTGTTCTAATCGTTGCGCGT
>JAFGBX010000119.1 GCA_016932935.1 Promethearchaeota archaeon | reverse complement strand
GTCAGAGGGCCAGGTATCCTTCTAGTTCATCGAGCTCGGCCTGCTTCCACGGTGCCGCCTCGGCGAAGAGCGGGTGCCGTTTGAGTGGACATTCCAAGGCCTGCCAGCCGATGCCCTTGCAAGCGATATTCGCAACGCCGTGGGTCCCAAGGCCCCGCTCCCCAGCCCGCAACACGTACTGGAACGAATCGAGCGGGAGGCCCGCGATCGCCGCGCAAGTCGCATCGACCGCGACGGGATCCGTGCCTGCCATGGCGAACCCGCCGAGGCCGGCGCATGCGCTGCCACGCCTCGGCCCGGAACCCTCCATAACCGTGGAGCCGTCGACCACGGCGAGGTCTGGGAGGCGGCAAGCCGCGAGCCGGACGAGGTTCGCCGCGAGGGCCACCTTGCTGGGGCCGACGTTCTGCGCCCGGGCCAGCTCGTGCGGCTTCTTGTTGCCGAACCCGTGCATGTATCCCTTCACGTCGCCGTGGTGGATCTCGGCCGCCTCGCCGCGGTACCGGGCCGCGTTGAGCGTGCCCATCATGTTTTTCAGGCATAGCGTCATGCCGAGCACGTCGTGGGTCTTCATCTTCGCCACGCTCACGACGAAGGACTCGACGGCCAGCGCCGCGACGCCCAGCTCGACCGGCCTCGCCGCCTCGTGGTTGACGATGCCGAACCAGCGACCGGTCACGTCGTCGTGCAGGTCGACCATGTTCCACGCCTCCTTGTGTGCCGCGTAGCCGTGGTTTTCCAGAGCGACCATAGTCGATGGCTTGTGTTTAGACTCGTAGGTCGTCCCGTCGCCGACGAGCACCTTGTACGTGGTCGCTTCCCCGAAAAAATCTGCCACACCAAGGCATGCATCGACCGTCGTGTTGCACATCAAGTTCGTGTTGGTCGAGAGCAAGTTAGGCTTGATCAAGACCCGCTTCTGCCCGCCAGCTTGCTCCCAGCGGTCGAGCGCTGCCAGGACATCATCGCGGACGAGGCCAAGCGCCGCTATCACCGCCGCCCGCTGGTCGTCGTTCTTCGAGATGGCGATGTTCGCCGTCATATCGAAAAGCCTATATATATTTTTCGAAAAGCCTATAAAAGGGACTTGATGTCCTTGTCCAGCTGCATGATGCGATATCGCGATTTCAACAAGAACGGTGTCCTGCCGTGTTTCTTGAACCACCGGGAGAACCGCTTCTTCACGGACACTTGCATCGACCCGACCGCGTGTTTGTCGGCGAAGCAGACGATCTTCTCCTCGATGCTCTGGGGCATGAGGGAGACCCTGATGTCCTTGGAGTTGCCGGGGAACTCGCGCTTGATGTCGTCGACGGTGAACCCTCCCAGCACGTGTACGAGGGCGCAGCGCGCCACGCGCTCGTCCACCCTTGCCTCCACGAGCGCTTGGTACCCCCGATACCCGTGGTCGAGACCGTGGGACTTGACGCGGCCGATGTCGTGGAGCAATGCTCCTGCCTCTACCACCCGCGCGTCGATCCTCACGTTAGGATCGCGCTCGTGGATCTTTCTCACGAAATCCATCGCGATGTCCTTGACGACGATGCTATGCTCCCTGATGCCGTCTGGTAACCCCCATTTTGACATCAAATCGAAGATCTCGTCGTTCGTAGGAATGCGGTTCCCGAAATCGAACCTATTTTTCTCCACCATCTGGATTACACGGTGTTGTAATTGTCATCAGAATTAATATTAGCTTTCGTTTCTTTTCAAAGCATGGCATTGAAACGATGAAGCCCTCATTTATCGAGCCGAACTGCGCGCCGTGCCTCGTCGAGACCGCATTGAAGTTCCTGAAGGCCGGCGTTGTTGGCAAGGACGCGGACAAGGCCATCATGCGAGGAATGGAACGAGCGCTCAGCATCATCCAGAACCAGTTTTCCAAGGACGGCTATACGTTCGAGATAGGGAATGCCGTGGCCCGTGACATCACGGCTTTCTTGGAGAACGAGGATATATTCAAGGATGTCAAGGTTCGCAGCAACGAGGTGTGCATGGCGATGTACCCGGCCCTCCGTGCACGAGTGGATTCCTTGCCATCGGCCGACACCAAGATCGACTTCTGCCTCGCCGCCGCCGTCGCTGGGAACGTGATCGACGTCGGAACGGCGGGGCACGACTTCAGCTTGCGAGAGACCGATATACTCGCTATGATCGACGAGATCCAGCGCGTGGGCTATCGAATCGATCACCGGGCGCAGTTGAGGGGGGTTCTCCTTGATCCTGGAACCCACGACGTGCTGTTCATGCTGGACAACGCCGGGGAGATCGTGTTCGACAAGATGCTCATCGGCTTGCTCAAAGAGCGGGGCAAGCGCGTCTCCTGCATGGTGCGGGGGAAGCCGATAGCGAACGACGCCACGAGGAAAGACCTGGCGGACACGGGCATCGACATTCTGTGCGACCAGATCATCGAGACGACCATCGCGTCCCTCGGATATGACCCGCGGGAGAACTCCAAGGAGGTCAACGATCAAGTCAACGACAAGGACGTTATCATCGCGAAGGGACAAGCTAACCTGGAGACCGTCTCGACGTTCCTCGACGAGATTGGGGCACGGCACGTCTTCCTCGTGGCGCGGGTCAAATGCACGACGGTGGCCGCCTTCCAGGGCGTCCGGGTCGGCGACAACATCGTGCGCCAGCTGCGGTGACTACTCCCCCATAAGGGTCTTTTTCAGCAGCGGGATGGCGCCGCCCGCGCGCAAGATGTCCAAGAAGAATGCGGGCATTGGTTGGAGCGGGAACTCCTTCCCGGTCGCCACGTTGGCGATCGCGGGCGGAACGAGCGTGTACGTCACTGGAACCCCCTGGTCGAACGCATCGTGAACGTCTCGGCCGACGACGATCGCTGGCAAGCCTATGTTTATCGCGTTGCGGTAGAAGATCCGTGCAAACGAGGTTGCGAATATCGCGCCGATCCCAAGGAATTGGAGCAAGAAAGGTGCTTGCTCGCGGGAACTCCCGCTGCCGAAGTTTTTTCCGGCGATGATGACGTCCCCCGGCCTGACGCGCTTGGCGAAGTCGATACCGAACCGCTCGAGCACGTGGGCCGACAGCGAGCTGGCGTCGCGGATCTCGAGGAACTTGCCTAGGATGATGTCGTCGGTCGAGACGTCGTCCCCAAGGACCCAGGCGGTGCCCCTGTTCTCCCCGTCGAATGATGCCCTCCACGGGCTGGTTTTCGTCGCCATCTCGTTATGCACCCCTCGGGTCGGTGATCCTCCCGTGGATGGCCGTTGCCATCGCCGTTGCGGGCGAGGCGAGGTATATCTCGGCATCGATGGCCCCCATCCGGCCCGGGAAGTTCCGGTTCGAGGTGCTCACGCAAACCTCGCCCGGCCCGAGCAGACCCATATGACCGCCCATGCAGGGGCCGCATGTGGGGTATTCTACGATCGCACCAGCCTTGACGAATTGGCCGATGAGGCCTTCCTCCAAAGCCCCCTCATAGGCTTGCCTGGATGCGGGAATGATGATGCAACGTACCTGCTTGTGGATTTTCTTTCCTTTCAATATTTTTGCTGCCAGTTGAAGATCTTCGAGGCGGCCGTTCGTGCAAGTACCGATGAATACCTGGTCGACTTCCTTCCCCGCGAGCTCCGATGCAGGTTTCACGTTGGACGGCGAGGGGGGTGCAGCGATGAGTGGTTCCACGACCGTGAGGTCAACGGCCTCCTTACTCTCGTACGCAGCACCGGGATCCGGGGGGACAGTCTTGTAGCCGGCCACGCCGTGATCGGCGAGCCAGGCATCGAGCTCGTTGTCCGGCTCGAAGATAACGCACTTCGCCCCCATCTCGACGCCCATGTTCCCTATCGTGAACCGTGCGGAGACCGAAGCGCTGGTGGTTTCCTTCACGCCGACTTCCATTGCCTTGTAGTTCAGGCCGTCGGTACCGAACTTGCCGAGTAGATGGAGGGCGACGTCCTTTCCCGTGCTGAACGCCGGCAATTTGCCCTCCAGCTCGATGTGGATGCTTTCTGGAACCCTGAACCAGTTCGTCCCTTTCGCGAGCACGATCGTTGCATCCGTCGCCCCGATGCCCGTCGAAAAGCAGTTCAACGCGCCATAGGTCGTCGTGTGGCTGTCGGATCCAACGATGAACATGCCCGGCTTGACGAACCCGCTCTCGGGAACCGCCACGTGGCACACCCCCGCGGTCATCCCGAGGTCGTTCTTGATGCCATACTGCTTGACGAACCGCCGGTATTCCTGGTGGATCATTGCAACCCTTTCCGTCGAGGCCGGAACCCAGTGGTCGAGTATTGTCACGATCTTCGAGGGATCCCACACCTTCTTCAGGCCCGCCTCTCGCGCGACGCGTGCGATCTGATCACCGAGCATTTCGTGCATCATCAACAAGTCGACATTACATTCGACGATCTCGCCGGGCACGGCGGTTCCCTTGGCGGCATGGCGCTCGAAAATCTTCTCTACGATTGTTCTGGGCATGGTTGCTGGTTGCAAGATCGCCTCCCGTCCACTTAAACTAATCCCTTTCATTAGGTGTAGGTGAGCATCCCAGGAGGCTAACGTGGTAAGCATGTCGAACGCGCGTGCCATCATCGAGCGCCACCTCGTGGAGGGGTCGGCGGAGAGGGATAAGGACGTCTCCATCAAGATCGACTACACGCTCACCCAGGACGCGACCGGGACGCTCGCCTACTTGCAGTTCGAGGCGCTAGGCATCCCGCGCGTGAGGACAGAGAAGTCCGTCTCGTTCGTGGATCACAACACCCTCCAGACCGATTACAAGAACGCGGATGACCATCGTTTCCTCCAGTCCGCCGCCGCGAAGTACGGGATCTACTTCTCTCGCGCGGGAAACGGCATATGCCACCAGGTCTTCCTGGAGCGGTTCGCGGTGCCCGGCAAGACGCTGCTCGGCTCGGACTCGCACACGCCGACGGCAGGGGGCATGGGCATGCTCGCGATCGGGGCGGGCGGCCTCGACGTCGCGTGCGCCATGGGCGGGGAGCCGTTCTCGATGCGGATGCCCGAGATCGTCGGCATCAAGCTCGCTGGGAAGCTCGCGCCATTCGTCTCCGGGAAGGACGTGATCCTCGAGGTCTTGCGCCGCATCGACGTGAAGGGCGGCGTCAACAAGATCCTGGAATACTTCGGCAAGGGCGTCGAGACGTTGTCTGTCCCCGAGCGGGCCACGATCACCAATATGGGCGCGGAGACCGGTGCCACGACGTCCCTCTTCCCGTCAGATGAGGCCACGAGGGCATACCTGGCGGTGCAGCAGCGGGCCGATGGCTGGGCTCCCCTGCCGGCGGCCGCCAGCGACAAGGAGTTCGACAGCGTGATCGATGTTGACCTCGCCTCCATCGTGCCACTCGTTGCGAAGCCTCACAGTCCCGGCAACGTCGTGCCGGTGACCGAGGTCGAGGGCATGCCGCTGGACCAGGTGGCCATCGGGTCTTGCACGAACTCCTCCGTGAAGGATCTGACCGTCGCGGCGTCGATCCTCAAGGGGAAGACAGTCGCGCCCGGCGTGAGCCTCGGCATCAGCCCCGGATCCCGCCAGGTTCTGATGCAAGTGACCAAGAGCGGGGCGCTGCACGCCCTCATCCAGAGCGGCGCGCGCGTCCTCGAGTCCGCATGCGGGCCCTGCATCGGCATGGGCTTCGCCCCGCCCTCTGGGGGGCGGAGCCTGCGCACGTTCAACCGGAACTTCCAGGGGCGGTCGGGCACGGGCGACGCGCAAGTCTACCTGGCAAGCCCCGAAGTAGCGGCGGCTTCGGCACTCGCGGGGAAGATCGCCGACCCCCGCAAGCTCGAAGGCATCGAGATGTTGCCGATCCCCGAGAGCCTGGACATCGACGACGGCATGATCATCGCCCCGCTGCCAGATGGAAGGGGCATCGAGGTCGCCTACGGGCCGAACATCAAGCCGGTGCCGGTGGCACCCCCCATGCCCGCCGACCTCAGGGCCAAGGTCGCACTCGTGGTGGGGGACAACATCACGACCGACCACATCATGCCGGCTGGCGCCGACCTCCTCCCGCTTCGCAGCAACATCCCCGAGATCGCCAAGCACGTGTTCGAGCGCGTGGACAGGACCTTTGCCGAGCGCGCGTTGAAGGAGAAGGGTGGAATCATCGTCGTGGGCGGCACGAACTACGGCCAGGGCTCGTCCCGCGAGCACGCGGCCATCGCGCCCATGTACCTCGGGGTGCGCGCCGTGATCGCCAAGTCGTTCGCCCGCATCCACGAGGCCAACCTCGTCAATTTCGGCATCATCCCCCTCGAGTTCGCGGACGAGAAAGATGCCGGTGCCATCGCAGCCGGCGACGTGCTCGAGTTCCCGGGCATCCGCACGTATTTCGAGGGGGGTGGTAGGGGTCATTTCGTGGCCAGGAACGCGTCGAGGGACGCGGACGTCCCCGTCCGCCACCACCTCTCGCCCCGCTCCATCCAGACCTTGCTCGCCGGCGGTCTCTTGAACTCGATACGGGAGAAGCTGGCGAAAAGGTAGGCCGTGGCATCGTTACACTCCCCTCGTTACCGTCGAAAAGATTTTTTACCGAGTCGGGAGATCGTTCGTTCATGGACGGCGAGTTCAAGCCCTTCACCTTCCGTTCACCACGCATCGTGTTCAAGCGGAACGCGTGGAAGGATCTACCCAGGATCTGCGGAGAATTCGGCAAGCAAGGTATGCTCGTCACAGGAACGACGGTCATGGCGAAATCGGGCGTGTACCCCGCGCTGATGGGAGATTTAAAGGCCCAGGGGATGGTGGTGAGGGAAATCGTCCGTGAAGGGCGGGAACCAACAGTTCGCGAGGTCGACAGCATCGCGAGCGCGGCACGGGCGGAGTGCGTCGATTGGATCCTCGGCATCGGCGGCGGTAGCGCCCTTGACCTGGCGAAGGCCGCGGCCGGGTTGGCGAGAAACGAGGGCTCCGCGGGGGTGTACCAGGAGGGGAAGGATCTTGCTAAAGAGGGCATCCCGTTCGTCGCCGTGCCGACCACGGCGGGCACGGGCTCGGAGATCACGAACAACGCCGTGCTCATAAACGAGCAGAGGCGGGTCAAGCTGAGCATCCGCGGCGACAAGATGCTCGCTCGCGCCGCCGTGCTCGACCCGGTGCTCACGCGGTCGATGAACCCCCAAGTGACCTCGCACACGGGGCTCGACGCCTTGACCCAGGCGATCGAGGCCTACGTTTCGAAGGCGGCCAACCCGCTGTCCGACCTGCTCGCGGAGAAGGCGATCGAGGCCATCTGGGGCTCGCTGTACGGCGCTTTCACGAACGGGAACGACCTGAACGCGCGGGAGCAGATGCTCTACGGTAGCTTGCTCAGCGCCCTCGCGTTCTCGAACGCCAAGCTCGGCGCCGTTCATGGCTTCGCGCACCCGATCGGGGCGCTCCACGATATCCCGCACGGGCTCGTGTGCGGCGCGCTGCTCCCCCACGTGATGCGGTTCAACCTGGCGGGGAACATACACGAGGTCACCCGGAAGTACGGGTGGATCGGGCGAAAGATGATCGGCAAGGGGGCCCGTGAATCGCTCTCCGACGCGGATCTCGCCAGCACGGCCATCAACAGCATCATCGACCTGCTGGAAAGCATGCGCCTCCCGACGCGGCTGGCCGGCCTGGGGTTGAAACCTGCCGACATCCCCGCGATCGTCGAGCAAACCAAGGGAAGCTCGCTCCAGAACAATCCGCGAGAAACGAGCAAGGATTCGCTCGAGAAACTGCTGCGCGACTCCCTTTGAGCCCCCCGCGCGATCTATCCCCCTCCTCCCGACTGCGCGGCGTGCTAAATGGTAGAAGTTTTAATAGCCCAGCTGCAAGAGGATCCGGGACTCACAGCCCGATGCTCTCCGTGGCTCGGGTAAGCGGGGGTGCTTCTCTCCACGTCGTCGAAGAAGGTTGCCACGCCGAAAGCAGAAAAGACTCAATCGAAAAACGCCTCGGATTCCAAGGAAACATCTTTTTACGAGAAATTAGACGAGCTGCTCGTCCATGACAACGCCCCGGACGTGAAGCTCGTTAATAAGGGACAATACAAGGACGCGTTCGACTTGCTGGAGGACGCGGAGGCCTGCCAACTCACCCCGATGCTGATCGGGCCGCCCGGTGTCGGGAAGACGCTCCTCGCGAGGACGTTTGCCTCCTCCCGGGGGCGTGATTTCGAATGGATCACGATGGATGAGGCCACGAAGCCGTCACACTTCGTCGGCGCCTTCGATCCGGGCGAGACCTTGAAGCGCGGCTTCGTTAAGGAGGCGTTCATGCCCGGTGCGCTTACGAAGATGATGGTCCTGGGCGGGCTGTTCCTCGCCAACGAGCTGAACCGCGCGACCGAGTTCACGCAGAACACGTTCCTCGAACCCCTGGAGGAGCGAAGCATCATGCTGCCCCGCCTTGGCAGGGTGAAGGCCAAGGACAGCTTCTTCCTCATCTGCGCTGCGAACCCCGGCGACATGGCCGGCACACACAGGCTTTCGGAAGCGCTGAGGGATCGGATCAAGGTGTGGATCAACCTGGACTACCCGTCGAGGGCGGTCGAGCTGGAGATCATCCACGCGAACATCCCCCAGTGCAAGCTCTCGAAGGACTACATGGATCTCACGTACGAGCTGATAGAGGCGACTCGGAAGAGCAGGGAGGTCGAGCGACCCGCTTCCATCCGGTCAGGCATAGCCATCGCGAAGATCACCGCGCTCCAAGAGAACCGAGCGGGGGCAGCGTTTGGGATAGCCGACTTCAAGAAGATCGCGAAAATGGTTCTTGTGGGGGGCATCAAGGCGCGGCCGGGGTACGAGCCTGAAAGCATCATCGCCAAGATAGTGAGCAGCGTCGTGAAAGGGTGAGTCCGGTTCCCAAGAGCTATGGCCTGGTCGATTTCGCGGCGGAGTTCGTCTTGACAGCCAGGAAATGCCATCGCGAGGTTCCCGGCATCAAGAAGACGTGGTTCACGAGCCGCCAGTCCCTCGCCATCGCGTCGCTCGGTACCAGCAGGTTGCTACGTTCGCGGCAAGAGCTTGGCGTGCCGGAACTTGTCGGGCTGGCCGTGCTCACCTCGCCACCAGAGGCCCAGAAATACGCCGAGATGATAGCGCTGCGCATCCTGGTCGGGGATGAGAGGGAAGCCCTCGACGTCATCCAAGCGGCCGGCGAGGCCGGGGACGAGGCAGAGGCGCTGCGGCAGGCCCTGACCGGCAGCTCCGAGATCCTCAAGGAGCTCCTCGACTTCCTGGGATTGAACCAGTCGGTCGACCTGGAGCGCGGCCTGGCCGAAACGAAATTCGCGGAGCTGGCCGAGGACACCCTGTTCTCCCCCGCCCCCGAAGGAGAGGCAGCGCGCCCCCAGGGGCATCGCTCGGAGCTTGCCCGGCAGCGCCTCTCCTTCGAGGTCAGCGGCGGGCGTAGTGGCATATTGAAGCACCACCTGACGAGCTGGAACCAGCTCATGGAGCACGCGCGGAGCAGCATCAAGCAGTCCGTGCCCTTCATCGACAAAAAGATGCTTGCGGCAAGCCAACTGCTTGGCTTCTCTGGCGACGTGCAGGATCTAACGCGGGAGCAGCAAGTACGGGATCTCGCGGAAATGCTCAAGGCCACCTCCGACGCGGACAAGGAAATGGCGCGGCAACGCGCGGGGGAGATCGTGAAGTCGTTCTCCCAGCGGCAGCTGTCCCAGGCGATGGACACCCTCGAGGAGTACAAATCCCTCGCAAACAGGGCCGGGTTCTCGTTTGACGAGGTCGCCCCGAGCTACCCGACCGTGGCGGAGGAGATCGGCAAGCAATTCAAGGAGGGCGCCAAGACCTTCGATGAAGTCCTGGCACATCCTGCCTTGTTTTCGGGCAATCTCGACTACGAGGCGCTCGACCAGATGCTCGAGAGCACTAAAGCGTGCAGCAACCCATTGGAGCTGCTCGCAAAAGCAAAGCAGATGGACGAGCTGTTCGGCACGAACATGTCCAGCAAAGCATACGACCGGTACCAGGAGGAATTCGAGGGCTTGGCATTCGATGACGTCATCAAGTCCCCGATACCGTCGAGCGAATGGATGGATGCGCTGGAGACCTCGCTGAGTGGCGATGATCGGGGATGGAACGAGAGCTTCCACCAGGACCAGGAGATGCTGGAGGCCTCCAAGCAATCCGCAAACCCCTACCTCAAGGACCAGCTCACCCGTAAGCTGCAGGAAAGCATCGACGAGCTCCTCGCGACGGCCGAGGCCCCCGAGCAGCTCACGGATGCGGTCAACTTCGCTCGAGACAACGGCTTCAAGTTCAAGACGCAAGACGTGATGGAGAAGGGCAAGCAATTGGGCATGAGCAGCGAGGAGATAGCCCGCCTTGTCGGAAGCGTTTTCGAATACCTCAAGGAGATCATCCAGAGCCAGGATCCGAGTTACGAGCGCGTGAGCACGCTCATGGGACGCGCGAGCCTGTCCCGCGAGCAAGTGTCGACCTTGATCAAGGAATCCGTGAAGAGCCGCGCGGCGGGCGCGCTCGGGGCACTCGCGGCGGGTAACTTGATGCAAGTTGCCCAGTCGATACCGCCTGGCGACGAAGGCGCCGACTTGTTCGAGCAAGCGCTGGGGGCGGGCGGCGGCGAGAACTTACTCCAACAATGGTTCATGTGTGGAAAGAGCCTGCCCCCGTGGTTGCGCCAAATCGCGAAGGATGCGGCAAAGCGCGTCATGATCGACATCGCGAAGGCGCGGTCTTGCTCGCTCATCGGCTCATCCGAGGCGGGCCCGCTCCCCGAGGGCACGACCCGCCCGTACATACTTGGCGACGACGCGGACAGCATCGACCTGGAGGAGACCATGGACAACATCCTCGACCTGGGCAAGCGGGTCAGCGATGTCCTACCGGACGACTTCGTCGTCCGCAAGGAGGTGACCGGACGCCGCTGCGTTGTGTTCCTGGTAGACATCAGCGGGTCGATGGGTGGCAAACCCCTGGCATGCGCGTCCATCGCTTGTGCCATGCTATTGATGGCATTCTGCCGAGACGAGCTCGGCGTCGCACTGTTCGAGTCCAACACCCACGTGATATGCGAGATCAACCAATCCATCGAGATCGATTCCGTCATCGACGAGATCCTCGACCTAGAAGCACGCGGCGGTACGCAGATGCAAGCGGCGCTGCGGTGGGCCGAGGGCCAGTTCCAGCTGTCCCGCTCCCAGGACAAGATGTTCGTTATGGTCACCGACGCGATGCTCGGGGATTTCGACAGATCCAAGGAGCACATGCGGAACATCGCCGACCAGAACGCGACGAGCGTCCTCATCGTCCCCGAGTTCACCTACGGCCTTGGCAACATCCAAAGCGTGGTGGAAGCGGCGAACGCTCAACTCGTCACCGTCGGGGACTGGAAGAAGTTTCCAGAGATCGTCTCAAGAATCCTCTCGAGGCTGTGATACGTGGCGGAACGGCTGCTTTCCAAGACTCGCTTGGAGCGGGCACGGGCGATACCAGACCACGCCGTCGTGGAGTATGCCAAGGTGCAGGATGAACCGCTCGTCGTGTACGGCCGCATCCAGGGTAGCGATAGCGAGCCATACACGGTCATTATCGACTTGGAGCAGAAGGTCGTCGCTCACTGGTGCCCGGATTTCGAGGGCGGCGGGGCCGGATCTTACAGGAGCTATGGCGGGGGCTATGGGGGCGGTTACAGCCACGGCTGGTGCAAGCACCTTGGGAAGATACTGCTGATGCTTGAGGGGGCCGACGCGAACAAGATCGTTCCCGTGGCGAGCTCGCTCGCGAAGGTCGTCTCGAGGAAGGAGATCAAGGACCGGCTCGAGAAGCTCAAGGAGAAGCGCGTCACTGCGATGCCGCCAAGCGCGGCGGACCAGCCCGAGGTGCCGCTCATGGACCAGGTCTCCGTCGCATGCCAGCAAGCCATCGACGCCAAGGAATGCACTGCGCTGTTCGAGGCGGTCAACAAGCGGATTGAAGCCGATTACTCCCGGATGGATGCGAGCCTTGCCATATTCGCCTTGAACAGTCTACTTGAAAACATACCGGGGAAGTTCAAGGAGGTATTCGCCTCGCGAGCGAGAGCTACCATCGATCGCCTCTTGGCCTCGGCGGTCGAGCGCTTCTTTGGGACGTTCTGGATCGCGTCCACCATCAAGCGCCTGGAATCCGCCTCCACCATCCGGAAGGTCGCCGGTTACTCATCATCCACGATAACCCTTCCACCAGGCCTGTCTGCCCCGCCGGGTGCCACCGCCGGGGAACTGCACGACGCCCGGGTCGTGCTCGGTATGCTTTTCGAGGGCAACCCCACCCAGCTGAAGCGGGTTTTGAGCTCGTGCGCGCTGCCGGTGGATGCTGATCGGGGTCGCCTCGTCCGGATATCCCGCGATATCAACCTCGGGGGCACCCTGGTTGCAGATGTCAAGACGTGGATCGAGTCCCAGCTCAGCGGTTCGAGCTACACGCTCCCCTCGTTCTCCTTCGTGGACGACCTCTTCATCTACCTCTTGAACGTGGCGAGTGAGAGGCCCACGTTCACCCCCGCTGGCGGTGGTGGGTGGGGCGGCAGGGGGGACTACTACTTCCTGCCGAAGCGGGTCATCGAGGACAACCCGGCGACCTCGTTCGTGATGGAACGCGTGAAGGAGACCGCCCGGGAATACATCACGGGCAAGGAACTAGCCTCGCACCACAAGATCTTCACTTGGCTTTCGGGTAGGGACGTGCTCGCGAACTGGGCCGAACGAATGAGGATCCGGGAGCCAGACGCCATGCTGACACAAGGAATCATCGTCCAGTTCGATGTCAACGGGAGTCGACCGCACCAGGAGCTCTTGCAAGCCTTCGACGGGAGCACGCGGCTCGTGCTCGACCAGTCCGCGCCGATGGTGTTCAAGATCCAGCCATTCGATTTCGTACTATGTCGGCGGGAGATGATCGACCGTCCGGATTACAGCCGGGTCGTCTCGCCCGTCGCCGTCCTCGTCCCCGACCAGGTCGTTTCCCTCGTGATGCAAGGGACGCCAATCGTTTCGAACGTCCTCCCCTGGAACGTCCTCTCGGCGTTCGCGCTGCGGGGAGTGCTATCGGGTGCCGAGGTCTCGATCGGGATCGAGGCGTGCAAGAAGCACCACTTCATCTACGGCAGCATGGATCTCCGCCACGCGCTGGAACAACTATCCCACATGGGCAAGTCAGGCATGCAAGACGACTTCTACCGTTCGCTGCGGCAGAAGGTGTCGGTCCACGGCGGCCGGCTCAACAGCACGACACGCGAGGCAGGGCGTTCGTTGCTCGCCGCGGAGGGGCCGGTGCTCGACCACATCCTCGACTTGGTCAAGCTCGACGACGACGGCAAGATCAAGCGGGTCGTGCGGTACCTCGCCACGTGGCCAGATGCCGACGCGTTTCGGAAGGGGCTTCTCGACGACGTGCTCGATGCCGTGATGAAGGTAGCCCCCATCCCGAAGGATCTCTTCACCTGGCTGAAAACCGAAAAGCTGGGACAGTACGGCTTCGCGCCTGCGGCATTGATGTCGAAACTAAAGGGCGAGTTAAGAAAGCTCAAGAAGGTGGTCGCCGCATCCAAGGCCAGGGGGACTCGAGAGCAAGTGTACAAGAACAAGCTCGGGCAACTGCTCGCCGCTTCCATCTCGATCCCCACGAGCGGCCCGCTGACCCCCCAGGAGCGCGAGGCCTTGAAGATCAAGGTGGATGGGCTGGAGGCGCAGTTCCCCACGGGTGCCGCGGGCGCCCCTCTGGGCTGATGTGGGGACAGCGCAACGTTATATCGCATTCATCCGAAGGATCAGCTGAGATACATGAAAAAGGTAAACGAAAGCGAGCTGGCGTTCCGCAATCCGGACGGCTCCGGCCCGAAGTACATGATCCGCGGCCCGTCGATCGATTGGGGCGTGTTCTTGCTCAAGCCCGGGCAGAAGATGGGCGTTCACGGCCATCTCAACACCGAGGAAACCTTTTATTTCCTTTCTGGCTCGGGAAAAATGATCGTGAACGACCACGAGCACGATGCGAACGCGGGCGATGCGTTCCTCGTCGAGAAGCAAGAAAAACACGACATCCACAACACCGGAACCGAAGACTTGAAGTTCGTGTTCGTGAAGTGCCCGTACTTGCCCGAGGACAAAGTCGAGTACACGTAGAACATGACGCGACCCGGCAAGCCTGCTCGCAAGGCGCTAACCCGTCTATCGCTTCTTCTCGGCACGATCGCCCTAGCGGGTGGGCTGATCGCGTTCCCGACCCGCGCCGCTGGGCTGACCCTCGAGGAGATCTGGATACGCGACCCGAACATCCTCTTCCACGACGGGGCATATTACATGACCGGCACGACCGCCGGTGACGGCTTCCTCGGGTACTCGTCGACCGACCTCGCGACGTGGACGCCGCTCGGGCACATCTACACGCGGAACGCGTCGAACACGTGGGCACAATTCAACTTCTGGGCGCCCGAGCAAGTCTACAAGGACGGCAAGTTCTACTTGTTCTTCTCCGGGAAGACTGACACCACGAACCGCGCCACCGGGGTTGCCGTCGCGACGAGCCCGGCAGGCCCCTACGTCGACCTGATGGCGAACCCGCTCACCCCGCCGGAATGGAACTGCCTCGATGGCCACCGCTTCCGGGACGACGACGGCTCGGAATACTTCATCTACTCGCACGAGTGGGTCGACTTCCCCTCGGGGAACGGGGAGTTCTGGATCCAGCCACTCGCGGAGGACTTCACTTCGCTGGTCGGCGAGAAGACCTACCTCTTCAGGGGGCGCGACGCGGCCTGGTCTGGCGGGGTGACCGACGGGCCGTCCATGCTCAAGCACGGCGGCAAGTATTACCTGTTCTGGTCGACCGGGAGGGGGGACTACCGCTGTGGGTACGCGAGTGCCGATGGCGTGCTCGGGCCTTACACGCAGTCACTCAACCCGACCATCGCAGACGACGGCGGCCACTCGACGTGGTTCCGGCGGGACGGGACGGGAGACCTCCTCGTCACCTACCACCAGCCGAACGGTGGCGGGCAAGAACATGCCCGAATCGACCGGCTATGCTTTTCGGCGGGTGTATGGCTCTTGTGCAAGTATGCCGGCCTCTCCCTCGACGCGTGGCCGTCGTATCTCCCCCTGGCTTTCTTTTGCTTCGCGAGCGTGGTCGTCGCCAGCCGGCACCTCGCGAATCCCCGGGGAAGGGGGCGCGAGCTTAATGAGCGCCGCGAAGAAGGTTAACCAGTACATCTGATGCGAGCGTAGGGTGATCGTAAAAATGGTCGGAGATACGGCCCATAAAGGCAACGCCGAGGCGGCCTGGAACGCGATTGGCTATCACAGGGCGTTGGGGCAGTTCTGGTGGAACTACGTGCTCACGCTGCTTATGGCGGTCGTCGCCCTCTTGTTCTTCTCCGTGCTCATCCCGAACTTCTTGCTGCCGTTCCCAGAGGTATTCGGCTTTTATGGCGTCGTCACGGGGCTGTTCAGCTTGTTCTTCACGGTTCTCAATGCGGGTACTGGCGATGTCGTGACCCGCTACGTGAGTGAGCACTCGGTGGACAACCCGCGCAAATGTCTCGAGTATATTCGGTTCTTCATCTGGTTCCAGATGGTCTCCGGTCTCTTGCAAGTCACCGGCATCGCTATCCTCGCGCTGTATTTTATGCCTCTGAACCTGGAGTACATGAAGTGGATGTTCATCATCTACGCCACAGTCCAGTACCCCGGCATGCTCACGATCTACCAGGGGTGCCTCAACGGGTTTTCCCGGTTCGACAAGACCAACAAGCTCTCGATTCTTCAGGCCGCCATCATCCAGCCCGGCGTCCTCATCGCGTGCGTGCTGGTCTTCAAGGAGGTCGGCGCCGCGTTTCCC
>JAFGBX010000118.1 GCA_016932935.1 Promethearchaeota archaeon | reverse complement strand
TCTTGAGCCCCTTGGGCACCTTCTTGAGCACGCGCTGCGCCTCGATCGAACTTGCCCCTACCTGGTCGACCAGCTGTCGCTTGCCCATCAGCGCCGTCGCGCGCTCGTAATTGACCCTCGAATCGATGACTTGCGTGTCGTAGAACGCGGCCCACTGGGCCTCGAACTCCCGCTTGTCGTGCACGTGCGCCGCCGCAGCCTCGTCCCCAGGGAAGAGCACCTCGATCACGCTGGGAAGGAACTCGCCCGCGAAGCTCGTCTCGGGGGGCATCTGGAACAGGTACAAGCCGCCCCGGATGAGCACGTCGCCGGCGAGGCCGCCATCCACGGGCGATGACTCGACCAGCCTCACGAGCCACGGGTTCGGCACGGGGCCGGCGGGGACCGAGATGCAGCCGTCCCGCCGCGCCTCGTTCCACGTGATCACGTAGTGAGAGGGATATCGCTTCTTGAAGTGCAAGCCGACCAGATCCGGGATCACGTGTAGCGACTTATACGTGCCGGCGAGCAACGTCTTGAACGGAACCAGGCGCATGTACCCCTTGATCTTATACGTCTCGATCTCGACAGCGCGCGCCTTCTTGAGGAGACCGGGGCATTTCAAGCGCAGCTCGTCGATTGTTTTGCTACCACCCGCCATACGCTCGACGCGTGATGCTGGAAAGCGCAGCATATCGTGGTGGCGCCGCGCGTGCAATATCACCTTTTCGATGGCCTTCAGATCGCCTCTCCTCCAGCTCTCATTGCACGTGTGCCTCTATCTTGTTGTGCCTCGCCCACTCGTCGAGCCGGGCGTGGCGGGCGCCGTTGATGGCGATGAACGGCAAGGCACGCTTCATGACGACTCCCAGCGCCTTCAAGCTCGCCTCCTTTTCGATGCGCACTCCTTTCTTCCGCAGCGTGACGATGCGGCGGGCGGAACGCGGGCCGATGCCGGGCACGTGCAGCAGATCATCGAGGCTCGCCTCGTTGACCTCTACCGGGAAACGATCGGCGAACTGTCGCATGGCAAGGCTGGTCTTTGGGTCGATGTCGAGCGGGAGGTTCGTGTCCTTCGGCGGTAGCACGTCCTTCTTGTCGAACTTGTAACATCGCAGCAACCAGTCGGCCTGGTATAGTCGATGCTCGCGTAGCAATGGCGCGGGGTTCACGTGCTCCAGCGGGCTTCCTTTGACGGGGTAGAACGCCGAGTAGTACACGCGTTTCAGGGCGAACGACGAGTACATGCGGCAGGTGCTCTGCAAGATGTCGTGGTCGGTGGCCGCGTTCCCCCCGACAATGATTTGGGTGGTCATGCCCGCGGGTAAGCCGCTCCGTGCTTGCACGCCGCGCATCCACATAAGCCGGGTCATGATGTCCGAGGTGAAATCCTTCGTGCCCGATAACTCGGCCAAGTGTGCCCTCGTCGGCGCCTCCAGGTTCAAGGAGATTCGGTCTGCATACGCTGCCAGTGCGCGCACGTCCGAGAGGCTGGATCCGGGCAGCACCTTCATGTGGATGTAGCCGGCGAACCGGTGATCCTCTCGCAGCAGCCGTGCGGCCTCGATCATGTCGCCCATGACGACGCCGGGGTCGCCGGTTATCCCCGACGAAAGGAACAGGCCTTCGACGTAGTTACGCGTGTAATACTCGATGAATGTCTCGGCCAACTCGCGGGGGGTGAAGGCGGTCTTCTCGGACCTCGCCTGGCAGCTCGTCGCGTTCTGGCAGTAGAAGCAGTCGTTCGAGCACCTGTTCGTCAGCAGCACCTTGAACAGCGACACGCACCGGCCGTCGGCCGCATAGACGTGGCAACAGCCGGCGGGGAGCCGGGTTCCGAGGAACCCGTTTCCGGTGCCGCATTGCCGGTGGCCCACCGTCGCCGACGACGACGTGCATATGTCGTACCTCGCCGAGGAGCCGAGGACCGCTACCTTCTGTAAGACGCTGTTCACGTGGATCGACTGAACCTAGATGGCCGCGGTGTATTAATCGGCGAAGCAGCACCGAATTAGTGAACGCGTGCTCCAGAGCCCACAAATGATAAATAAGGATAATCGAGACATCAATCTTGATCCCGATGTTCAAGCTCCACGCGTACTTCGTCTTCGATCTGGCCCAGCGATGCATGCTGTTCTACGGGCAGATCGAGCCAAGGGACGTGGGCGAGGAAACGTTCACGAAGCTGTTCGGGGAAGCCGAACGGTTGCTCATCGGGGAGTCCAAGCTCAGCACGTTAGACAACGAGCAGTTCGTGCTCCTCAACCAGGAGGACATCATCTCGGGCGCGCTCGTTTCTACCGTGCCCAAGGAGGACGAGAAGCGCGCCGTCGGCCTCTTAACCAAGCTCGGGAAGGCGTTCAAGCACCAGTACCAGTCCGAGATCGACGAGTTCGACCCGAACACATGCGACCTCGGCACGACCTTCGGCGGTTTCTCCAGAACGCTCGCCGCGATGCTCAACGAGTTCTTCGAGCAGAAGGGGGCGAAGCCGGGCGAGGGGCAGAAAGGCGCGCCACAAAAACCGGGCGCCGCGACGCAGCAGCCGCTCTCCCCACAGGGAACCGGGGGCACCAGGTTTCCGGGCGGGACGATACCCCCGGAGGAGCTGGACGAGATCTTGTTCCACGAATACGAGGACATGACCTCCCTCTACAACGTGGAAATGGTAGACGGCATCGTCTCGAGGAATAAGATCTACATCTACGTGGGGATAAGTGATTACCACGAGATCACGGTCGACTATTCCAACTTCCCCGCGATGCCCAACATCTCGATGCCGGCCGCCCTCTCCGACGTACTCGCGATTTGCCAGACGGTGCAGAGCTGGAACCCGCAAAACCCCCCTCGCATCGTCGACGTGGTCGCCGAGATCGAGCAGATCGCGTGCAGCATGCGTCCTGCAGGCCCCACGCAGGCTGAAAGGGCCGCCGATGTCGATAAATACATGGATCAACTCGGCTTCGAAGCATCCGGTGAAAAGACCGGTAACCAGGCGCTCCAGGTCGATGAAAAATCGGCATCGAACGTGCTTGCCAGCCGGCTGCTGGCAAAGGACAAGGTGGGCACCCAGGAGACCGGGACGGGTTCGGACGCGGCCGCGGCGGATCGGGTGCCGATGTTCGTCGACCAGATCGCCGACGAAAACCATGCCGGGCACAAGGCCCCGTTGCGGGACGTTGTATCGAAAGGGAGGGTGAAAGAAGCAGCTCCCCCGCCCGTCACGGAGGGTTCGTCCCCCGCATCCACCGAAGCGACGCTACCGCCACCAGCCGCCGCTCAGAAACCGCAGAAGTTCGTTATTCGGCCTCGCTTCATCGTCGACGGCGAGGAGGTAACGCCCGGCAAGGAGGAACCGGAGCCGCCGAAACCCGCACCGCGGAAGGATGACGTGCCACCACCGAGGATCGGCGGTATCGAGGAGGCAATCACGGTCAGTCCCCGCCCCCGGCCCGCTGGATCCCGGCAAGAGGAACGAGAATTGACGGTCAAACCGGCGATGCCGGCCCGGGAGGCAGACTTGGCCGATCGAGGCATCGACATCGCCGCCAGGCCGCGCCAGACAGCACAACTCAGGAGCTTCGCCATCCCGGACGTGAGCGAGTTGGATAGCTTCGTGCCAGCCGCGGCGGTGAAGCGCCCTGAGATCAAGGCCGCGCAGGTGTCGACGCCCGCCCCGACCACCAGGCCGTCCCAGAAGGCAGCACCGGCACCCGCGGCCGTGAAAAAGCCGGCGACGAAGAAGAAGGTAGATGACGAAGACATGTTCGGCTGGGGTGACGGCGGGGAGATGGAAATAAAGCAGTCAAAGGTGGAGATCAAGGACTTCGATGGGCCCATCAAGAAAGTGCCCGATAACAAGTAACGAAAGATAGAGAAAACGCGGGTCTCATCCATGCTCATAGGAATCGTCGGAAAACCGAACGCAGGCAAGAGCACGTTCTTGAACGCCGCCACGATGGCCGGCGCAAAGGTGGCCGATTATCCATTCACCACCATCGACCCGAACCTTGGGAAGGGCCACGTGCAACGCCCTTGCGCCTGTCAGCAGCTGAAGGTCAGCGACAACCCGAAGAACTCCATATGCGAGGGGGGCGTTAGGTTCGCGCCGGTCGACCTCCTCGACGTCGCGGGGCTGGTGCCCGGCGCGCACGAGGGAAAGGGGATGGGCAACAAGTTCCTCAACGACCTCAGCCGCGCGGACGTGCTGCTTCACGTCGTCGATTTTTCGGGTTCGACCAACGACCGCGGCGAGGTGGAGAAGCCCGGCACGTACGACCCGGTCGACGACATCAAATTCCTCGAGGACGAGATCGCCTACTGGCTCAAGGGGATAATCGAGCGGAGCGACTGGGAGAAGTTCGCCCGGGCCGCGCAGATGAACAAGACCCCCGTGATGGCGGCCATGGTCGAGCGCTTGAGCGGCATCGGCGTCACCGATGCCCACGTCCAGCAATCACTGAAGACGGCCAACTTGCTCGACAAGCGGGTTCACGAGTGGGACGACGGCATGCTCCTGTCGTTCGCACGCGAGTTGCAGCGGGTCTCCAAGCCCATCATCATCATGGCCAACAAGATGGACAAGGACGAGGGCCGCAAGAACTACGCGCGGATCTCAGAGCTGCCCGGCTACAAGGGCCGTGTGTTCCCCTGCAGCGCACTCGCCGAGTACCACCTGCGCGTGCTGGCCAAGAACGGCACGATCGACTACACGCCAGGCGCGGCCAGCTTCAAGATCCTCAAGCCAGACAAGCTCTCCGAAAAGGATCAGGCAGCGCTCGGCAGGATCAAAGCGGAGATCATGGACGCGTACGGCTCGACGGGCGTGCAAGCCGGGCTCGACAAGGCCATCTTCGACGTGCTCGAGTACATCTACGTGTACCCGGTCGCGGACCAGAACAAGTTCTGCGACAAGGACGGTCGGATCCTCCCCGACGTGTTCCTGGTCAAGAAAGGTTCTCGGCTCATCGACGTGGCGGGCAAGATCCACACCGATCTCGCGGAGGGATTCGTGCACGGCGTGAATGCACGGGACAAGCGCAGGCTCGGCGAGGACTACGAGGTACAGCCCGACGACGTGGTCAGGATCGTATCGGCGAAATAGGTACTGGAAATACTCTGGATTAATGGAATAAGGTAATCGACGGCGAGACTAGCGAAGCTATTAATGCCAGATACCGGTAGCGATATTGTTTTTTGTTGGGTGTGGTGAACAAGATGGGACATTTTGCGAGAAATGGAATGTTACTCTTCCTCCTGGCAGCGATCGTCGCGACGGGCATCGCGGGACAAGCGAGCGGCGCCACGTTCCCGGAACTCAGCAACTCGCTCGTTTGCTCGTGGAAGCCAGGCAGCATGACGGTCGGTTTCGAGGACGTGGAAGTCATCGACCAAACAGCGTACATTACCGACGCGAACCTGCCAGGCTTGCGCGTCGTCTCGCTCGTGGATCCGGCGAACCCGGTCCAGCTGGGCCAGGAATACACGACGGACACCGTGTACGAACTTCTCGTGCTGAATAACGTCGCCTACACGCGCGTCGGCCCGGATCACGTCGAATGCTTCAACGTCGCCATTCCATCAAACCCTTCCGCGACGGGGAACTTCGGGGCGTACAACGACGTTTCCGATTTCGACGTCGAGGGAACCGAGATGTGCCTCGGGAACGGGAGCGACCTCGTGCTGCTCGACATCACGAACATAAATTCACCAGTCGAGCGCGACCGAATCGCCCTTGGAGGGTCGCTATCCATCGATATGGAAGGCGATTTCATCTACGCGTGCGCGACGGTTAGTGGCACGGAACATCATCTCAAGGTGATCAACGCGACGGTGCCAACTAGCATCGTGGTAATAGCGTCGCTCCCGCTTGGATCGTATTACATCGATTCCATGCTCCTCTCCGGCGGCACGCTATTCACGTCGGGTCGGGACAATGCGCTTGCCTCGCCGACTGGCGGGACGGTGAAGTCGTTCGACGTCAGCAACAAGACCGCGCCAGTTAAAATTGGTGAGATCAACGCGGGCGGGATTAACAACGTGGGCTTGCTGCTCTCGGGGAACGCTTTGTTCACGGGCGCCTGCGCGGAGGGGCTTGTCGTCATCGATGTATCAAACCCGTCGTCGTTGCAACCCATCGGGTACTACGACAACTACCAGGATGCTTGCGGCGGCGCGCACTACGCCATGTACCCCCAGTCCCTTGTCGATGTGTCCCGGGGGGAGCTGGTCGTGTTCGTATCGATGCATTGCGGCTTGAACATAGTCGCCTTCAACAGCTTTGATTTCCCGCTTCCCATCGAAACGATAATATTAATCATCATCGTGACGACCGGCGGCATCGTGGGCGTCGTCATTATCATCTCGCTCGTGTTAAAGGCCCGCAAGCATTGATTCGAAGGGAACCTTGCTCAGATTCTTTCCCTTCTTTCGGAGGGGAACAATGCGATGGGGATGGTGTAAAGTCCTTCGCAAGACCACGAAACCAATTTTTTTATTACACACACCTCATTTGACGAAGTAGTTTCGACGTCATTGAACTCGTGTGAACTTCGATGTCCATGTATTCTCACCTCAAGGATCAATGGCATTCGGCGTCTACTTCGAACGTCAAGCAAGAGAACTTCAAGCGGTTGATCGAATGGCGGCGGCAGCCGACCGTGGTACGAGTCGCGAAGCCATTGCGCCTCGACCGCGCGCGGAACCTCGGGTACAAGGCGAAGCAAGGCTTCGTCGTCACCCGCGTGAAGGTGCGCCGCGGGACGTTCGTTTCGAGGATGCGGCCTTGGATGGGCAGGCAGCCCACAAAAATGGGGGTCTCGAAAATGACTGTCGGCGTCTCCATCCAGTGGATCGCCGAGCAGCGGGCGCAGAAACGCTATCCCAACCTTGAAGTGCTCAACAGCTACTGGGTCGCGCAGGACGGTCACCACAAGTACTACGAGGTCATCCTGGTCGACCCCGTCCACCCGAACATCATCTCGGACAAGCACATCAACTGGATCTGCCAGACCACGATGAAGGGGCGCGTGTACCGCGGCCTCACGAGCTCGGGCCGCAAGGCCAGGGACCTCCGGCACAAGGGCATCGGCGCGGAGAAGGCCAGGCCGTCGCTCAACGCCCACGACCACCGCGGGAAGTGACGTGGCGAGCCCTTGCTTCTCGTTTTCATCGTCGCCTCTCGCTCCTCCTTTCCTTGACGCCAGCACATGGTGATCGCCGTGAACCAGGACCCGCGCGCCGCCTCCGTGCGGATCTCCGCGCACGCGCACCCGACCGAGGTCGTGGACCGGGTCAAGGAGGCGCTGGCCAACCTGATCCCGGCCGGCCAGGCCTTGCTCGCCGGTGCCATCGAGACCACGGCCGTGGACGGCGACTACGGCAACAAGATCCACGTGCTAAGCTTGGCGCTCAAATCGGCGCGCCAGGTCGATGCGTTCTTGCAGACCCTGAAGGAACGGATCCCTGACGATCACAAGCAGTTGATCCGGCAGCATTTCGGCTCGTTCTTCAACCCGGTCAGCAAGACGCTGTTCCTCCGCTTCCACAAGCAACTCGCTTTGCAGCGCCAGCTCCGCATCTCCCAGTACGACGACATCGTGCACGCCAGCATCAAGTTCACGTCGTACACGGGGAAGGCCACGGCCGGCGGGGAGGGGACGAACATATTGAAATTCTTGCTCGACCACGGAATACTCGCGTGACTCGGCCACGCGCAGGTGTGCCTACCTTGCTCATCGAGCCCCGCGTCTTGCCGTCCTTAACGGGAGGCAACAAGGAGGTCATCGGGCGGTGGATCGCCCGTGCGCGGTCGGTCGGGTACGACGGGTTCGTGATGGACGTTTCCGACAAGGATAAAGCCACTAATTCGCCCGAGATCCTGCGTGGCGAGGGAGTGGAGGCCCGGCCGTTCACCATCTTGACCAGGAGGACTATCTCGCTCGACGACCGAGGTAGCGTTAAGGCCCGGCTCGCCGGCGTGAGGGGGAGGTCGGGTACCGACGCGATCTGCGTGCGGTCGTCGAGCGCCGAGGTCCTCAACTTCGTGGCGAAGGACGGGCGCGTCGACATCATCCGGCTCGAGACGCAAGCCGAGCTCGAAGCGTTCAACGACGGCATCGCGTCGCTCGCGGGACAGTACGGGACGTTCGTCGAGCTGCCCTTCTCGCCGCTCGTGCGCACGAGGGGGGCGTCCCGCTCGAGGTTCATCAGGGCTTGCAACAAGATACTCGAGGCGTGCGGCACGCACCACGCCCGGCTCCTCTTCTCCAGCGACGCCGAGCGGCTCGTCGACGTGAAGAACGCGTGGCAGAAGGCGACCGTGCTGCAGATACTACTCGACGCGAGCAAGCAAGTCGGCCGCGAGATAGCCATCAAGAACCCGGCCGCCCTCGTCGATCGCTGCAGGGGGAGGGAGGGCAACCTGGCGGTCGCCACCCAGGACGCCGCGGAGGACGATGCGGCGTGAAGATCGAGCGCCAGCGCTACATCCGGTTCCGCATCTTCTCGGAGCGGCCCGTCGTCGCCGACGCGAAGGAGCTCGCCACGTTCGTCTGGCGCCAGTACAACGCACTGTTCGGCGAGATCAAGAGCGGCAAGGCCGGCTTCTGGATAATCGATTACGACCCGAAGGTGCAGGTCGGAACGATACGGTGCGCGCACGTCGTGCAAGACGAGCTCGTCGCCGCCCTCACGCTCATCACGTCGATCAACGAGGTGCCGGCCTCCGTCGACACGATCCGAACAGCCGGCACCCTCGCGAAGCTCGATGAGAAGGCGGCCAGCTGAGCCTACTTGTATTCCGTCGCCGTGTTGAAAAGATAGTTGAAATAGTTCAGCGCGATGGAACCGAAGCCCTTGAAGTCCGACTTGAGGCCGAAGTAGGAGGTCAGCGCGAAGATCGAGGCCTTCAGTATGATGATCGCATCGACCGCATCGACGGCGATGCCCGTACCGAAGATCTGGTCGCGCACGCGTACCTGGCCAATTTTAGCGAGATCCGCGACGACGTCCTTGCCAGGATCGTTCTGTTCAACGAGGATCTTGATGTCCGACAGCCCCTTCTGCCGCTTCTCCTTCACCGCGTCGATGATGCCGGCCTCCTTGAGGTCGGCGAGACTGCTGGCCGCGACGAGGATGCTGTGCTCCGCCCCGTTGATCAGGTTCGAAGCCTTCTTGAACACCTGGTCCTTCCCCCGATAGACGAGCAGCGAGACCTGGAAGGGAGCGTCGATGTTCTTGAGGTAGATGTCGTTCAGCTCCTCGACGATGACCTTCGAGTGGCTGGCGAAGTCGTCCATCACCTTCTTGCGTGCCAGCATCAAGGCCTCGTCGGGCGGGTTCGCCGTGTAGGTGCTCGGGCGCTGGTTGTCGTCGCGAGTTATGTACCCCTTGTCGAGGAGCAAGGACAAAATGTTGTAGATGCGGCTGTACGGGACGTCCGACTTGTCGCTGAGGTCGCGGGCGTTGAGCGGGCCGTGCTTGATCAGGGTCAGGTAGAGCGAGATCTCGTACTGCGTCAATCCGACGCCGGCGAGGGCGGTGGTCACCTTGTCGGGGATGGTGGGGGTGTTCTCGGCCATGTCGCTCACGCGGGTGGGCGCGCAAGTTGAACGCTCGATTCAATCTCCGCGTGGTTCGATTTAAATCGTTCCGCCGTGCCCCTTCACCGATTGTCTCCATCCCCTTGGAATTGCCCAATCACCTACCGCTTCTCGCTTCCCCCGAAAATCCCGATCGTACCGCCGCAAAATGTTTTTTACCTTGATCGAGTAGGTGGAATATCATGATACTCATCTCGGGTTATGAGGACATCAAAGGGATCGACAGGCTCGTCATCGTCTCCTCCTTTCTTGCCTTGGTCATCGGCGCGTTCATCGTCTCGGTGCTCGTCTTGTTGAAACGAAGGAAAACCGACGTGAAGGCGTCGAGGTTTTACTTGCTCGGCATCGCGCTGTTCGCGGCGCTTTTCGGTCTCGGTAGGTTCGTTTTTTTGTATCACGACTACTTCGCGCCAGACCCGCTCGATGCCCCGGTCTACCTGGTGGGTCAAATCTTCACGTTGAGTTCTTTGATCATACTTGCCTTCACGATCGAGACGTTCATTTTCACCAAGACCAAGAGACTCATCACGGTCATCGGCGCGATCAGCCTCGTATTGGTAGTAGCGTTCTCATTCCCGCCGGGATCCATCTCGACGTACGCCTTTATCGCTGGGAATGGCGTGTTGACCGTCCTCCCGTTCTTCATTTACGTCTATATCGCCAAGATCTCGACGGGCACGGTTCGGAAGCAAGCGATGTTCATCATCTTCGGGATCGTAATGCTTGCCATCAGCATCATCGGGGGAAAATTCTTGTACGACTTTCACGTCCTCGACCGGCTGTGGTCGCAGCTCTTCGGCATCATCTTCAGCTTCATCGGCTTCATCTTGCTGTCTTACGGGCTGGTGAAGACCCCGGCCACCAAATAGGTTATCCGGTACTTTTTTAAAAAGGAACCCTTCATCTTTTCGACCACTCCCCTTTCACGCGCCGATCGGGGCACCAACGTCCCCGGCGGCGTGAAAGGCCGGGAAATGATTTAAACGACGGATGCTTGTTTTCTCCTACATTACCCGAAACGGATTGCGGGATTCACGAGTGCCCGCCGCCCTCGGAGGATCCCGGCGTATTCGTTCCCGTAATCTCCCGACGTAGTTTAGTGGCTAGAACGCCCGGCTGTAGTCGCAAGGACGCACGGATGAGACCCATCAACGATGATTTCGTGTCAGCCAGCAGCAAATACCGGGATGTCGCCGGTCCGAGAAAAAATCCATCAAAGAATGGGTTTTTCGGGATTCCGGCCGTCGGGACCACCTTTTCTTTCAACAGCGCTGAAGGAGGTCTCCTTACTGGGCTTAGAGCAACGTGTAGCATCAAAACTCGTTAACGGTTGAAAGGAAAAATAGTGGGGAACGTGTAATACCTGGCTCCCTCACTTCGCATCGCGCTGGCTCTCGATCTCCTCGATCGTCTTGTGCATGGCCTCGTAGGGCTTCACGAGCAAGGACAAAAGCGGGATGATCATGAGCAAGCCTGTGAACACCCAGTACGCCGGCCACCCGAGCACCCCGGCGAGCGACGCGAGGCCGGGGCCTGCGACGTACGCTGCGCGGGATATCGTGACGACGATGCCCATGCACGTGGCCCGTATCTTCGTGGGGAAGATCTCGGCGAAATACACCGTGATCCAACCGAGCACGATGGGCATGCATAGGAATATCCCCCACATTGCCACGTAATGGAACGTGATGGCGACGATGATAAACGACGCGATGCTGCCAATGCATCCGATGACCAGCGTCCATTTTCGGCCGATCTTGTCGAGGAACAGGCCCGAGAGCAGGGCCCCGACGGGCGTGAGCAGGCCGCCGACGATCAAGTAGAGCGAGTTGTATTGGTCTATCCCTCCCGTCCGAACCGCCGATATGGACGCATCCGAGTAGAAGTTCTGGAACTGCAGCGTCCCCATCTTGAACGCCGCCGACCAGATGAAGTACACGCCCGCCAGCACCAGCGCGTAGAGCCAGTCCTTCCTGGTCATCAGCTTCAACGCTTTCTTGATGTCCATTAGCTTGTTCTGGCGCTGCTCCCTCGCCTTGACCCACCGCTCGGGTTCCTTGAACACGAACGCCAGCAGCAGGAGGCACAGCACCATGAAGATCAGGCCCCAGAGGCCGTACGCCCACTCCCACCCCCAGCCCCAGCCGGGCTTGTCATCGGCGAAATCGGGGAGGGGGATCGGCGTTTCAGGCCTTGCAATTACCGGCCCCAGGATCGCGTAGATCGGGATCAAGCCGATCAGGAACGCGAGCGCGCCCAACTTCCCCCTGTTCTTCGCGGGTGCCTCCTCGGCGACCGGGATCTGCCACGTGTTGGCCAGCGTCGCCATCGTGATGAGCGAATACAAGATCGCCGCGACGTGGATCCCGGCCGTTCCCGTCGGGTTGACCGCGGGGAGCAGAACGGAGGGGATGCCCATCATCAGCACGAGCAGCATGAGCCCCTTCTTGCGGCCCGCAGCGTCGGTGAACCAGCTGATGAAGAACACGGCGAACGCGATGACGCCATAGATCATGAAATAGAAATTCAGCTCGTTGACCGATATCCCGAGATCGTATGCCATATATTTCAGGACGCCCAACTCGACTTGTGCCAGGTAGTTGTCCATCAGCGAGATGAGGCCCATCAAGATGACGACGAACCGGATGTATTCCTTTGATCTTGTGGTTTCTGTTGCTGCCATTTCTTTCCTTCCTCGACTCGTTGGGGAAGCTACCGCCGGCCTCGACAGCCGTGCGCGCAGCCCTTCCCACGACGTTCGGAGCGTTGCGTGCTCCTTGATCCAAATCCTTCCCAGCAGCCTTTAAAAATCTTGACGAGGAGTCTCAAGGAACCTCATGTGACGAACAAGAGCGACGGCGATGCATATATTCGACGAGCAACCACACCAAAGCAGCCATGCCAAAGCTCGATTCGGTGAAATATTTATCGCCAGGCCAATTCACGTTGCTCGAGATCCATACCAACCAAACAGACCACATGACCGATCATGGCGTTCAACCAAGAAGCACGCAAGCACTTCCCGGAATGGCCGCAACTCGACAAGGACGACTACGACGCGGTCAAGGCGGTGCTCGATTCCAAGCAGCTGTGGTGCGGCGCGCCCGCGACCCACAAGGGCGAGTTCGTCTGGAGGTTCCAGAAGGAGTTCGCCGAGTTCCTAGGCGCGAGGCACTGCTTCGCCGTGACGAACGGGACGCACGCGATCGAGGTCGCGCTGATGGCCCTCGACATCGGCCTGGGCGACGAGGTCATCGTCTCAGACTACACGTTCGTCGCGACCGGCTCCGCGGTCGTGGCGGTCAACGCGGTTCCCGTCTTCTGTGACGTCCATGCCCGCACGTTCAACATCGACGAGGTCAAGATAGAGGCGCTCGTCACGAAGAAGACCAAGGCCATCCTCTGCGTGCACCTCGGCGGCGTCCCGTGCGACATGGACGCGGTCATGGCCATCGCGAGGAGGCACGGGCTCAAGGTCATCGAGGACAGCTCTCATGCCCACGGCTCGAAGTACAAGGGAAAGCGGCTTGGCACCATCGGTGACATCGGCACCTTCTCGTTCCAGGCAAGCAAAGTACTCGCATGCGGCGAGGGCGGTGCCATCGCTTGCATGGACGACAAGCTCGCAGAGAAGATCTACGGCATCGCGGACGCGGGCCGCAAGGTCGGCGACTACTTCTACAACCACTACATCCCCTCCTCGAACTACCGCCTCGGCGAGTTCCAGGCGGCCATCCTTTGCTCCCAGCTTAAGAAATTCAAGGAGCAGCACCCCGTCCGCAACAAGAACGTCGAGTACTTGCGGGCCAAGATCGACAAGATCGACGGCATGTTCATGCAAGAGAAGCCCGCGGGAACGGAGGAGTGCGGGTACTACGTGGTCGGCGTCAAGTTCGACCCGGCCAAGTTCAACGGCATCACGAAGGAAAAGTTCTACAAGAGGCTGAACGACGCCGGGATCCCGACCGATGACTGCTACCCGCCCCTCCACTCCCTCGCGTGCTTCAAGGACGGCAAGGGCAAGAAGGGCGTCGACTATTCCGGCGCGAACTGGGGCGGCGAGAAGTCCGACGACAGGAACTTCCCCGTGGTCACCGACGTTTTCAACCACAGCTTCGAGTTCCCGCAGGAAATGTTCCTCGTCAAGGACCAGAAGGATCTCGACTACGTCGTCGACGTGATCGTCAAGATCAAGGAAGACAAGCAGTGAGCGAGATCGCATCATTTTTATCCCCGAGGCTCGACCGGCCCGTCCATGGGATCGCCGGTCGAGGTGCTTTGGATAGGCCACGCGGGCATCCTCGTTCGCCGCGGCGGTGCCGTCGTAGCGATCGACCCGTTCCTGGAGGGCAAGTTTTGCTGGGCAGGCAACGTGGAACGGTACCATGGAAAGTCCCCATGGATGGGCACCAGCGGGAACGCGCGTGGTTTTCTCGATGCATTCGCTGAGAAGATCGAGGCCATTTGCGTCACGCACGCGCACGGGGATCATTTCGACCCCACGGCCATCCTCGCGATCCGCGAGAGAAACCCGGACGTGCAGATCATCGCCACCCGACCCGTCATCAAATGGATGCACCATGCAGGGATGGCGTGCGATGCCATGCGTCTTGTCACGGTGGACCGCAATACCGACATCGAGGTCATAACCGGGACTGATTCGATCCGCGTTGGCATCTTGCTCGACCCGAGATACCCGTGCATCAGGTATCCGTCCCGCGTCGGGTACGTCGTCTACCCGCCCGATGGCCCCGGCGTCGCGCACCTCGGGGACTCCCACCGTATCGGGCCGGCCTGGAAAAGGTACCTCCACAAGATCGGCGGGATCGTGACCTGGCTGCGCGAGTCACCCCCTGCCTTGCAAGACTTCTTCTCGGCCAGCAAGAAACTAACCCGTATCTGGCTGATCCACTGGGAGGCATTCGAGCCAGGCCACTTCGACTGCAACCTCGACCCGTCGGAGGTCATGTCGATCCCGGTCGCGCCGCCACTCGTGACGGGGCTGCTCTCGTTCACGGAATGGTCGCGGCTGCCCGTGTCCGGCGGAAATGAGGCGTGATGCCCGTACCCGTTATTCGAGCGCCATGGCGCGCACGTTGGCGACGAGCTGCTCGAGGATCACGCCGAACACCTTCTCGCCCTTCTCGGCGGTGGCGAGGGTCGCGTCGCCGATGACCCCGTGCTTCATGTAGGGGGCCCCGGAGTCGATGATCTTGAACTTCGGGAGGTCGGGGTATTCTTTCACGAGGAGATCGGTTTTCACGAGCTCCGGGTGCAGGTGCATCATGATCGAGGTCTCCAGCTCGTCGGCATGGTCACCGATGCTGTCGAGCAAGCTCTCGACCCTCTTCTTGAAAGCTGGATCGTCGAACAGCTTCACGCCACGTACCATGTAGATGTCGACCTTGATCTCGGACAAGATCTGCAAGCTGGCCTCGCGCAAGCATATCTCGTGCGAGCTCCCCCCGTGCCACGTCCACAGGATCAGCTTCGTGAAGCCCCAGGCGACGCACGAGCGCATCACGTCCACGAGCAGCGCCTTGAGCGTGTCGAACCGGATCTTCAAGGTGCCGGGGAACCCTTGCGTCAAGACCGACACGCCGAAGTCGACGAGCGGGCCGGCGACGATGGGGAGCGTGTCTTCACGCGCGACCGCTTCGGCGAAGGCCATCGCGATCATCCCGTCGGTGCCAATGGGCAGGTGCGGGCCATGCTCCTCCATGCATCCTATGGGGATCATCACCGCCGCGGTTCCGTGGCAAGAGTCGATGAATTTCTCGAGATCCTTGTAATTCATGTCCTTGTAGACACGCGTCATGGCTATCCCCGCGATCCATCGGCTTTCACGAATAAAAAGTTAAGCCAGCCATGCC
>JAFGBX010000014.1 GCA_016932935.1 Promethearchaeota archaeon | reverse complement strand
GGCTTCCTGTTCCCTGGCTTCCGACGCCACCTTGGCGGCAAGGGCCGCTGCTGCCGCCGCCACCGCCTTCGGCTTCTCGATTGCCTTCGATGCATCTTTCAATTTCTCCGTGTCGACATCCTTCGTGAAGATGGCCTTGTCGCCCGCCACGACCTGGACGATTGATTCGAACCAAACCGTCCCCGAGGGCGCCGAGGGGAGGGCCTTCATGTTGAAGAAGTTGAGCTTCACCTTCTCGGCGTGCTCCTCCTTAATCTTCCTGATCCTCTGTTCCGTGTCGCTTTTCAAGGCCTCGCACTCCTTCCTCGCGGCGTCGAGTTCCGACTCGGCCGTTGCTTGATCCTGTTTCAAGGCATCGTTCGCCGACTGCAGCGCCTGCACCTTTTCCTCGTACCGTGCCCTCGTGCTGGCGAGCTCGCCGCGAGACGCTTCGATGTCCCCCCCCAGCTTCTCCCTCTCCAGCTCCAGGTATCTGATCTTGGCCTCGAGGCCCGCGGCCGCCCCTTCCAGGTCCTTGCGCGCGGACTCGGCCTCCAGCCGCACCTTCTCCTTTTCCAGCTCGAGGTACCTCGTCTTCTCGCCGGCATCCCTCTTCAGCGCGTCGAGCTCGTTCCTGGCGGCCTCGTTCTCCGCTTGGAGTCTTTCGTTCGCCGACTGCAGCTCGCCGATCCGCTTCTCGTACTCCTCCTTCATGGCCGCGGCCTCGGCTTGCGCCGCCTCTTTCTTGGCCTTGTAGCCGTCGGCCCTCGCCGCGACCCCGGCCGCTGCCGCCTTCTCGCCACCCGCGAGCTCGGCATCCCCCCCGGGCCTCACCGACGTGAGGGACTCCACCGCCGATGCCAGGCCGTCCCCCTCCTCCGGGGAGATGGGCGTCCCCTCTCCTTGGAGCAGTCTCTCGACCTCGGCCTTCAACTCGGCCGGCCCCTCGCCCTGGTCGACAACCTCGATCTTGTAGGCGTATAGCTGCAGCACGCTCTTGAGCTTGGGCGCGATGACCCCGGCCTCGTATTTCTTCATCATGGATGTTCTAGAGCCATTGACCACGTAGATGACTGCTCTATCTGAATCGATGATGAAAACGACGTCCCCGTCGGTCATCTTCGTCGTCCAATCGAAAATGTTGCGTTCGGCGTCTCGTATGAAAAGTGTCTTGAAAGGCATGTGATTTTCACGCTGCGTTCCACGAGTTTTTCGTGGTCTTTTTTGCCCGTTTTAGGAAGGAACCGCGCAAGGTTCGTCTCCGTCGAATGCCTAAATAAGACTTTTCGTGCGCGTTCCCGTGCCCGATCGCCCCACCAAATCCATCCATCAAGAAATATTAATTAGGTGTACCCTGGATCTAACGCATAGCAGACCATCGAAAACGAGGTTCATCACCTTGCGAAAGCTGTTCCCCAAGAAGAAGGCGCCCTCAGTCGACACCGGGAAGGCAGATCTCAAGCAGTCAATCAACCAGATCCGGCTTGGCATCAAGAAATACGAGAAGGATGCTCAAGACTTCCAACTGCGTGCCAGGAAGGCGGTGATAGACGGCAACATGAACCTCGCGAAGAACTACTTGCTGCGCAGGAAGCGGGCGATCGCGAACCTGGAGAGGTTCCAAGGGTTCATCATCAAGCTCGAACGCCAGTCCGACGCCATCGACTCCGCCGAGACCATCAAGACGATGGGCCAGACCATGAAATCCACGACCGATGTGCTCAAACGGCACGTGGACGAGCTCAATCCCGAACAGATCATGGAAATGAACGAGGAGAGCGAGGAGGCCATCGCCGCCTTGGAGGAGAGCGCCGAGGTCATGTCCGAGAACCCGGAGGCCGATGCCGACACCGACGCCATAGAGGAGGAGCTCGAGGAACTCAAGGCGGCGGTCATGCTCGACGGCCAGACCCTACCCGAGACGCCTACGAGTAGCCTCTCCGTCCCGATGGACGACGAGGCGGAGTCCGTCGAGGACGAGGCCACCCGCAGCGAGAAGGTCAAGAAGGAGCTCGAGAAGCTCAAGAAGGAGCTCGAGGGCTGAGCACCCACCTCCACCGCCTTGTTTTTCCACCCCGACCCGCATCGGCATCGATTTATGGTCGCGGGCGGGAGGATCGCGCATGAACACGTCAAAGGTTCTACGCGTCGCCGCGGCCTTGCTCGTCGTGGCTGCAGCCGTGGAGCTCCCCGTGGCCTACTACTTCAACTTCCAATACGATAACTTGCGGCCAAGGGGCCAGATCCCGCCGCGCATCACCGGCACCTTCATCCAGTACACGGGCCTCGCGACGTGGAACTACACCATGTGGGACGCCGAACTCGCCGAGCTCGAGGCGCTGGGCCTCGACACGGTCATCATCCAGTGGACGCACGGCGCTGCGACGAACAAGACGCTCTACCGGTCCGCTTTGTACGACTTCGACTCGGCCTCGGTCGGGGCGGGCATGACGGTCGCCAACGCGTCCTATCCGAACCACGACCAGCCCGACATGCTCAACGTGTTCTTCGACTTGGCCGAGAAGCACGGCCTACGCGTCCACGTGGGCCTCTCCGCCGATTGGACGTTCTGGTGGCAGATGGACAACGCGACGTGGCTCGATGCGGAGGTCGCCGAGGCGAAGGCCCTCGCAAGCGAGATACTCGGCCGCTACAAGCACCTCCCGAGCCTCGCCGGCGTGTACATCCCCTACGAGGACATCTTCGGCAGCGACGCGGGCGCCCCCGAGGGCACGCGGTACGGGGAGTTCCTCGCCAGGATCGCGGGCGCCGTTAAGGAGGCCGAGCTGGCGGCCACCGGCGGGCACCGGCTCCAGGTCTCGGTCGCGCCCGCGTGCGCGCCCTCCTGGTACTGGCAAGTGCGCTCGTACGTGGACGCACTCCTCGCCGCTGCGGGCATCGACGTGCTCATGGTGCAGGACAGCGTCGGCGCCAAGCGTTGCAAGCCGCTGGACGACCTCCCGCCGGTCTACGCCGCGGTCGCCGACAGCTGTGCCGCCGCCGGGGTAGAGTTCTGGACCGACCTCGAGATATTCGACATCGACACGTGGCTGCCCTGCACGATGAGCCGCCTTGCCACGCAGCTCGATGTGGAGTGCCGGTACGCCGGGAAGGTCGTCGTCTTCGACGTCCCCCACTACCTCTCGGAGCAGTACTCGGCCTCGGCCCGGGCGCTGCACGACGCGTACGAGGCCTACCTAGCGTCGGGCCTATGACGCGTTCGGACATCACATAACCATTTATCCCCTCGCTCGCTTCTTCAATTCGCGGGAATCTAAGACGAGAAAAGCGCCCGCTTCGAGGCCTTCGCTGATACACCAAGAGATGAGGCGAAGGGCATGGAGCTGGACACATCCGAGATTGGAAGCCGGACACCGGGCACACGGCCCTTGCACGACAGCCGAGTGGCTCACTCGTGGATGACTGCAAGACAACCCCATGCTCGAACACGGCGTCCCACCCGCTGGGTGCCAGCAACCCTGGCATGAGAGAACATGCTCAAGACGATGGCGAAACGGCCATTCTATGACAGCAGAGTGTTAATGCCGGGAAACATGGCACCTTTATCACGTTTTTTTCGCCTACTTCCGCTTTCGTTGGCGGGCCCCGCGCTTGGCGGGCCCGCGCCGCCACACGTCGAGGGGCCAGCACGCCCCCCGGTGTCGCGGAGCGCCAAGCTTTTTTTTCCCCCTTCGCCACCTAGCCACATCGACGCGCCGAAGGGAGCAGCATGGGAACGAACTTCATCATAGACACCAACTTCTTCATCTCGGTGAACCATCTCTCGGAAAAGCTCTGGGTCAACAAGTTAAACGCGGTGAAGAGCGAGAACGCGAGCGGGAACATAAAGTACCACGTCTCGGGGCAGATCGTCGGCGAGATGCCGTTCCTCAGGGGTGATGCCAAGAAGGACTTCGACTACGTCGTGACCGTGGACAAGGTCACGCAGGCCGACATAGACGGCGTCAAGAAGGCCCTCGACGAGCGCAACCCGGCCCAGGACAACGACTTGTCGCTCCTCTACCTCGCCGACAACTTTTCCAAGACCGAGGAGACGTGGCTCGTCACCGATGACTTCAAGCTGGTCGAGAACGCACAGAAGCTCAACACGAACATCAAGATCCTCACGCCCGGCGCCTTCATGCTCAAGCTCTCGACTCTCACGAACGATGCGATGCTCAAGAGGTACTACAAGTCGATGGAGAAGAAGCTCACCGACTACTCGATCCAGTACATCCTGTCCCGGAAGGACATCTACCCCGCGGCCAAGAAGCTCTCATGGCTCATCGACCGCACCGCGGCCCTGGTGGGCGCGAGCGATGCCGGAGTCGAGTCGACCTCGGGCACCGCGTCCATGGACGTCGTCATGGCGAAGACCTCCTACATCACGTCGGGCGACCTGGACGGGGACGCGATGGCCAAGCTGCGCTTCGCCGACGTCTACGTGTCGGGCACCCTCTCCTTGGACAAGAAGGCCGCGAAGGCGATCGAGCCGTACAAGGAATACCTCGACAACATCAAGGCGCACGTGGCCAAGCTCGACGAGATGCGAAAGCACATCCTCGACGAGAACCTGCCCTCCGCCTTGAACGCCGTGAAACAGCTGGACAGCGACCTGATCGAGGACATCATCCGGGCGAGGTTCGACTTCAAGGACGAATACCCGTTCCTCTACGTGCTCACCGCCTTGCAGATCTACAAGGCATCCTTCTTCAAGTCCTACGTCTACTTGCTGGGCGGCGACTTGCTCAATGCCTTCACGTACCTCACGGCGACCGCGTACTGGGGGTCGCAGAGCCACCAGGACCAGGCCGTCCTCAACACGGTCTACATGAAGGCCATGCTGTTCTTCTTCAACTTCGGCGACATCCCGGACTTCTACATCAAGGCCATCGAGCACTTCGAATACGCACGGTACCTTGCCGAGAAGGTGAAGGACGTGGAGATGCAGATCAAGTGCTTGCTCGCCAAGGCCATCGCATCGTACGAGGTCGAGCGCCTGGATGATGCCCAGGAGTTCATCAAGATGGTGCAAGGCTTGTCCATGAAAAACCCCGATGCGGCGGTCAGCGCGTTTTCCGAGATGGCCGACTACTTCCTGATCTTCGGGAAGCCACAGTATGCAGTCTTCCTCTACGACGAGGCCCTCGAGGCCGCGGTCGTCTCCGGCCAGGGGCACAAGAACCGCGCCTTGCTCGAGCGCGTTAAGAAGTCGTACATCATCGCCGGCGTTCGCATGAACGAGATAGAGAAGGGGGGGATGCACCTCGACACCCTCATCGACCAGTCCTTCGACATCACGGACAAGGCCAAGATAGACCAGTACAACGAGCAGGTCATGCAGCTCGCCCAGTTCAACAGCCTCATGTACGAGCCGTTCCCCCACGTCTACAAGGATTGGACGCCCATGACCAAGGTGGACGACTCGCTCAAGGGCGAGCTCGAGCTCATCAGCATCGAGAACCAGGGCGAGTTCAAATCGACCATAGTTGCTTACTCCTCGACGCTGGGCCTTGTGGGGTTCGTGATACCGAGGAGCGTCGAGCTGGCTGGCCCACCGGAGTCGTACACGCTGAAGCTGGCGAAGGGGGCGAGCATCAAGAGCCGGCAAGTGACTGGCGACTTGTTCGAGGAAAAGCTCATCCGCGCCCTGATCTACACGAAGAATAAGGACGACGTCGATTTCCAGCGCATCGTTCCGCCATTCCTGCGGATCGCCGGGTAACGCCGCCCTTCGAGCCAAGTCTCACCCCAGGCGCTTCCAGGCGGTGTCGAGGCGCGCCGCGCGCGCCTTGCCGGCGACCTCCAAGATGGCCTTGTCCCGGTTCCACGCGTCCTTGGAGGCAGGATCGGCGGATTGCCAGAGCTCGTCGACTTGATCAAGTAACAGCCGCTGCTGCGCGAGCAGCCCCCCCAGCGCGACGTGGGTTTCTGGTGCGGCCATATCCTCCCCCGCGATCGCGTGATAGCCCGCCACCTGGCAAGCCATGAGTTCAACGACGGCGCGCGGCCACCCGAGCTCGAGGGAGGCCCGGAACACGAAGCCCAGGAGGCCCGCGCCCACGAACACGTCCTCCACGGTGCGGAAGGGGCGGAGGTAGTCGGCATACCCGTCCCCCGGGATTATCGCATCCGGCTGAATCCGAACGCCATCGAAGGCGACCTCACCGTGGGATATCTCGGGCACGATGGGCACGCGTGCCATCGGGGCCACGGAAAGACCAGGGGCATCCCTGGGCACCCGAACCATGCGGATCTGGTTGCGGCCATCGGGTGCCGTGCCCGTGGAAGCGGCCACGAGGAAGAGGCCCGACTCGGCCGCTAAGGTGATCCATTTCTTGCGCCCTACCAACACGAGAGCGCCCCCTCCCTGGCCACCGTGTTGCTGGATCGAAGTTCGGATGGCTCGGGGATGGGCACCCCCTTCTTCGGTAGCGGCTATGCATGCGACGAGATCCCGGGGCAGCCAGGGAAAAATCCGCCGCAATGCCATCTGGTACGCCGCCCCGAACGCGAACGCCAGGCAAGTGGCTTGGAACCCCCCGGCCACGGCTTGTTCGAACGGAGTCCATCCAAGGAGCTCGTCCGAGAGCCTCGACCACCACGGGACGAACGATGACCCCGGTTGGGCGGCTGCCTTGGCCGGGCGCGTGGGCGCGAGCAGCCACCGCCAGAGCCGGCCGATCGATCCGGTTGGCCTATAGGCGGTGGATCCATGTGCCATGTTCTCATTCCGTCCTAGCGGGTTAAGAACTCGCTTCAAGCTTGGTTAAATCTGGACATCAAGCTGGATGCGGCCCGCGATGGCGGGACAACGGCACGGTTTGCTAAGTGGTGCGTAAAGATCATAACCACGACAAGAGGAAGAAGGAAGAGAAGAGAGGATCAGAGGAACCCTGGCGGGTAGCGGATCTGGCCGCCCGCGAGCGGCGAAGTCGCAGGGTTGAGCGTGTGCTGCTTCGTCTGCGTGATGAGTTCAGGAACTATGTTCGGATCGAGCCTGTTCGAGACCTTGTAGTAGTACAAGGACAGCTGGTAGTCCGCCTCGGTGAACGGGGGAAGGATGCCGTTCGGGAGGTCGCCGTACACGCTCGCGATGAGGGGCTGCAAGTAGGGCGAGTTCGAGTAGCCGAGCTCCTTGAGCTCGGGCGCCAGCCAGCGGAGCATGCGGTCAACGTGCTCGAACATGTAGCGGGGGCGGGTGGTGCCGTCGCCGATATACATGTTAGCGAACTCGGCGTCGTAGGAGCGGAACTGGGCCTCGTCCATGCCTTCAGTCGTGAACGTGCCGAATAGGCCCTGCCGGACGGCCTTCTCGCGGTTCTTCACGAGGCACTCCGACGAAGCGCCTGGCACGTACCGGCCGGCCGCGAGGAGCTTGCGGGTCTTGTAGCCCAGGGCCTGGAGCAGGAGGCATATACCGATGCGTCTGGCGATACTGATCTGGGCGTCGCAGACGCGCACCTCGATCGTGCCGAAGTCGGTGTATGGGTACACGTCCTGGAACCGCGCGTCGTAGAAATCCGCTTTTCCCACCGTCGTTAGGAACTGCTGGCGGGTCTGCTCGTTGTCGTCTAGGAGGTATGGCGGGTACTTGGACGGCTGGTTACTCGACAGCATGGTCGTGTTGTTCAAGAGCCGGATCGAGCGGACGCAGTTCGGCGCGGCATAGCGGCCCTTCACGATCTTGACCTCGTCCGACGGCTTCCCGCTCACGATCGGGCTGTTGACCGACAGCGCGATGATCGCAGGGATGAAGTTGCGGATCATGTCGTAGAACTGGATCTTCTCGAGCGGGGATTGGAACGTGCCGATGTGGCTGTGGTCGCCGAAGGACAAGCCACGCATGTACTCGATCGTGCCGTTCAAGCCGCTACCGACGATGAACAGGTCGCTCTTCTGGGACTGCAGGACCTGGTGCGCGAGGCTGAACAGTGTCCCCTCCCACCACGCGAGCTCCTCGACGTACTGACACACGGGGGTGACCAGCTCGAGGATGTATGTGATGGCTGCCACGTTGCCGTCCCGTCCGAACGAGTCGATGTTGATGCGGTTGCCGGTCGGTAGCAGGGTTGGGATCTGCATGATGAGCCCCTTCTCTTGATCCTCGTGGAGCACCGGGTACCCGCCCATCTTCTGCAGGATGAACTGCGGTACCTGGCCCGCGTCCATCCACTGCTTGAACTTGTTGTATGCCTCCTTCACGAGCTCGCCCATGAGGTGCACCATCTCCTCGCCGGAGAGGAACGTGCCGTCCGTGCGGACGAGCTGTACCTCGAGCTCCTGGCCGTGCGTGAAGACGAGGGGCGTCCAGCCGCCAGCTTGCCGCTGGGGGGGCTGCACGGCCGAGGTTTTCTGCCCGTGCTTCTGCTGCTGCTGCGCGTACTGCTGCTGTGCCTGGACGTTGTACCGTTGCTCGCGGGACATCTGGCTGGCGTCTTGCGTCGCGAACGACAGCGGGGCGGGCGTCTTCTGCTGGCGGTCGACGAGCTCTTGCATCTTGCCGACGACCTCCTGGTACAAGGAGACGGCATCGGGCTCGTCGGCGGCGTGCTGGAGCCATTCCGCGACCTGCCGGTACGCCTGGAACGCCCCGTTCAGGTCGTTCTTCGCGGCCTTGTCGGCATCCTTGACGGCCTTCCTCGCGTTGTTGAGCAACTCTTTGAGCTGTTTTTTATCCATACGGCTTTTACCACGTGTTTTTCAAACTGGATGAAATGAAGCTTTTCTTTAAACGCGTTAGAATGATTCGACGAGTGCTTGAAGCTTGTCTTGGTTCTGGATCACGTTGCTCGTTGCCACTAACGTGACGAGCTTTATACCGAGTTTGGAGGCCATGGACTTGATGTCATCGAGCAACGCGCCCTTGAAAAATATGCCGTTGTCGTAAAATACGTTGCCGAGCCGCTTCAGCCCTTGCTGGATCCGGCTGTCTTGTTCGGTCAAGCCACCGACGATGATCGAAACCTTGTCGTCGCCGGCCTCGACCTTGTTGACCTTGAGGAACGCGACGACGTGGCCGCGCGGGGCGCTAGAGGCGACGAACTGCTGCAAGAGCTGGCCGAGCGTGGCGCTTGCCTGGGAGGAGGGATTCGCTTGCGGATAATAGATGAGCCCGACGGGCGAGCCCGACCGGCGGCTGTACGCCGAGATCATGCCGCCGATCTGGAAGTCCACCTCGAAGGGGCACAGTATCGTGAGTTTTCCGAACTTTTTCTCCAGCAAGTTCTCGCTGACGTACCCGCCGTTGTTCGCGATCTCCTGGACGGCGGGCGAAACGTTCGACGCGATGCCGACGAAGCTCCAGGACTGCTCGTGGATCTTCTCCACCTCGACCCGAACGCGCTCGACCGTGACGTACTTGGGAGCGGGCGGCGCCGCGGCCTCGGGCTCCTGGGGCACTGCCGCGCCATACTGGGCCGGTGGGACGCCGTCCGGCGGCGCCACCGTGTCGATCCCGTCGATCGCGCCGGCCACGTCGGGCCCGGCGGTGGCATCGGTAGTGGCTGGGGCCGAGGGCGTTGCCGCTTCGAGCTCGGCGAGCTGGGCCTGCAGCGCCTCGAACCGGGCGTTTAACCCCGACGCCTCGTCGTACTTCTGGATGTAGTCGGGATCCTCGGCTGCCATATCGCCCCTCACATCGGCGATCTGCTGCAGCTCCCCGAGCAGCCGGTTGTACTTCTGTTCGATCTCTTCTAGCTGCCGGCGGATGGTCTCGATCTCGCTCGTGTCGTCTCACGCTCCGGGCTTCACGCGGCCAAGCCTTGCTCCTTGGCCTTGTTCCTCTTGTCGTTATACTCCTTGTACACGGCCATCGCCTCTTGCTTGAGCCTCTCGTGCTCGGGGGAGCCGGGGCTCAGCATCGCCAGGCGGTTCTTCAGCTCAGTGTACCGTTGACCGAGCTCCTTGAGTTCCGCGATGGGATCAACGGCCTCGGACGGCACCGCAGCCTCCGCGTCCGCAATCGTGCCGCCGGACTCGTAGATTGCCTTCAGCCTCTCGTACTGCTCCTTGTACTTCACCGCTTCCTGGTAGGTGCGCGCGTACTCGGGTGAGCCTTGCTTCAGCGATTGGATGCTGGTACGGGCCGCCATGTACTTGTCTTTTATGGACATGATGCGCTTTTCGAGGGCGTCGTCGTTCGCCGCGGGTTGCGGCCGGGCCGTCGTTGCCGCGGCGCCCGCCGGCTTCACCGGCTTCATCGGAGCCCCGGCCGGCTTCTGCACCGCAGGCACCGCGGCAGGCGCGGCCACAACAGCGGGCTTCACCGGCTTCATCGGGATCCCGGCCGGCTTCTGCACCGCCGGCGCGGCGGTCGGCCGCGCCGGGGCCGCCGAGGTGGACACGGGCGCGGGTGCCGTCGCGGCGAGCGT
Organism: Promethearchaeota archaeon; assembly: GCA_016932935.1. Classification (GTDB taxonomy): domain Archaea; phylum Asgardarchaeota; class Lokiarchaeia; order Sigyniarchaeales; family Sigyniarchaeaceae; genus Sigyniarchaeum. Next base: position 18,758 of record JAFGBX010000014.1, on the reverse strand, counting down.
GGACGGTTCCTGCGGGGTGTCGTCCTCGTGCCCCTCGAGCACGGTCTCCGTGTACTTGATAGTCTTCTTCTGCTTGACCTCGACCGCCAGATCGAGGGCGCCGTCCTTCTGGGGGGAGACCGTGACCGTGAGTGCCTTCTTGTCCTGGGGGGCGAGCGTGATGTCGAACCTAGCCTCATCCATCCTCAACGATCGCGACGAAAACTCCACCGTGACGTCCTTCACGTCGTTGCGGAGGTTCATGACCGTGAAGTTCAAGGGGTATTGCTTCGTGCCGATCATAAGCTGGGGCGCGTTCGTGAGGATGACGCTGATGTCCTTGACTGCCGGTTTGACCGCCATAGCCGGTTCCACTCGGTAAGGTGACTCCCTCGCATCGACGGAGGCTGGATAAAGCTTGGTGCTAGAGTAATTAAAGCGTTAATTCGGGTGAGGTGGAAAATTTTCCAAGGGTTTTATTGTGATCGTTTTCCGATCATTCTTCGATCTCCAGCATAGGTTTATGGCCACGCCGCGCGTGGAGATCTAGACGAAAAGGACTCCGATGACGAGCGATGAAGGTCACCATCCAATACGGAGAGAAAGGCCTCGACGTCACGATACCGGACGACCTGGACGTCACGGTCGCGAGACCAGTCCCGCAAAAACCCCTCGATGACCCCCGGACAGCGATCTCGGACGCTGTCGATCACCCCCTCAAGAGCCAGCCGCTCGCGAGCATCATCCGGGGCATCGCGAGCCGGGCGGGGAAGGGGGCGCCGACGGCGTGCGTCGTCATCTCTGACCACACGCGCCCGGTCCCTTCGAGGGACATCCTCCCGCCCCTCCTCGAGCGCATCGAGGCCGCGGGCATCCGGCGCGGCCAGATCACGATCCTCGTCGCGACAGGCCTCCACCGGGGCTCCACGCCCGAGGAACTACGCCGCATGCTCGGCGAGGACATCGTCGCCGGGTACGCCGTGGTAAATCACGACTCGAAAGACGGGGCACGGCTCGCGAACCTCGGGACGTCAAGCCGAGGGACGCCGGTCTTGATCAACAAGGCCTACGCGGGGTCCGACCTCAAGGTGCTCACGGGGTACGTCGACCCGCACTTCTTCGCGGGCTTCGCGGGCGGAAGGAAGGCGATCGTGCCCGGCATCGCCGGCGACGCGACGGTCATGGAGAACCACTCGGCGCGGCACATCGACCACCCGAATGCAAGGTTCGCCATGCTCGCGGGGAACCCGATCCACGAGGACGCCCTGGAGATAGCCAGGCACGTGGGGGCCGATTTCGTGCTTAACGTGTGCCTCGACGAGCAGCACCGCATCGTCAAGGTCGCCGCGGGAGATATGGAAGCCGTGCACGACGACCTCGTGCAGTTTGTGCGGAAAACAATGGTCGTGGATCTCGACGATTACTACGACATCGTCGTCGCGAACAACGGCGGCTATCCGCTCGACTTGAACTTATATCAGGCCGTGAAAAGCATGATCCTGGGCGAGATGGCCGTGAAGGAGGGCGGCACGATCGTCTCGGCCAACGAGATGCGGGACGGCTTCGGCTCGGACGAGTTCGAGGCGATAATCAAGCGCGAGGCAGACCCCCGTGCCCTCATCAAGAAACTCGTCTCCAAGGAGCTGGTCATCGAGGCATCCTGGCAGGTACAGACGCTGGCCCGGGCCGCCACGCGGGCCGAGATCCTCGTCGCAAGCTCCATGCCCGAATCGGCCTTCAAGGACGTCAAGCTCGGCATGAAATGGGTACCGGGCGTCGAACAAGCGATCGTCCGGGCGGTGGAGAAGCACGGGAAACGCGCGAGGATACTGGTGCTGCCCGCGGGGCCGCAGCTCATCCCGTGCGTCAAGGGCAGCGCGGAAGCATCATGCAAAGCGCGGTAATAAGGAGGAGAGCGTTCAGTCTTCGACGATTTTCGGCGACTTGAAATACCCTTTTTCTTTTTGCGGCGCGTTCCGCAAAGCCGCCTCTTGCGACAAGCCTTCGCGGGACTCGTCCTCGCGGAAAACGTTCTTGAGCTCCACGACGTGGTAGGTGGGCTTCACGTTCTCCGTGTCCAGCTCGCTGATCTGCGAGAAAAACTCGAGGATGCTAGATAACTGCTTCGCGAACTCCTTCCTCTCCTTGTCCGACAGCGTGATGCGGGCGAGCTCGGCCAGGTGAGCGACCGTGTTCTCGTCGATCTTCTTCGACATTTCGAACCACGACAACATCGCTTGGTACGAGGATGTTAGCATCCTCCTTGAATTAAATATTAATTTTTAAGCGACCACGCGACACATCCGCGTAATTACCTCTCGATCTACTCACACGCTCTGGTGGATCCGAAGCGCGTTATACCCCGATCCGGTGCGATGCGAAGCAACCAGACCCCACGGTCAACGAACATGAGCGGACATGCAGAATACTTGAATTTGTATGAAGATCTTGACGATCGCCCCCGGAATTACAGGCTCATCAGCCCGGAATTCATGCGTGTCTTCCAGTTCATGATGCCGTACAAGAAACGGTTCGTCGCGACGATCGTCCTTTCGATAGGCCAAGCCTTGATGTTCCTCATGCTGCCGCTCCTCGCGGGCCAGGCACTGGACATCATCCCGGCCGTGTTCAACAGTTTCGACACGGATCCTGACACCCCAGGGTTGCAAGGCACGGTAGATCCTGGGACTGTCTCGCAAGCGTCGATGAATGCACTCACGGGAATCATCGTCTTGCTCCTCGTCAGCGTCGTTTCGATGGCCATCATCATGTTCACCCGCCAGTACCAGAACGAGTACATCGGCAACAAGATCATCTTCGACTTGCGGAACGCGATCTTCAACTCCTTACAAGTCCAGCCGTACAGCTACTACGACAAGCAGCAAGTCGGCGATCTGGTCGCACGCACGACGTCTGACGTGAACTTACTCCGCCACATCATGACGCAAGAGCTCGCCATGTTCATCCGCGATATCCTGCAGTTCGGTCTCGCGCTCGTGCTCATGTTCATCATCGAGCCCCTCCTGGCGTCGATCTCCATGTGCATCATGCCCTTCATCATGATCGTCATGTTCAAGTACCGCAAGGCGATGCACCCGCTCTTCCTGTCGTCCCGCAAGAGCTACGGGCAGCTCACGAGCGTGGTCGAGGAAAACGTGACGGGCGTCAAGGTCGTCCGGGCCTTCGCCCAAGGCCAGCCGGAAATGGCGAAGTTCCAAGTCAAGAACGACGAATACTACGGGAAGCAGATGCGCATCGCGCGACTCACGTCCATGTTCGACCCGATCATCGGCTTGCTCAACGTCTCTGGCCTCGTGACCGTGATTTTCATCGGCGGGTGGCTCTTCATCTCCAATGAGATGACCGTCGGCAACATCTTCACGTTCATTCTGCTCATGCAGTTCGCCCAAGGCCCGCTCAGGTTCCTCGGCGTCTTCCTGGGAAACTTCAGCCAGACGAACGCCGCTTGTGAGCGCGTGGTCGACGTGCTCAATGCCAAGTCCGAAATTGTCTCCAAACCGAACGCCTTGGCGACCCAGATCAGCGGCCACGTTGAGTTCCGCAACGTGAGCTTCAAGTTCCCCGGTACCGAGAAGATGGTGCTCCAGGACATCTGCTTCAAGGTCGAGCCGGGCGAGACGATCGCGATCCTCGGCGCCACGGGCGCCGGGAAATCGTCGATCATCAACCTGATACCGCGGTTTTACGACGTCCCCGACGCATGCGGGGAGATCCTCATCGACGGCGTGAACGTGAAGGACTACGACCTGCACTCGCTTCGCAAGCAAGTGGGCATCGTCTCCCAGGAGATCTTTCTTTTCTCCCGCTCGATCAAGCAAAACATCGCGATATCGAGCACGGACGGTGAGGTATCGATGGAGGAAATCGTCAACGCCGCGAAGCTCGCCAGCATCCACGAGTTCGTCGACTCGCTGCCCGAGCAGTACGAGACCATGGTCGGCGAGCGAGGCGTCACGCTCTCTGGCGGACAGAAGCAACGAATCGCGATCGCCCGGGCAATACTCAAGAAGCCTAGGATCCTCATCCTCGATGACGCCACGAGCAGCATAGACGTCGACACGGAATTCGAGATCCAGAAGAGCTTCAAGTCGCTGTTCTCGGGCCACGGGAGCACGACATTCATCATCTCCCAGCGAATGTCGACCGTGCGCCTTGCCGACAAGATACTCGTCCTTCACAACAACAGGATCGCTCAGTTGGGCACGCACGATGAGCTCCTCGCCCAGGATGGTGGGATCTACCAGAAGCTCTACTCGACGCTCGAGAAGGAGGGTTACGCCAAATGAGCATCGGCCAGAGTCGCCAGCTCCGCAAGGACACGAAGGAGGAGCTCAAGATTATCGAGCGCAGCTTGAAGCGGACGACCTCTCCCGATTGCCCCTACGAGATCTCAGACTCGACGACGAAGAAGTTCCTCCGCGTGAGGCAAGACTGCAACCTGGTCGAGAGAATCGTCTTGCAGGCCGAGATGAACGAGTACAAGGAAGAGTTTTTCCACCGGGACGCGGTAAGCGGGTGGCCGGGGGCGATCGAGCGGCGGATCTTCACCCCGGATGACGACGCACGCCGGTTCTTCAACCAATTCATGTTCAAGCTCTTCGCGAGCAAGCGCGAGCCGAGGAAGGTCGTCGGCAAGGCCATCGAGAAGATCGACAAGATAAAGAGGAAGATCAAGAAGCGCTTCAGCGAGATCTCCCACCGGGAGGAGTTCTACTTCGACAAGCTCACGGCGCAGATCCTCCAGCAGTATCAGAAAAGCCTGAAGCCGTACGAGTACAAGGCGCTCGAGCTACTCTTCGACTTTCAAGACAACTTAAGGCTCTTTAACTGGAACGTGGTCGACAAGGACGCCCAGCTCGAGTATCTCTTCCGCGTCGTCCAGCTCCTCCAGATAAAGGACAACTTGCTCGCCACTCCCGAGGAAAAGACGCGCTTCCACCTTCCCGCGTCCCGTCCTGGCACCGGAGGAGATGGCGGGGATGAGCATCCCGCCGTTTTCGAGCTGCTCTACATCATCGACCGGTTGCACGCGATACGGGGCAAGATCATTTCGATCGATCGTAAGATGTTCGGTCAAGGTCTCGGGTTAAACGAAAAAACAACGGGGAAGAAGCTCACGCCTGAGCAAGGGGTATTCCTCCGAAAATACCTCGACCAGCTTCACAAGCTCAACACCCTTGCCCAGCGGTTCAAGGACGCAACAAACGACCCAGACCTTGCCACGGACGACCCGGCCACCACAGGCCTCGTCGAAGAGCTGAAGCAGCACGTCGAAGGCCTCCTCAAGCAGCTGGTGCCGGGGCAAGAAGTCGACCTGGATGAGAAATACCGGCACGAGCTCGTCTTGGTCAACCTCGTCGTCAAGTTATTTGGCAAACTCTTCTGGATGCTCAAGCGAAAGCGCACCATGAGCGACCTATACGTTATCAAGCGGCTCTTGTCGGAGATCGCCGGCAAGGAGAAGAACAAGCTCGCTATATTGCTTGGCATGGTCTTCTTCAACGCGGTCGTGGGCATGATCACGCCGCTCATCTTCCAATACCTCGTCGACTACGGCCTGGGCGACCTGCCCGACATCGAGGCGAGCTGGTCGGTCATCACCAACGCGGGCTTGTTCTTCCTCGTCTTCTCGGGCACGAGCACGTGCTTCCACATCGTGACGAACTACCTCATCCACTACCTTGCCAACAAGACCATGTATAGCATGCGGGCCCGCATGTTCGCCAACCTCCAGCAGCTGTCTTTCGACTACTACAACTCGCAGCCCGCCGGAAAGATAATCAGCTACATCACGAACGACGTGGAGACGATCCAACAGCTCGTGAGCCAGGGCTTCTTGACCATTTTCATCCAGATCTTCCAGCTCGTTGGCTCCATCTTCTTCATGTTCTATATATCATGGCAGCTCTCCCTGGTCGCGTTCATGATCATCCCGTTCCTCGCAGTCCTGGGCATATTCGTCTTCGGGAAGGCCCGCCAGTACTTCGTAACGATGCGGAACAAGATCGCCGCCGTCACGACCCACACGCAAGAGTCGATCGCGGGGATGCGGGTCATCGAGGCGTTCGCCATCGAGGAGAAGGACGCTTCGACGTTCCGCCGGGCGACCAGCGAGGAGCTCGAGATCAACCTCAAGGCCGCGAGGCTCTTCGCGGCGCTTCCCGGTGGGATCATCGCCGTGATCAGCCTGGGCATGATGGTGCTCATCCTCCTCGGCGGCTGGCTCTACACGCAGTCGCTCATCTTCCCCCCAGCGAACCCGGCCGACGCGTTCACCAGGGGGAGGCTGTTCTCCTTCATCATCTACCTCATCCAGTTCATCGGCCCGGTCGTCGGAGTCATGGGCTTCACGTCCCAGCTCCAGAACTCCATGGCCGCGGGCGAGCGCATCATCCGCCTCGTCGACGCGCAGTCGTCGGTGCAAGAGAAGCGGCATTCGATCGGCATCGGTTCCCCCGAGTTCGCAGGGCTGAACAAGGACACGATCAGGCTCAAGTTCGAGAACGTATCGTTCGAGTACGAGAAGGGGATCCAGGTACTCAAAAACATGACGCTGAAGGCCAGGCCGAAGGAGCGGCTCGCCCTCGTCGGGTACACGGGCGCCGGGAAGACGACCTTCATCTCGCTGCTGAGCCGGTTCTGGGATCCAACGAGTGGCCGGATCCTCATCAACGACGTCGACATCCGCCACTTCAAACTCGACGCGCTCCGCCAGCTCATGGGCGTCGTTCTCCAGGACAACTATTTATTCTCGGGCTCGGTCATGGACAACATCAAGTTCGGCAAGCCGTCCGCGACGGACGAGGAGGTCTTCGAGATCACGAGGAAGCTCGGCATCCACGAGTTCATCCAGAACATGGAGAAGGGCTACGACACGCCCGTGCGCGAACGCGGGTCGCGCCTCAGCCTGGGCCAGAAGCAGTTGATATCGTTCGCGAGGGCGCTGCTCGTCGACCCGCCAATCCTCATCCTCGACGAGGCAACGAGCGCGATCGACCCCTACAGCGAGATCATCGTGAAGAACGCCCTCGACGTGCTTCTGAAGGATCGCACGTCCATCACCATCGCGCACCGGCTCTCGACCGTTCTCAATTCCGACCGGATCCTCGTCATCGATGATGGCAAGATCGTCGAGGAGGGCAATCACGAGAAGCTGCTCAAGAAGAAGGGGCTCTACAACCACCTCTACGAGCTCCAGTACACCAAGCTCAAGAAGGGCAAGTAGGGGAAAATTGGAAAAATGGAAGGTCGCGCGCCTCACGCGATAGTGGTCAGGTCGGGGGTCTCCTCCCGCAGTTTCCGCAACAAGCGGGCGATCTCCTTCTTCTTCTCTGCTACAGGCGCGGCCGGCGCGGCCTTCTCGTGCGTGGACGCTTGCGCGTCCATCTCGTCGAATCGCTGGGCGAACCCGAGTTCCCGCTGGAGGAAGTCGCGGATGGCGACGCGAATGGCCTCTGAGCGGCTCGGGTACAGGCCTAGATCCTGCAAAACTTGTAATGCCTTCACATGGGGTTCGGACAAATTGATCGTGATTATCTTCATCCTAATGTCAACTCACACGCATAATATACCGGGTTTCCTCTCGGCGCCACGAATCTGGGGGGCTTCCCACGCAACGCGGTGTAATTACCGGGCAGCAGTGGGCAAAGGAATATTATTCTGCGATTATTAAAATGTTTTTGTCGATTCCTTCGTCAATCTCCCCGTCAAATGCCATTAATATATGTTTGGATAATCCGTTAGACAATTTACAATCTGGGGTGAAGGATGTTCACCCGACTTTATAACCTAGGAATCGCACGCGCCTTCGGGGGAGATTTGTGCTAGTGCCAAATTAATAATTCGGCTCCTATCTGAGGGATTGGCCTCAATAGACCGTGATGCACTGGCGCGGGCACGTGTCGACGCAGGTCCTACAACCCACGCAGTTCCCCTGGTTGACCACGAGCTTGAAGTCCGCATCGAGCGTCAGCGCCTCGTACGCGCAAGCTGCGGTGCATTGACCGCACTGGATGCAACCACTCTCGTCCACGGTGACCAGGGCGCGTCGGTAAGCCCTCGCGCCGTCCTGGGACATGAACCTCGCGAAGTCGTCGAGGTCAACGCCCGCCGGGACGTCCAGTACGAGGTGGGCGCCGTCCGGCGTGAACGTGGAGCGGATGATTGTCGCGGCCACCGGCGTGCCGTTCACGTCGATGGATAGCTTCGGCTTGATGCCGTTGAAGTTGTAATTCTTCGGGAATATGACGTTGACTTTCCCCATTCGCGCTCACTTCTTTTCCTTCTTCGCCGCCTTGCCGCCCGCTACATCGCCCTTGGGCTTGGGCGCCAGGTCCTTGACGAGCATGTCCGCCGAGACGATGCCGAGAACCTTGCCGTTGTTGTCGACGACGGGCATGGCCGAGATGTTGTACTTCTTCAGCTTGCCGATGAGCTCGTAGATCGTCTCCTCCGGCGTCACCGACACGACCTTGCGCGTGACGATCTCGCTCACCTTCCTCTTGCTGTACGCGACGGCCTTCGTGATGTCAAAGCTCGTCAGGATCCCCTGTAGGATCAAGTGATCATCGACCACAACCACGTGATCCTCGTTGTTCGCCACGATCAGCTTCGCGACGCTCTCGAGATCGTCCTCGAGTTGGCAGGTGAGGGCGTCCTTGAACAGCTCCTTCACGAAGGAGATGCCCTCCTCCGGCTTCATGGGCTTGCACTTCGTCGTCGTCGAGATCCTGTCCACGGGCTTCGTGAGCAGGAACTCGCCCCTCTGGATCCAGCCCTTCAAGATCCCGGCGACCTCCTTGGCCTTGGCGAATGAAGACAGCGGGCGAACGCGCACCTCCTTGCCGTTTATCGAGATCATGCCGGACTTCAACTGCTCGTACGAGACCCTTCCCAGGTTCGGCCGGTTGCGCCGGGGTATGCCGTAGTCGACGATGTCCGTGAGAATCTCGGAATCCTTGAGCCCGCAGTTCTTCGCGATCCGCTCGTTGAGCACGGGGATGGGAATCCCGAGCCCGACGAACATGGTCGTCCCGTACTTCGTGAACGTCGCGCCCTTGAGGAAGTCGGCGCACATCTGCTTCAAATCGCCCGTGACGAACAGCGTGCTGAACAGGCTGACCGGGTTGTGCTGCGTGCCCTCGCCGATCACGTAACCCTTGCCGCCGCCGAGGAAGATGCGCGTGCCGACCCCGATCGTCTCCAGCGCGTGATCCTTCTGCAGCGGGGACAGCTGGCCGGCGCCCGAGAACGTGGCGTTCTCGAACTCGGGGAGCAGCTTGCCCATGTAGGTGTAGATGGCGCGCTTCGTCGAGTTCGTCGCGCAAGAGTACCGCTGGTACGCGTTCCGCGGGTTGCACAGGATGGCCTGGTTCAGGTCGTCGAGCGTGATAGAGGTCTTGAGGTGCGTTCGCGGGTAGCAGTCCGTCCCGTAGGCCTCTGCGCGGAGCTCGATCGACTTCCCGAGCAGCAGGTCCTCGATCACGTGGCCCCCGCCGTACTCGAACGGGTGGCTCTCCGACATCTTTGTCACGCCCAGGTACGCGTCGACCGCGGCGTTCCCGTGGTACGCCTCCACGTCGTTGAGCCAGAGCTTCTCCATCTTGATCGGCGGGTCGCTGTGGCCGAAGTTGAGGAAGCAACCGGAGGAACACATCGCCCCGAACGTGCCGGTCGTCACGACGTCGACGTCCTTCGCCGCTTTCTCGACGCCGTGCTCCTGGACGTAGTCCACCATCTCGTCCGCGGTGAGCACGACCGCGTCGCCCCTCTTGATCTTGCCGTTGATGTCCTCGAAGGACTTCTCGACCATTGGTGACCGACCAGCGCGTTCTATCACTTATGGTCAAATAAAAGGCGCATAAAAGGATCGCGGGTGCTTATCAAGACGGCGAGGCAATATTATTAATTCTGACCGAGAACGGCGAGCAGCACCACGATCGCGGGACACGTGCTGTAAAAAAGCGTGATGCCCAGGAATGGGCGAGAAGCAGCCCCGGCGGTGGAGGTCATTCAACCGGCGGCACTTCGATGTTCTCCCGCACGAGCGGGATGCCCGCGACCGTCTGGAACACCTTGCCGACGTTCTCGCCGGTCTTCGCGGAGGCGCGGTAGGCCCCCAGGATCTTGTGCTTCTCGCATACAACCTTAATCTCCGTGTCCTTGAGCTGGTTCGACGGCAGGTCGGACTTGTTGATGACCAGGATCTTCGGCACGTACTTGGGCTCGTTCGCCTCGTCGATGCGGGCGACCCAGTCCGTGATGCTGATGACCTTGTCGCTGTGCACGTCCTTCTTCCCATAGAGGCTGTCGGGGTCGTCCTGCGCGACGACAATGATAGCCGCGTCCGCACCCTTGAGGAAGTTCTTGTGGAGCGACTCGAACCGGTACTGGCCCGCGAGGTCGTGCAGCGAGATGGTGACGTGGTGGGTGAGCAGCCCGAAGGTCAGGTCGACGTCCTTGACCGTGATGTCCATCCCGATCGTGGCCTGGTAGTCCGAGGTGAACTTGTGCGTCACGTACCGGCGTATCAGGGACGTCTTCCCCACGAAATTGGCCCCCACGACGACGCACTTGATCTTGTAGAATTCCACCATGCGATGGGGGTCTGCCACGGTTTCCACCTAGTAACGTGCGCTATTGGTGCACGCCGTTTCCTATGCATTAAGATAATATATATCGATTAATACTTTTTTCAGAGCTGATGAGAACCCTATCTCGGCCAACCCGCTGGTGTCTCGCCCTCGCGTGCCTCGCTTGCATCCCGATCCTGCTATGCGTGCTCGGCAACGCCCGGCCAACCGACGTGGAGGGGCTGCCTTTCCCCGGGGCCGAGCGCCTCAAGGAGTCAGCCGACGACCCCGTGCTCTCGAACCCGGGGCTCAACGCGACGTTCGGCTACGTAAACCGCACGGCCTTCAACTTCTCGGTCACGTACCAGAGCAGCTCGAACGCCACGCCGGCCTACGTGAACCTCACGGTCGTCCACGAGAACGGAACCTCCATCCATCCGATGCAGCAAGTCCAGCCCGCTGAATCGAATTACACGGCCGGCGTGTCATTCCAGGCAGTCATCACGCTTCCGACCATAGGGAACTACTCGCACTACTTCAATACATCGAACGGCACGGGCCTTGCGATGCTCCCAGCAGCCGGCTCGTTTCCCGGGCCGAGCGTCTCTGTACTGCGGAACTACACGATGACCGAAGTTGCGTTTAGTTGGTTAAATTCGACGGGGGCCATAGAACCAGAGGATCCTAGCAATGAATTGATGTATGAATATGACCTAGCTTTTGATTTCCCGATGTATGGTAGATCATTCAATGTCCTTCAAGTCTCTCATTATGGCTTTGTACGTTTCCAAATCTTCCCGTGGTCTTATATAAATCGATATGCTGTCGATCTTCCAACATCAGAGCCGCTAGGTGCTTTTTCAGTCGTAGCTTGCCCTCAAGAAGTGTGGTTGGACTTTTTTCAAGGAAATTCTGACTTGAGGATACTTGAGGCACCGGATTACATCCTTATTCAGCAGCGATTGTGGCTTGACTACAGTTATTCTTTAACAAATTTGTATAATGGAAGTTTCCAATACGTTTTCTACCGAAACGGAAGCATATTACTAAGCTTCGAATATGTAAAGGTGAATTTCCCACTCACTGAAACTGTTGGGCTTAACTTTGGAGATAATTTGTTTTATTCACCCTTCTCATTCTCTAATAATATAACGCATAGATCGTTCCTCTTCAATTATAACTTTGTAGCCACGCCACGGATCACGAATTATTCCCTCTCACCCTCGATTGGAACCCAAGTGACGGTATTTAGCTTTTCCCTCGAATATCAAGACCCCGAGAATAAGGGGCCTTATGGAATTTTTGTGGAACTCAACGGTATCAATTACACCATGACCGGAAGGAACGCCTCTGATCACGATATCATTGATGGAAAAGACTACGCTCGAATCTTCCAGTTCCTCCCACCAGACACATATACTCACCAGTTCCATATACTTAGTCCAGCAGGTTGGTGGCATTCCCCCGTTATAAATGCCCCTAATGTGACATACGCTAATACTCATTCGCCTATGATTGAAAACTTTACCACGAGCGTCTCTCAAGGATGGATCAACTACACTAACCTGACCATCAGCTTCTCATACAGGGATCTCGATAACGATTCCCCCGTCAACCTTTCGGTAGTTTTCAACGACGACTCAGGCTCGATTTATACATTAAACCCTCTCAAACAAACAAGTTCGGATAACGTCACTTTTTATGGATGCAAATATTTCCTTGATTTGAGGTACACGAACACGTCCTTCCTCTATGATCCAGATTTGAAATATTATGTGTTCGCTAACGATTCAACATTTACAACGAGATACCCTAGCACCCCGGGAGACTGGTTGGATGGACCGACCTTCGTACCTATATTCGATTATACTTCGGCTCGGTTGCTGAACTTTGAATCGTTCAATATGAATTCACCGAATTATCTTACTAATACAAGCTCTGTTGTAGTGAATCTACCATTCAATTTCACTTTCTATGGCTTGCCGTTTTCATCGCTTGTTTTTTCACCGTATGGATTTATCAGGTTCACGAGCAATACCGAAACAACCAGGCCAATCTCAGGCTCTACATCAACGACCTCGTTACTTTCTATTACCCTTCTTGACCTTCATTTTTCATTCATCTACTCCTATATCAGTTGGCAAACTTTTCCAGACAAGGCATTATTCAATATTACTGACGTATACTACGGAGGGGGATATTTTCTCGGTAATATTATGATCATATTGCACCAGAGCGGGGATATCGTTTTTTCATTCTTTGATTTACGAGCGGGTACACCAAGTGGTATTAATTTTGGCGACGGATTGCATTACACGACATTTCCTCTTGCGCAAGGAGATCTACCATTAATTAACACTTCTTTCATCTTTATGCAGCCGAGGATTAACCTGGCGAATAAATCAAGCTCTACCAGTGGAGATCTATTTACGACGAGCCAAGATATCAGCATCACCGCTTCCTATTCCTCATCCGCGAATGTACCCGTTGTGCAAGTATATTGCATCTTTGAAGGGAAGAACTTCCAAGGGGGCATGTTGCAGCCAATTACGAGCAATCTTATTTTCCAAACCAGTGGATTCGTGGATTACTCCTCCGGAGCGAGTTTCAGTCTCACGCGCACCCTTCCATCCGGCAACTACAGCATCACGATCCACCTCGTTGACATTTTCGGCACCCACTTCTTCCCAGCGACGCACCATGTAATAGTGAACAACCCGCCCATCATCACCCCTATTTCGATGCCTGGCTTGTACGGGGGGGATGGACGGACGCTCGGAATTGAGCTGTCGTACAAAGACGACGAAGGCACATCGCCCGAATACTTCCGCGTCACGTGGGACGGCGTCAACTACACGCTCACGCCAAAATCGCAGGATTTCTCGAAAACGGTAACGTTCATAATAAATTTCAGTCTCACACGTGGCGTGCACGCATATTCCTTCTACGTTAAAGACCAGTACCGGGATGAAGAGCTGGAACCCTATAGCGGGGCCATCAATGTCAAGTGGCTTCCGGTAATCACCATCATCACCCTCCCCCCCGCCAGCGTGCTGGTTCCTGGAGAATTCGAGGTGAAGGTTCGGATCACGAGCAACGAGACCGGCTTCAGCCTCGCCTCGAAATACGTGATCGTGAACGGGCTGGAACAGGTGCGGCTGGAGCCCACTGGCGAGCCTGACACGTACTCGGCAAGGATCCCGCTGGATTGGGGGGAGTATCGCTTGTCCATCGTCGCCAGCGACGGCTACAACGAGGTCGTCTACCCGGGCGAGGGAGCCATCAGCGTCTCGGTCATCAACTTGCCGCTGATCCTCGTTCTCACGATCGGAGCGGGAGGAGCGGTCGCCGTCCTTCTATTCGTCCAATCAAGGAGGAAGAAGGCCCAAGCGGCCCAGTACGCGAGGCTCCGGCGGCAGGTGCTTGCGAAGAAGCCCACGAGGCGCGAAGTGGAGGAATCGGCGGAAGAGAAGCGGAAGGCTCGGATGGAGGAGGCCAAGAGCATCGAGGCGATCGACGCGATCCAGCCCGCACCCGCGCCCGTCAGGAAGACCGCCGCCGCGAAGCGCGCCGCGACGAGTTCCGCGAGCATCGCTGGCCCCGCGACGCCGCCCTCGAGGGCACCGAAGCCCGCTCCCTCCGGCGGAACCCAGCCCAAGGACAAGTCGGGCTACGCCCAGAAGGCCACGGACACGGGCACCATCGTGAATCGCACCGTGCTCAAGGAGTACATCGAGCGCCAGCGCAAGGAGGGCACCCGCGAGCTCCACTACCTCAAGATCAAGAACGACCTGAATGTGATCTCGCAGAAAAAGAGCAGCAAGCTCTACCGGATCCTCCAGGGCCTCGTGGACGACGAGATCCTCGTCCGGAAGGGTTCGAACTACATCATCGTCGGGTAATTGCGCGGGGCCTAGCCGATGTAGGATTGCCGATCTCGCCGGGCGCTTTGATCGATGATATCCCCCGCGTTCCTGGTACCCCCCTTCAATTCCGCCATGAGCGCCTCCACCTCCTCGATCTCCTTGCCGAGGGACGTGCAATCGAACGGGAACCCGAAGCGCTTGCTCAGCAGCTCGATGACCAGCTTCGCAGCCTTGGGATCACGCTTCACGACGGGTATGGTCTCTGCGAGGAGGCAGACGCCCGGCAAGCCGAGCAGCGCCCCCCACGCGGGGATGAGGCCGTTCGCCCCCGAGATCAGCCCGTTTTCCATAAGGCGCATCACCCCCTTGTCGATCGCGAGGAGCTCGGCCACCACGGCGTCGTCGGTTCCCGATATGAAGACTTTGGGCTCCACGGGCACGTGTTCAACCAAATACGCGCCGATGCTGATGCTCAACGTGACCTTCAACCCTTGTTCCTTCAACAAGTGGACCATCAGCGAGTCGACGAAGTTGAACATCCCGGCGTTGGACGACGGCTGGTACTCGCCCGTGACGAGCAAGAACGACCGCCTGGGAACGGGCCTCGCGAGGTAGACTTGCACGACGGGTAGTATCATCCTGCCGTTCCCGTCGACCGCGACCTGGGCCGGCAGATCGTCCGGGTACATAGACGCTACCAGCCTGGCCTCGAACTGCGTGATGAGGGACTGCACCGCGATGCGGCCAACCGAGCAGATGCCAGCTAGGCCGGAGATCAGCGTGATGTCCGTCCCAGCGACCTCTTCACCCTTGATGGGGTTGTCCGATACGATTTTTATCATGGGATCACGTCGCGTGAGGGGATGGCGACCCGGGGCGGTTTCTAACCCCCAAGTTGTGATGGTTCACGCGATCCTCGATAGCGATCCAAGCAGATCGCGATGGCGGCGTCTGCGATCACGAGCAGCTCCGCGGGGTGCATGTCGACGGGTCGCCTCGTCATGGATAAGGGATGATAAGGGATTTAAGAATTAGACCATGAATCCGCGTGCTGAACCCGTGCACATGCTTGGGTTTCCCGGAGCACCGGCACCCGGCCCGGCGAGCTGATCGACGTGAAAACCGCCAGAAGACTGCAAGGAATGTCCTACGCGATCCGTGACATCGCGGTCATCGGTGACGAGCTTGCCAAGAAAGGCAAGAAGATCTACTACTTGAACATAGGAGATCCCGTCAATCCCGACGTCTCAGACTTCAAGACGCCCGACTACATCATCGAGGCCCTCGTGGAGGCTGCCAAGAAGGGATACAACATGTACGGGAACTCGCTCGGGGTCTACGAGCTCCGGGAGAAGATCGCTGCGGAAGAGAACCGCCGGAACGACTTGGATCTGGTTCCAGACGACGTGTTGCTCACCGGCGGCGTCTCGGAGGCGATCTTCTTCGTCGCCTCGGCGCTGGTCGAGGAAGGCGACGAGATCCTCGTGCCAGGGCCCGTCTACCCCCCGTACATGTCCTACGCGAGGTTCTTCGGCGGGACACCCGTCGAGTACAAGCTCGACGAGGCGAGGAACTGGCAGCCCGACATCGACGACTTCGCGAGCAAGATTAGCAAGAAGACCCAGTTCATCCTCCTCTGCTCGCCGAACAACCCGACCGGTGCCCTCTACGACGAGAAGTTCACGAGGGAGATCGGGAAGCTCGCCGCGGAGTACAACATCCCGCTCGTCTCCGACGAGATCTACGACCAGATCTTGTTCGAGAAGTTCGAGTCCTACAAGTGCCACGTCTCGATCTTGAAGAACGACCTACCCATCATCGGCATGAACGGTTTCTCCAAGGCGCACCTGTCGACCGGCTGGCGGCTGGGCTATATGTACTTCCACGACCCCCAGGGCAAGCTCGAGCAGGTCAAGCGGAGCATCGAGGCACTCGCCCGCATCAGGCTCTGCGTGAACGTGCCCGCGCAGTATGCGGCCATCAAGACCATGGAGGAACCCAAGGAGCACACGAAGGTCATGGTAGAGAAGCTCTGGAAACGGCGGGACTTCTGCATCAAGCGGTTGAAGGAAATTCCAGGCATCTCTTGCGTGATCCCGGACGGGGCGTTCTACTTGTTCCCGCGCCTCGACTTCCTCGTGCAGAAGCGTGGGCCCTGGAAGGACGACAAGGAGTTCGTCCTCGACTTGCTCAAGGAAACGGGCATCATGGCTGTTTACGGATCCGGTTTCGGCAAGTACGGCGTCAACCACCTCCGGATGACGTTCCTCCCGCCGATCGACGTGCTGGACGAAGTCTTCAACCTGCTTGAGGCCTTCTTGAGAAGGCGCATGCCGTGAGGGCCTCCACCTCGCAGGGTACCATGGCACCGCCGATCACTTTTTAACCGCCACGTCCACTGGTAGCTCCATCGTGCAACGACTCCTTGCCGAAATGGCCGGCCAGCCGGTCAACATCGTCACCCATAACGACCCGGACGGGTTGCTCGCGGCGGCGATATGCACCCGGGGCTTGATCGCCCTCGGCATCAACGACGACGACATCGACTTCGTATTCGAGAGCCCGTCGGCCGTCCAGCAGGGGAAATCGCGGTTCCTGGATCCGAGGAACGACGACTTTGTCGGAGGCATCATCATCGTTCTGGACCTCCCGTACACGCCGCAAGCCCATTTCTGGATCGACCACCACGCCTCGGAGCTCGACGTGACGCCTAGCAGCGGGACCCGTGTCGTCGTGCAAGACACGTCGAAGTCGGCCGCTGCCTTGACCCACGAATTCTTCGCCAACACCTTGCATATCCAGCGCAAGCTCTGCGACGCTGCATTCCTAGACTTCGTCGACGCGAGAGACACGGGTCGCGCGCCGGCGACGGCCACGAAGGAATTCGAGGCCATCTCGCTTGCCGTCCACGAGAACCGGGACGACTATTCGTTCTTCATGGACGTCATCGACATGCTCGTGGAGAACCCCGACCCGCGCCCGATCGCGGCGGACGCGCGGGTCATCATGAAGGCGAAGAGGGAGCGGAAGCGGGTCAACCGTGGCATCGATCTCCTCCGTGGCATGATCATCACGGAGAATAGGCACGATTTCTTCAAGCACATCGACACGGAAAGCGACAAGCCACTCGACGACACATCGAAAAAGCGCGTGTTCCTCTACAAGCAATTCTTGTTCTTCGATTTCAGCGACATCGACAACCCGGAGAAGGAGAGATCCAGCGGGGCCACCATCCCCTACTATGTCATCGAGCCGGAGCTCAAGCAGCTTGGCTGCAGCTATTCATACTTGCTGACCTTCCGGGGCGACGACAAGACGGGCGAGATCCACGCGACGATCAGCATCAACCAGGGGAAGCCCGAGGTCGTGAAAGCGTTCGACGTGGCGGCTTTTGCCAAGAAGCGCGGGGGCGGGGGTCACCGGTTCGTTGCAGGTTTCGTCATCGCGCCGGAGACGTTCACCGGGACGATCTCTCAGGCGCTGTCGTTCTTCGCTGTCGAATAGGTTCTCCCACGTGGGATCATGTACTGCCATCGGTCGAGTTAAATACGACCCCGGCGTATCAAGATATTGCAGCTCGGAGGTGCTTTGCCACGACCACCCGGGAGATTCTCGAGTATTCCAGGAAGGTAGCCAGCCAGCTCGTCGCCGAGGAGGACATCGCCATGGCACACGTCAACCTCGGGAACGAGATGGTCAGCCGGAACCTGGACCCGACCGCCCCGGCCTTCATCGCGCTTCACATCTTCCAGGCCAAGAAGAACCCGGACGGCATCGTGCAAGCAGCGATGCTCATCGCTAATCATTTGTTCAACGAGAGTAAATACGAGCACGCGTTGAACTACTTGCTGCTCGCGGACAAGCAATTCAGTCCCATGGACAAGTCGAAGAAGAAAGCTTACGTGCTCAACAAGATCGGCTTCGTGCACTTCCACCTCAAGCATTACGCAGAAAGCCTCAACATGTTCTCGGCGTGCGCGGTGCTCTTCGAGAGCCTCGGTGACACGAACGAGGTGGCGAAGACCTACTGCAGCCTCGGGCTCATCTACCAGGACCTCGGGGAGCCGGACAAGGCGAACGATCTGTTCCAGAAGGCGGTGGACACGGCGCGGATTGGCGGGAACGAGGTCGACGCGCTCAAGTACGAGTCCCTGATCCTCTGATGGTTGGCAATCCTACCAACAAGGCCAGGAGCAGGGAAAACAACACCAAGAATGCAAGGAAAGAGAGTAAAGGTGCTTTTTTCTCGAAACACGCTTTCGTCGTTTCAAACGCGCCGGCCGCGGCGGCCACCCTTGCGCCGGCAGCCGTCGTGTGGCTC
>JAFGBX010000117.1 GCA_016932935.1 Promethearchaeota archaeon | reverse complement strand
TCGACGTCGTTTCCCTCGTTCTTGCGCATCACGCCGTTGTCGACGAAAACGCAGTGCAACTGGTTCCCGATGGCCCTTTGCATGAGAACGGAGACGACGGTCGAGTCCACGCCGCCGCTGAGGGCAAGCAATACCTGCCGGGTGCCGACCTCCTCCTTGATCGCCGCGATCGCATCCTTGATCCACGTTTCCATCGACCAGTCCTTCTCGCAGCCGCAGATCGAGAAGAGGAAGTCCTCCAGCATGGCCTGCCCCCTCGGCGTGTGGTTCACCTCCGGGTGGAACTGCAAGCCGGTCACCATGTCGTCCACCGAGCGGAAAGCGGCGATGGGACAGTCCCTGGTGCTAGCGAGCATCTCGAAGCCCGCCGGCAGTGCCTTGACCTGGTCGCCGTGCGACATCCAGACGGTCTCCTCGTCGCCCATTCGCCCCAGCACGCCGGCCGCCTTCTTGACCGAGAGACGCGTGCGGCCGTACTCCTTGACGGCGTTCGCCTCGACCTTGCCGCCGACGAGCTGGCCGAGGAGCTGGTGCCCGTAGCACAGGCCGAGGACGGGGACATTGTTCGCCTTGCACCACGCGAGGAGTCCCTTGTCGAGGGCCGGGGCGTCCCTCTCGTACACCGAGCTCGGCCCGCCGCTCAGGATGATCCCCTTCACCTGCAATCTTGCAAGGGCATCGGGAGAGATGTCGAACGGGCGGATCTCCGCGTACACGCCCGCGTCGCGCACCCGCCGGCTGATCAGGTGGCAGTACTGGCCCCCGAAATCGAGGACGATGATCTGCGTCTGCGTGTGTCCCACCACGATGGACAAGTAAGTGCCTTGCCGATAGCTAAAATAGGTTCACTTGAATTTCTAAACACATGTCAACCGGACAACAACCACGTTTTTCACGGAACCACCACTTACCAATCTCGAAGGTGCGATCCCGTTGATCAAGCGAGAGGAGATACAAGCCATCGTCAAGGCATACAACACGGACAACATCCATATTGGCATCTTTGGGTCACACTCGGCAGAGGAGGCGGGCATGGCGGCCAAGTCCATGGGCATGCCCACTTTCATCGTCTGCCAGGCGGGCCGCGAGAAACTCTACCTGGACTACAACAAGCACTTGTACGACCACGCGCTCGTCGTGAACAAGTTCTCCGACCTCATGCTCCCCGAGAACTACAACAAACTCGTCGAAAAGAACGTCATCTTCATCCCCAACCGTTCTTTCTCCGTCTATTGTGGCTATGACAAGATAGAGAACGACTTCAGGGTGCCTATCTACGGGAACCGCGCGATACTGCGCGCGGAGGAGCGGACGGCGCCCCGCAACCAGTACTGGCTGCTCGAGAAGGCGGGGATCCGATTGCCGAAACAGTTCAAGAGGCCGGAGGACATCGACCGGCTCGCCGTCGTGAAGGTCCAGCAGAGGGGTAACCCGCTGGAACGCGCGTTCTTCTACCCCTCGAGCTACGACGACTTCAAGGCGCAGTCGGAGCAGATGCTGGGGCAGTGCATCATCGACGAGGACGGGCTGCGGCACGCGATCATCGAGGAGTTCGTGCTCGGCCCGAGGTTCAACGCCAACTTCCAGGCCTACGGTATGGAGGACGCGTTCGGCCGGTTCGACTTCGTGGGCCTCGACGACCGGATCCAGACGGACATCGGGGGCATCCTCAACCTGCCGGCCAAGGAACAGCTCAAGATCAACGCGACGCTGAAGAACGAGGAGATCGGCCACAAGGGGGTCACGATCCGCGAGTCGAAGAAGCAGATGCTCTACGAGGCTGCCGAGAAGTTCCTCGACGTGGTGCAGGCCGAGTACCCGCCCAAGCTGATCGGGCTGTTCGCGCTGCAAGGGGCCATCCCGTACAACCCCGAGACCAAGGAGCCCGACTTCGTCGTCTTCGACGTCTCGCCGCGGATCCCCGGCTGCCCGTGCGTTGGCCCGACCTCGCCCGAGATGCGGCGCCTGTCGTTGAAGCACAACCGCGAGATCCACGCCCCCCTCGACCTCAGCATCCTCGAGATCATCAAGGCCGCGAAAGAAAAGAGGTTGGAAGACGTCGTCACGTGAGCGTGACCCGAAGGCATCCACCATCGCTCTAACTCATTTCTGGAGCCCGTTACACCTCTGGAGCATCGCGTGCATGTTGTCCAGGCACACGTACGACTGCGCACGGCGGTTCTTGATGATGTGCGTCTCGAGCGAGTAGAAGCCCCCGAAACCCTTTCTCGTCCAGTACTCGAAGTAGGCCGGGTAGCCGAGCTTTCCCTTGCCGACGACCGTGTAGTGCTTCCAGAAGAGGGTTCCCGCCCCGTCCTTGACGTGGTGGTGGCCGACGCGGGGGACGACCTCGTCGTAGTACTCGACCGGGTGGATCTCGCCCGCCATGAAGTAGTTGCCGGGGTCGAGCAGGAGCTTGAAGTAGGGATCCTTGATGTCCTCGAGGATGCGCAGGGTGTTCCTCCATGTGCTCACGGGCGAGAAGGCCTCGTTCTCGATGACGATCTCGACCTGCTCTTGCTTCGCCATGTCGACGAAGCGCGTGATGTCGTCGACGAGGAGGCGCCAGTGCTCGTCGGACACCTTCGAGAGGCCGAGGTAACCGAACACGCGCGTCCGGCGGGCGCCGAAGAACTTGACGACCTCGATCGCCCGCGGCAGTGCCTTCCGGGACATCTCGACGTCGGTGCCGAACCGCCCGCTGCCCGCCTTGTGCGTGGGCAGCCACGGCGCGTGGCACTTGAAGAGCGGCCCGGCGATGTTCGAGACCCACATCCCGTGCTCGTCGAGCAGGGCCTTCAACTTCGCGAGCTCCTCGTCGGTGAAGTCGATGATGTTCTTCCCCCAGACCTTGCGAAACTCGACCGCCTTGATGTCGTACTTCTTCAGCGTGGGGAGGATGTTCTCTACGTCTTGTCCGATCTCGTCGGTGATGACCGAGAGTTGCTCGGTGGGTTTCATGGCCGATCAAGGGGAACTCGGAGTGAGGAATGAAAAACCTAGCGCTAGAAGCACACCTCGTCGAGCCGGTCGACGTCGATCGCGTCCTTGATCTCCCGCGCGATGCGGCGGCCCATCGACATGGGCTCCCCCCACATGACGTAGGAGTACGGGGAGTAAGGGACGAAGAAGTTAGTGCCGGCGACGATCCTGCCCGAGAACTCGAACGTGTAGACCTTGAGGTCGCGGTCGACGACCATCTCCAGGCAGAACGCGCCGTTCAAGCCTGGCGGCACGAGGCGCTTGGTGGCCTCGATGAAGTTCTCGCCGTCCTTCTGGACTTGCACGGCCAGCGATTCCCTGAGGACGAGGGGGTAGTTCCCCACGATCGTGAAGGTCGGGTTGTACTCGTCGAAGAACACCTCCAGCGACGAGTCGACGTCGCTTTCGTAACGCCGGTCGACGCAGAACAGCTCCGTGCGGTTCCTGATCGTGCTGTGGAAGTACGACGGGTAGATGTTCGTCCCGCGGACGAGCTCCTGGATGAGCTTGGGCTTCTCGGCCTCGCCGGGGAGTTTCTTGATCCTCTGCCGGAGCTCGGCCGGCGTCCTCGCGAGGTAGAAGCCCTGGCCGCCGTGGGCGCCGTGGTGCTTGACGATGACGGGGCGGTCGACCTCGTCGACGCTATTGAATTCCTTGGGCAGCCGCAGCCCGGCCGCCTTCATCAGGTCGGACTTCTTCTGCCGGTCGGATTCCCACTCGAGCATCTTCTTGTTGCCGAAGATGGGCACGTGGAACTCCTTCATGAGGCGCTCGAGCTCGTAATATGCGACGAACGAGCCGTGCGGCACGACGATGCAGTCCTCGAGCTGCGCTTGCATGTCGAAGATGTCGGCATAGTTCGTGATCTCGATGGTCTCGTTGCAGATGCCGAACGACTCGTAGAACCGGGCCGTCCCCTTCTTGCAGATGAGGAGCGTCGAGAATCCCTCGTCCATGGCGCCGCGCAGGATGTTGAGCGCGCTGTGGGAACCGATCGTGCAGATCTTTGGCTTCTTCACGTGGAATGACTTCCTGGCTGGTGTCGACGGGCGGGGAAACCGCCACGTATTTGATAAGAGATTTCCTCGTCGTATTTGAAGCTTGTTAATAACGCGCACCGGGCGCGCCGCTCGCTGGAGGCAGAGCTGGCTCCCCCCGTGGCCACGTCCAGAAATTCGCGGCACGTCCCTGGCTTATCAGTTGCGGAGCGGATCAGATTGCCGGGAACCATGCTCGACGAACAATCGATCGTCAAGATCACGCGGGTCTGCCCGGCGAGGGAGGCCGCCTCTGACCAGGTAAAGGCTTACCTGGCGAACCGAGGATGGCTAATCATCGAGAGGGAGGAGTTCGACGTGGTCGCGATCCACCCGTGCGGCTCCCGCGCCATCATCAAGTTCTGGATACGGGCCGACTTGAAGCCCGTGCCGAAGTTCTACGTCAAGAAGTTCGACAAGGCCGTCCAGGAATTCGTCATGGAGAACGACATCAAGGAGAACGTGGCGGTTCTGCTGGTCACCAACTCGGTGCTGGACGACGATGCCTACACCTACTACCAGCAAGTCGGGCGCTTCACGATGAGGCTTTGCTGCGTCGCCCGGGACGTGAAGGGGCAGCTGGCGCAGGTCCACCAGGATGCCTTGCCGGTCCCGCGCAAGAACGTCCAGACCCAGCTCCACCGCTACGTGTCGGCGTGACGGCCCGGCTCCTCCCCTCCCTTCCTTCCCACGAGCCCGAGCAGTGCCTCGAGCACCGAGCACATGTGCTCGCCGCTGACCCCGTCCATCTTGTCGCGGCTGGTGTTGGCGTTCGTGCACGCGTGGGAGATCCAGAGGGCCGGGAGGCCGATCGCCGCGAACGGCGCGTGGTCGGAGGCAGGGTAGGGCATCCACGACTTGAGCCCCTTCTT
>JAFGBX010000013.1 GCA_016932935.1 Promethearchaeota archaeon | reverse complement strand
TGCTCGACAGCGGCGGCTACCAGATCCTCCGCGCCCGCGCCAAGGGCCAGCACCAGAGGGCAGACTACTCGGTCGCCGCCCTCGCCCGCATCTACGAGGCAGCTCGCCTCGGCAAGGACGACTACG
The DNA here is from genome assembly GCA_016932935.1 of Promethearchaeota archaeon. Classification (GTDB taxonomy): domain Archaea; phylum Asgardarchaeota; class Lokiarchaeia; order Sigyniarchaeales; family Sigyniarchaeaceae; genus Sigyniarchaeum. The sequence goes on along the minus strand of JAFGBX010000013.1, from coordinate 14,820 downwards.
CCATCTCCCTCGACATCCCGCCGATCTGGCGGCGGGCACTTGAGCGGGCCGCTCAAGTGCCCAACGGGGTCGATGCGAGCACGACCTTCTCGTAGCCGGACTTGTCCCCCGTCTCGTACAAGCACGCGACGCGCTTGTCCGGCAGCGTCCCGAGGCAACAATAGGCGAACCGCCCCGGCTCGATCACCTTGGCGACCGGCCACGTCTTTCCCTCGTCGAAGCTCGCCCGTAGCGTGCCGTTCTCCCTCGACCTGTCGGACGCGGGGTTGGCGAATAGTATCGTACTCCCCTTGCCGTCCTGGGGATCCGAGTGGCGGATGATGCTCCCCTGGCAACCCGGGTCGACCAGCGCGCCGTCCACGGCCAGCGGCGACCACGTCACCCCGCCGTCGTCGCTCGTCGCGACCTTCCGCCGCTTGACACCCCGCTGGTTCCGCGCGTTCAGCAGCACCGACCCGTCCGCCCGCTCGACGACTTGCACCTCGTTGGCGTGCCCGGGCCCTGGCTCGGGCGCGAGCTGCCCGAGCCGCCAGCTCCCGCCCGCGTCGTCGCTGAACGCGCAGTATACCCGCCACCTGCCGAACGGACCGCAGTTGAAGGGCATGAGCAGCCGCCCCGCGTGGTTCCCGTGCCGGAGCTGGATGCCGATCCCGGGCCCGCTGGCGATGGACGTCGCCGGCGCCGGGGGCTTCACCTGCCGCGTGACGTCGACGGGCGCGCTCCACGTCGCGCCCTCGTCGTCGCTGTGCATGCTCCACGAGTCCAGGGCGCGGAACCCGAGCAGCCGCTTGAGCCGTGATGCCGAGAACCCCGAGACCGCCGTGCGCTCGTTGGAGGGGTAGGGATACCGTTGGAAGAACAGGATCACGCGCCCGGTCTCGCGCACGGCCACGGCTTGCGGGTTGTTCAGGCTGTCGCGGCCCACGCGGGCGATGGCCTGCAAGGGTTCCCAGGTCTCGCCGCCGTCCGCGCTCCGCTTGAGCACGATGGCGTTCTGCGATGTGTCGCTGATCGACTGCCGCCCCTCGCAGAAGGCCAGCAGCGTCCCCTTCCTCGTCACGACGAGCGAGGGGATGCGGTAGACGGGGAACCCCTCTTGCCCGCCCACGAAGACGTCGGACTTGCTGGTTCGTTGGTTGCTACTCATCGTTCACCCCTCACGGGAAGAATTCATTGAAGAACTGCGCCGCGGTGCCGAGATAGGCGGCCGTCCGCAAGTTCATCCAGGTTCGCTGGTCGCCGTCGCAGTAGGTGAACACGACCGTGCCGTGCCACTCGACCATGTCGATGTCCGAGTTGTTAATGCCCTCGTGCGGGCATCCCTTCGGCGACAGCACCGCCACCGATGCGGGCCACCTCGCGTTGCCCTCGAACCGCTCGAACGCGGCGAGGTCCCTCGTGCGCGCGATGCACGTTACGTAGTGCTTGAAGTGGCGAAGGTACAGCACGTAGTACCAGCCGTCGTGGTACCGTATGGTCGGGCACGCTGCGTACACATCGGGCTCGAAGACCTCGCCGGCCCGCTCCCATCGAACCAGGTCGGCCGACCGGGCGAACCGGATCGAGAAGTTTACCAGACCGGGCTCGTGCACCTCGTAGGCCATGACGTAGCCGCCCGGGCAGGGTGCCACTGACGTGTTGAAGATCCTCTGCCCCTCGACCGCGCCCAGGGCGTGATCGTTCTCGCCCATCTTCCAGTCGGGGGAGAGCAAGGCCGTGGCGACGTGGTTGTGCGTCGACCAGTCGGATGACCCGAACACGCGGACCACCCCGTCGGCCACGATCGCGCAACCGAGCCCGTAGTTCCACGGCGCCCGCGCGGCGACCTCCCTGGTTGCCAGCCGGTGCACGACGATCCCCGTCCCGTGCGCGGACTCGCGCTCGAACGTGACCGTGAGCAGGTCGTCCCCGACCACGATAGGCGTGCACTCGCACCTGTCAGCCAGGTACGCGCCGGGGCGCTTGTGGATCTCCGGCAGCGTGTCGAAGACCGCCTTGTTCCCGCCAGGGTGCCACTTCAACTCGGATCCCTTGTCGAATGCTGCTGCAACATTATTAACACCGCCAGGCATATCAAGCACGATGCGGCGATTCGCGCTCAAGTACCTCGTCCTGAGGACCCTCAGCACCGTGGCCGGGGTCTTGATCATTGCGGCGAACCTCGTGCTCTGGCACGTGCCACCGGATGACCTCATGGGGAACCAGGGCTACTTCAACAGGGCGCTGCTGCTCGGGTTCCAGACGTTCTTGTTCGCCTACTTCGGCTTCCTCATCGCCGACAGCGTCTCCCGTTTCTGGTGGAACCGCTGGCGCCCCGTGGATGCCAATGCGGTCGTCTCGAAGGGCATCATCATCGAGGTCGCGGGCGGCAACCGGATCAGCGGGGTCATGCACGAGCCAGCCGCTGCCAACGGCGCGCCGAACAGCCTGGGGCTCGTCATCGCCAGTTACGGCTTCAACGACAACCAGTTCCGCGCCAACCACGTCGTGCAAGCGATCGCCGCGGCGGGCTTTTCGGTGCTCTCGTGGGACTACCGCGGCAGGGGCGCGACCCGAGGCAGGATCACCGACCTGGAGGGCCACGTCGCCGACCTCAAGTCCCTCATCGAGCACTTCGCGCGGCCGACCGCCGGCGACGGGCGGCCCATCTTCCTGCTTGGCTGGAGCGTCGGTGGCATGGTATCCATCCACGCGGGCTTGCACGACGAGAAGGTGCGCAAGATCTTCGCGTGGTCGACGTGGTCCGACTTGCGGAGGCGCGTGCTTTGGCGGATCTACGCGAACCCGTTCGCGCTGCTCCGGTACCTCTTCAAGGGAGGCTTGCTCCACGTCTCGCGTGAAACGAACGAGATGGTGTCTCCCATCCACTATTTCGAGTCGCTGGCACGGGATCTCGGCGGCAAGGACAAGGTCGCCGCGCTCGCGCGGGAGAAGCTGTTCCTCTGCCACGCGCGGAACGACACGCTCGTCGGGTTCGACAACTTCGAGGAGAACTCGCGCTGGCTCCGGCTGCCGCCGGCCAACTACCTCACCTTCAAGAAGGGATCCCACCTCATGCTGAGGAAGGAACCGGTACTCATCGGCCTCGCGTGCCGCCACTTCTCGGGGGGTGTCGTTAGATGATGCTGGCGTGGCGGCTGGAGGATATCGACTTCGCGATCATCGGGATATTGATCTGCATCCTGCTCTTGACGTTCATCTGGCGCAATTTCTTCAGGTGGGACACGCTGTACGGGCTCAAGCAGCGCGGGACGAACCAGGGCATGTATCGAGCGTTCGAGCCGCCGCTCCCCAGGCAAGACGGGGCAGCCATCGCCGTGCTCGAGGGGGCCGCGCTGGATCCCAGGCGCAGGGGCACGTGGCTCGTCCAGGGGTTACTAGCAGCAGGGTTCCGGGTACTCCTCCTTCGTTCGGTCGGGAACGCTGCCGATGCCATGCGCGATGCACGCTGCGTGGCGCTCGTCCACCACGGCTCGTTCGCCCACAAGGAGGGGGAGGTCGCCGCTGCCTTGGCTGCTTGCATCGAGGGAACGGCCTCCTGCATCACCCCTCTTGCCGTCATCGTGAACGAGGGCGGCACCCCGGGCATGAAAGCGGCTATAGAAGGCGTTGCGATGGCAATGAAGGGCGACGGATCGCTCCGGGCCGAGTGCCACTTGATAACCTGCACCAAAGCACCGGCTCTCGATGCGGAACTCGCTGGTTTCCACGACACGCTCGTGGTGCGGCGGTCGAAAGCGTCACTCCGCGATGCGGAGCTGCAAGCCATCGGATGCATGCTGAAATGGGTGGGAAGCTGATCTGTTGCCCCGCCACAAACCTTTATATTCCAAAATGCCAAAGATAACTGTCATAGGCGGGCGGAATTCTTGCTCGTCGTGATTGGTTTCGCGGGAACTGCTAGGAACTGGGCATTAAAAAATTGTCGAGCGGGAATAGATGAAAGTTCTAATCGTCGACGACGACGGGGACATCCTCAAGCTGCTCGAGGACATCTTGCTCTTGAAGTTCCCATCGATCAAACTCGCCACGGCCAAGAACGGGGCCGAAGCGCTGGATCTGTTGAAAGGTGAGAAGGACGAACCCCCCCAGATCGTCCTCAGCGACATGAAGATGCCGGTGATGAACGGTGCCGAGCTCTGCAAGATGATAAAGAACACCTATAGCAGCATCAAGGTGGCACTCATGACCGCGTTCAACGAGACGAGCGGTTGTTTCGACGAGATTTTTTTCAAGCCCATAGACTTTGACGCGCTCTTCAATTTCATCAGGAACAACTGGGCTTGAAGGCTACGGCCTCCGGCTACCGAATACCATCCCGAGGGAAAATCTCATATACCTAGATGTCCCATGGGAGAGCGCGACTGATATGATGTGCCAGGATCCCCTCGTCGGCCTCTTGATCGCCGCGATCGCGGCCGCGGCCGTGTTCTTCATGATTCTCTTGATTACCAGGTTCTGGATGTACCCGAGGAAGAGCAAGATCGTGAAGAGGCGCACGATGGAATACTTGACTGAGAAGTTTGACGATTTGATGGCCTTGCGGGCCATCCTCGTTGCACGGAAGGACAACGGCATATTGCTCTACTCCTACGTCGTGGAGAACGAGGACGACGCGGCGGTCAAGAGCCCGGACTTCTTGTCGGGGGTCGTCCACGCCATCCAGAACATCGGCAAGGAGATGGGTTTCAAGGAACAGTTCTCTCGCCTGGTATATGGCAGCTACCACATAATCGCCATCCCTGGCCTGTATTGCTCGGTCATCCTCGTGTCCCGCACCGAACCCTCGTCCGTCATCGAAGACAACATGCTGCTGCTCGTCCGCAGCTTCGAGAAGAGGTTTTCTTCCAAGTTGAAGGAAGACGTGGGGTATATCAATTGTGCAGATTACGAGGACGCGAAGGACATCATCAGGAACGTCTTCGACACGTTTTATGTCGAGAACTTGAACTTGCTCTACGATCCCCTCGCCATGAAGAGCGACGACGTGACGAAACTCGGCAGGTTGATCCTCGATCAAGCACTGGCACAGTTCAAGAGGAACAACTCGGTCTGCTTGAAGAACCTCTTCATCGACATACTCGGCAGCAGCGATTCGGACTTCCAGAAGAAGCATTCAAAGGACGAGATCGTCCAAGAGATGTACGACCTGTTCAAGGCCAACTACTTCACGCTCTTCAACGTGTGAGCGCCTCCACCACCCGTCTCACGCGTCCTCGATGGCCAGGTGCCCCTCGATCTCCTTCCTCGTGCTGCAATCCACGCACCGGGTCGTGTCTTGGCCGTGCGCCGCCTTGACCAACCAGCAGCGGTTGTCGTCGCTCTGGAAGGCGGGGCAACCCCTGGGCGACTCGCACGCGTTGTCCTTATACTGCCAGCAAGTCATTTTCAGGTCGAAGAACTGGTGGAACGCCTTCGGCAGCCTCGGGTAGGTGGAGGCCACGTCGCCGACCAGGTGGCTCAAGTCCCGCGAGTTGTAGGTGTTCCACAGGAGGGCGGTCTCTCCCTTGTCCTTCGGGATCGCTCGCAAGTGATCCAGCATGGCCGCGCACGCCTTCCCCGTGTAGGTGGTCTCGAGGTGGAACCCCTTGCCCCCCTCGAGCCGGTTCACGAGGTCGACCGCGTCCTGGCCCGCCCTCGTGACGCAGCCGTACTCGGAGCCGAGGTAGCTGTCGAGGAATTCGAAGTCTCCGGGGTACACCAGCGCCACCTCGGGAACCCCAGGATCGGCCCGTCGCATGAGCTTCAGCGTGTTGCGGATGTTCCGCTGGATCGAGGCCGTGTTCGTCACGATGTTGGCGGAAACCCTCACCGCCGAGACCTTTGATTTCAGCCCGGCGAGCTTGCACCCGAGGATCAGCCCGGAGACCGAACCGGTCGAGCCCGCCGCGATGAAGATGCGGTCAGGTTCCGGCATCGCGCCGGACTTCACTTGCTCCGCGAGCTCGAACCCGGCATTGACGAAGCCAAGGCAACCCGCGACCGTGCCCAGGCCGAACAAGGGAGAGCCCCCGGGGAGCATGAGGTAGCTCCGCGGGTGCGCCAACATCTCCCACAGCCCCCGGAATGCGAGCTCGCCGTAGTTGGCGACGAGCTTGATCTCGGCACCGAGCTCCACGTACATGAGCAGCTTGCGCTGCACCCCCCACGTGAGGGGCTGCTTGAACATGTAGACCTTGGACTTCAGTCCCAGGGCGTTGGAGAACATGACGGAGGCGAGGCCGTGGTTCGTCCCCGTTCCACCGGCGGTGGCCATCGTGTCCTTCTTTTTCGCCATCGCGTCGGCGAAGAGGAACTCGAACTTCCGCGGCTTGTTCCCGCCGTAGATGGAAGAGCTGAGGTCGTCTCGCTTGATGTAGATCGCGTGCCCGGGGAACTGCTTGGACAGGATGTCGAGCTCCTGCACGGGGGTGGGGACGCCGTCCATCAAGGGGATCCACGGCACGATCTTGGGTATGCCGGGGTATGCCTCGAGCATCGGCCGGCGCGTGTCCTTTATGTTGAGGGGATTGGTCGAGCCCATCTCATTCTTCCTCCGTTTCGTCGTCGCCGACGACGAGGTCGATCGCCACGAGCTCGTCCTCGTCGCCCTTGAACCGCATGATGATGTAACCGGCCGCCGCCCGTCCCAGAACCTTGATATCGCCGGCGGCGAGGCGCACCATGTTGCCCAACTTGCTCGCGAGCATGAGCTCGTCGCTGTCCGAGACGCACTTGATGCACATGACCTCGTCGCCACGCAGTTTCGTGTCGATGTTCTTCACGCCAAGGCTGCCACGATGTGTCAACCGGTAGTCCTCGAACCTCGTGCGCTTGCCGTAGCCTTTTTTCGTCACCGTGAGCAACGTCATGCTGGCGTCCTCTTCCACGGTCACCATGCCGATGACCTGGTCGCCCTCGCGCAGATTCATGCCCCTGACACCCATGCTGCCCCGCCCGGTCGCGCGCACCTCGGACTCGGCGAACCGGTTCGCCATGCCTTGCTTTGTGCCGAGGACGATCTCGTGGTCACCGCTCGTGATCTTCGCAGCCACGATCTCGTCGTCGTCCCGCAAGGTGATCGCGATGATGCCGGGCTCGCGCACGTTCGAGAACTGGTCGAGCGTGCTCTTCTTGATGATGCCGTGCTTCGTCGCGATGATCAAGTAGAAGTCCTCAGAGAAGTCGCGGGTCTGCACGATCGTGCTGAACTTCTCCTCGGCCTTGAGGGAGATGAAGGCCTCGATCGGCTTCCCCTTCGACTCGCGAGATCCCTCCGGGATGTCGTACACCTTGAGCCAGTAGAGCCGCCCCATGTTCGTGAGCACGAGCAAGTAATCGTGGGTCGAGGCTATGAACACGTCCTTGATTGCGTCCTCGGACTTGAGCGACGCTGCCCGCTTCCCCTTCCCGCCACGGTTCTGGGTCTCGTATAGCGACACGGGGATGCGCTTGATGTAGCCCGTCTTCGTGAGGATGACCGCGACGTCCTCTTCCTTCACGAGATCCTCGGGAGGGATGTCCAGGATCTCGTCCTCGGACATCTTGATCTCTGTCCTGCGAGCGATGCTCTTCTTGTACTTCTCCTTTATCTGAGAGCATTCGGCCCTGATGACCTTCATGCGCTCCTCCTTGGATCCGAGGATGGCCTTGAACCGCTCTATGTCGGCGAGGAGCGCCTTGCGCTCGTCCTCGAGGTCCTGCCCCGCGAGCTTGGTCAAGCTTTTCAGCTGCATCTCCAGGATTTTCGTTGCCTGGATCTCGGAGAGCTTGAAGTCACTCATCAATTGCGCGAGGGCAGCCTTGGCATTCTCGCTCTCCTTGATGACCTTGATGACCTTGTCGATGTTCTTCAATGCGACGAGTAATCCCTCGACGATGTGGATGCGTGCCTCTGCTTGCTTCTTCTCGTAGGCCGTGCGCTTCTGGATGATGTCCTCGCGGTGCGAGATGAAGTTCAGGAGCATCTCCTTCATCCCGAGCACCTTCGGTATGCCTTCGACGATGACGAGGTTCATGATGTGGAAGCTCGTCTGCAGCCGCGAGTGCTTGTACAGGTTGTTGAGCACGATCTTCGGGTTGGCCTTCTTGGAGAGCTCGAACACGATGCGCATGCCCTCCCTGTCCGACTCGTCTCGCACGTGCGTGACGTCCTCGATGTGCCCGTCCTTGATCTTCCCGTCGATGTCCTCGATGAGGTGGGCCTTGTTGACCATGTACGGTATCTCGGTGACCACGATGGCCTGACGACCATCGTCCTGGTCCTCGAAATCGGCCTTTGCCCTGATCACGACGTTGCCCTTCCCGATCCGGTAGGCGTCGCTGATGCCCTTCTGCCCCATGATCGTGGCGCCGGTGGGGAAGTCGGGCCCGGGGACGATCTTGATGAGTTCCGACAGGGTTAGGTCCTTGTCTATCAGCGCGACGACCGCATCAATGATCTCGCCGAGGTTGTACGTGGGGATCGACGTGCTCATCCCGACCGCGATGCCTTGGGCACCGTTGATCAGCAGGTTGGGGATCCGAGCGGGCAGGTAGCGCGGTTCCTGAAGCGTCTCGTCGTAGTTCGGGTCGAATGGCACCGTCTCCTTGTCGATGTCGGACAGCAGTTCCTGGGCGATCTCAGACATGCGAGCTTCGGTGTACCGGTAGGCTGCAGGGGGATCCCCGTCCACGGAACCGAAGTTGCCTTGCCCATCGATCAAGGGATGTCTCAAGGAAAAATCCTGGGCCATGCGAACGAGCGCATCGTAGACCGCGACGTCCCCGTGGGGGTGGTACTTGCCTATGACGTCTCCAACGATCCGGGCGCTTTTCTTGTGGGCAGTGTTGTGTCGCAGCCCCATCTCGTGCATTGAAAAGAAGATGCGACGATGGACGGGCTTGAGCCCGTCGCGGATGTCGGGGAGGGCCCTACCGATGATCACGGACATGGAATACGTCAGGTACGCGGTCTCGATCTCGTCCTTGACGCCCTTCGTGATGATGTTCGCGGGATTCTGAAGCGAGATGTCGCTTGCCTTGTCATCGTCCCCGGTCATGACTCGCTCACCATCCTATAACGTGGTTCATTAGATGTCGAGGAACCCGACGTTCTTCGCGTTCCTGATTATCCACTGCTTCCTGGGGAGGACTTCCTCGCCCATCAAGATGGAGAACGACTCCTCCGCCTCGCGTGCCTCTGCGATCTCGACCTTCTTGATCTTCCGGCTCGCGGGATCCATAGTCGTTTCCCAGAGCTGCTCGGGGTTCATCTCGCCGAGGCCCTTGTACCGCTGTACCTTGATCTTGTCGGGCTCGACGCCTTGCGCCTTGTACTCGTCGAGCACCTTCCGCAATTCCGATTCGGAGAACAAGTACTGGCTGTCCTTCTTATGAGAGATCTTGAAGAGTGGGGGCATTGCGATGTAGATGTGGCCGTGTTCGATGAGCCTCTTCGCGTATCTAAAGAAAAACGTGAGCAACAATGTCTCGATGTGGCTTCCATCGACGTCAGCATCACACATGATGATGACGCGGTGATAGCGGAGCGATGAGAGGTCCAAACTGCTTTCGACTTCAGGGTTGCTGTCCTCATCGGATTCTTCCGAGCTGTAGTGCTCGTAACCGCAACCGAGTGCTTTGATGATCGAGAGGATCTCCTCGTTCGAGAGGATCTTGTTGAGCCGCGCCTTCTCGACGTTGATGATCTTGCCCCTGAGGGGCAGGATGGCCTGGAACCGCCGGTCTCGGCCTTGCTTGGCGGATCCACCAGCCGAATCGCCCTCGACGATGAAGAGCTCCTTCTTGGCCGGGTCTTTCTCCGCGCAGTCCGCGAGCTTGCCCGGCAGCGTCGACGTCTCGCTTTTCTTTCGCGCGATATCACGCGCCTTCTTCGCCGCTTCCCGCGCCTTCGCGGCAGCGATGCTCTTGCCGAGGATCAGCTTGGCGAGGTCCTTGTTCTTGTCGAAGTACTCGGTGAGCGCCTCGCCGAACCGCTGAGAGACGATCGTCCGTACCTCGGGGTTCCCAAGCTTGGTCTTGGTTTGGCCTTCAAATTGCGGCTCCGGTATCTTGACGGAGATGACCGCCACGAGCCCCTCGCGGACGTCCTCACCCGTGAGGTTCTCATCCTTCTCCTTTAGCAGCCCCAGCGCGTCCCTCGCGTACGCGTTCGACACCCGGGTGAGCGCGCTCTTGAACCCGTCGAGGTGCGCGCCGCCCTCGGCCGTGTCGATGTTGTTGGCGAACGTGAGGATCGTGGACTGGTACCCGTAGTTGTGGAGCATTGCGACCTCGACGGTGATGCCGCTCTCGGCGAACTCGAAGTGCATCGGCGTTTCGTAGAGTTTCTTCTTGCTCTCGCTTAGGAAGTCGACGTATTCGAGCAGCCCGCCGTTGTATTGGAACTCGTCAGATGTCTCTTGCCCTTCTCGCTCGTCGACGAGCGCGATGTAGAGTCCCTTGTTCAAGAACGCGAGCTCGCGCAACCGGTTTTCCATGGTGGAATATTGGTATGTTAGCTCCGAGAATATTTGAGGGTCTGGCTTGAACGTCACGAAAGTGCCGCGCTGGTTCGTGGGCTCGCCCTTCGTGACGGGCGTCGTCGGCTTGCCCCGCGAGTACTCCTGCTGCCACGTGAAGCCCTCCCGCTTGACCATCACCGTCGCGTGCTCGCTGAGCGCGCAGATGATGCGGAGCCCCACGCCGTGCAGGCCCCCGCTGACCTTGTAGCTCTTGTTGTCGAACTTGCCACCCGCGTGGAGGGTCGTCATGACGATCTCCAACGCGGACTTCCCGGGGTATTTCGGGTGCTCGCCGACGGGGATGCCCCGGCCGTTGTCCTCGACGTAGATGGCATCCCCGGGCAGTATCTTCACGAGGATCTCCGTGCAGTGGCCGGCCAAGGCCTCGTCGATCGAGTTGTCGACGACCTCCCAGACGAGGTGGTGCAACCCGCGAGTGTCGGTGGATCCAATGTACATCGCCGGGCGCTTGCGAACGGCTTCGAGCCCCTCGAGCACCTTGATCCTGCTCGCATCGTATTCCTCCTCAGGTTTTTCGATCATGACCTTTGCACCGTCGTCTCCCATCTCGGAGGCCTCGCAGTTCCCAGTTTCCTTTTTCCTTGCCATAGACATCGAAAAAAGCGGTCATTCCGGGTTGCTACGTAATAGATATAGATCCAAGCAAATTTGAGTCTTTCTAGCCGGAATTTCACCTCGCTCTCGCTTCCTTTTTCGATACATTTCATCGAAAGAGCCGGGTTCTTGTTTTCCTCGTCGGCCGGGCGACCATATCCCACGAGGTGGGCGATGAGGCGCTTTGCATCGATCGATTGCGGATGGCCTTGCTAGGTTTGGCAAGCCCTTCCCAGACCGATTCCATCCACCAGGTGCCTGGATTCCGGGGGAAAGTTGAAATGTGGGTAAATCACGGCAACAGCAGCATGGGGAGCCGAGAAGGATCAAGTCATGGAGACCGGCTAGTTGCGCACGAAACGGGCTCAGTTGTGACAAAGGGCATAGGGCCTGTCGTGAAATGCCAGATGGAAAGAGGCCGTCTGGTCTCGTTGCCTCATCCGTCGTTGCCCGGTTCTCGCGCAATCTCGGAAGGCGCCGGTTCCGACAATGGCTTCAAGATTTCGACGGCTTTTATCTTTTTATTCTTGATCAAGAGCCGTATCTTCCGGTTGTCGATGAGCATAAATCCGTCCTTCAGCGGGGAGTTGAACTCCTCCCAGCTCTCGATCTCGACTTCCTGGTCGAAGACCTTGCCCTTTTTCTTCACGTTGACATACAAGCTCTCGTCGAGGATGAGGTGTTCCCTGCTCGCGCCGTTGGATCCCTCGGGCAGCTTCTCCTTGAGCACTGCATCGAGGATCTCTTGCTTGTCTTTCTCGGACATGCCCGAAGGGGCAACGCCCGCCCCGATGCTCGTGACGGGGCCATATGAGGCCATGGCGGAGCCGGCCTTCTCCAGGAACTTGGCCAGGTTCGATGATGCCTTGACCGTGTTGCTCTCGGAAGGGGCCTGTTGCTCGCGGACGACGTCCGGTTGCTTCATCAAGTCCTCGAATTTCTTAGCCTCCTCCTCGGCTTGCTTCTGCTGTTCCTCGAGCCGCTGGGCCGCCGTCCTGACGCCCTTCAGGCTCAAGTTCGTGATGAATTCGTCTGGCTCGTCGTCTTGGTCGACAGCCACGATCTTGTGCTGCATGCCGGCGTTTTTCACGCGCTCGCGCTGGAGCTGGCTTGCAACACGGCTCGAGATGAACTTCTTGTTCACCGGAGCCTTGCGCCCTTGAAATATATACAAGCGCCGGAATTCCGGGCAGAGTAGAATCAAGACCTCGTCTTCCTTGAGGTGGGACTCGACGTTATCCATCGTCAAGTCGTCGATCTTCGAATATTCACCCGAATCGTGAAGCCTGAATGCCTCGATATCCGCCGTGCAGCGTCACCATTATTTCTTAATCTAATAAAAATAACAACCTCGGGCATATTAAAATCGCGATTCTAAGGGCACGGCAATGGCGGGCTCATCGAAGGTTCCGCCGCGCCTTCCGGGCCCCGGCGCGCGCCCGCGGGGCACCCCGCCTGGTGACCTGGTACAACACGTAGACGACCACGACCCCGAGCACAGCGAAGATGATGATGAGCACCTGGCTCATGTCGGCCCCCAACACGAACTCGACGACCATGTAGTCAACCAGATACTGGAAGTTGCTGGTGGAATCCGCTTCGATCTTGATGCAGAAGATGCCGGCATCGCTCACGTAAGTCGGGCGGTTGATGATCGTGGGGCCGGACGTGTCGTTCTCGAAAGCGAGTTCCCAGGCCGGGTATTCGATGTACGGCGTGTAATTGGCGAACTTGTGGTACGTCTTCGACGTCTGGTTGTAGAACCAGAGCAGACCCTTTCCCCCTGCAAGGGGGGTGAAGCGCGCCTTCAGGTAGAGCTTCGATGACGAGGCGCGGTCGAGCATGTCCCGGAGGTCGAAGATGAAATACGCAGAGAACGTCGCCTCCGCGACGTGGTCGTTCAAGTTGTTGTGGGAATCGATGTCAACGTAGGCCTCGTAGTCCGCGTTGAAAGGCATGGCGGAAACTTTGGCGTTGTGGGCGGTCAAGTTATAACTCAAGCCCATGGCGTCGATGTAATAGACGTGCGAGGCGTGGTAGCTCGCCGCGGTTCGGATGGCCGTCATCATGGACACGGTGTTGAACAGCTCGAGCGTGCTGTTGATGTTCCACGCGCTCGAGTTGTACGCCTCCACGCCGTCGAGCCAGACCGACCACGAGTCGTTGAAGTGGAAGGCGAGCTTGACGTGGTACCACTTGTTGGCCTGGTATTGCACGGACGAATTGATCTTCGTTATCGGGCCATCCCAGCTCGTTTGCAAGAAGAACTGGGACGCCGGGCCGCCGATCGGCGTGATGCCGAAGCTGATGCCGTGGTTGTACCCGACCATTTTCCAGAGAGGGGATGCTTGATAATAGCGAGCGTACTTGCTGTCGCCGAAGCTGACCATGAAGGTGCCGTTCGTCGACTCGGAGAGGAAGTAGAACTCGAAGAAGCCGTTGGTGACATTGAGGGCGCTGTCGTTGTGCACGGGGTAGCGCTGGAACAGGAACTGGTTGTAGTAGTAGCCGAACGGGTCGCCAGACCACGTGTTCCGGTCCTGGACTCGAATCACCTTCTTGTGCGAGACGTAATCGCTGGCTGCCTTCTCTTCCTTGTATTCGACCGGCATCTGGTAGTGGGGGTATGTGACGTTGAAGTACTTGGTGATGTCGGCGTCCGATTCGATCTTGTACGCTTCGTAGAAGTTCTTGTCGCCGGACTTGTTCGGATAGAAAGTCATGTACTGGCTGTCATTGCCGGTGAGGTAGGACGTGCTGGTCGTGCTCCGGGAGCCCGCCGTGACGTGTATCTCGTAAGGCGCGACGAACTCGGAGACCGCGGAAACGCCGTGAACCGTCGCCGCGATGAAGGAGATAACGAAGGCGCCGGCAAGGGCCAGCTGGGCAATGTGCCGTCTCATTGGCGCTGTGCACGCTCGTCTGGTGGTGGTCGGGCGGTTTCTTCTAGGAATAGGATGGTGCTGGGAAAAAATAACCTTTCCGAATGCACGACAAGCACTCGTACCACGCGGTCACACCCACGACGCGTCGCACGAGGGGCAGCGCCCCCCCTCGACCTCGAGGACGACCCTCGCGCAGCCCTCGTGGAAGGCAGACTTGCAGTAGCGGCACACGAAGACCTTGCTATCCGAGGTTGATATGTCCCCGTCGCCCAATCCGCACGGCTGGCCGATCATGGTGCTCGCGTCGACGACATCCACGCCACCAGGGGGGGACGCGCCTTGTACCTTAAGCGGGCCCGTCTCCGGCTCCACGAACGCATCGGGCTCCACGAACGTCTCGGGCTCGACGAACGCCTCTGGAGCCGCGGTGCCAGGCGCGGGGCGCGATGAGTAGAGGTCGTGGTACCCCTTCGCGCTCGAGTAGTTCAAGTCTATCTCGCGCTCCCGGTCGATCGGGTTTATTAAGCTCAACCCGGAAGAGAGCTCCTTGGCGACCTTCCCTTGCTTGTCGAAGAGCAGGTGGGTCTCCGCAACGCCCTTGAGCGCACCTGCACTGACCCATTCGTCGTCCTCGTAAGGATCGGCCTCGGGCTGCTGCAGATCCAAACCTTCCCCCACGGGCGCCGGCTCGCTGGCCGCCCCCTCGGCAGGCGCGGCGGTTGGAGCTCCTTCGCATGGGCCTTCCTGGGCCGCCACTTGAGACGCGTCTTGCTTCGCCATCGCCACGAGCTCCTCCTCGCCGGTCGAGACGTCCTCGATCGAGAGAACCTTGATGT
>JAFGBX010000116.1 GCA_016932935.1 Promethearchaeota archaeon | reverse complement strand
CCCGCGGGCCAGTGGGCGATGAACGGCGTGGCGACTCCGCCCTCGTGCGTCCAGTGCTTGAACTTGCGGAAGGGCGTGTTCGACAAGTTCGCCCAGCATGCACCATACGACGCGTAGGTGTCCTCCGGGCCGGGCACGACGTCCGGCTGGTTCCCGAACCGCACGGACCGGCCGTCCTTGGTCTCGGCGCGGCCGCTCCCGCGTTTCGGGTTCGTGATGCCCGGCTTGGACGCCCGCCACATGCCTTCCGCACAGCCGCCGTTGTCGGAAAGGAAGACGATGAGCGTGTTGTCGAGCTGCCTTGTTTCCTTGAGCTTCTCGACGATGCGCCCGATGCCCTGATCCATGCAGTCAATCTGCGCGGCATAGACCTCCATCCGCCGCGCCTCCCATTCCTTGTCCGCCGCGTCCTCCCAGGGTTTTCCTCGATCGTCGCGGGGTGACAGCAACCAGCCGTCGTCGACGATCCCCGCATCCACCATACGTTCGAGGCGTTGCTCGCGGAGCATGTCCCACCCCGTGCCAAATCGCCCCTTATACTTGGCGATGTCGGCATCCTTGGCGTGCAGCGGCCAGTGGGGCGCATTATACGCGACGTACAGGAAGAAGGGTTGATCCGGGTGCCCGGCAACGTGGGCATCGATGAACCGCGCGGCGTTGTCGCTTATGGCGTCGGTGATGTAGTAACCGGGATCAGCCTTCGCTTCTGCCTCGACGTTGGTGACGTTGCGGTACAACGTCGTGGGATAGAAGTAACTGCAAGCGCCGTGGATGATCCCGTAGAACTCGGCGAACCCGCGCCCCGTCGGCCAGCCGTCGTTCGGCTTCCAGCGGTCGTGCACCACGTGCCACTTGCCGCTCATGTACGTCCCGTATCCCGCGGCCTTCAATACCTCCGCGATGGTCACGCAGTCGCGGTTGAGCGTGCCGGCGTAGCCCTCCGGCCGGTCGTCGTTCACGAGGATCCCGATGCCGGTCTGGTGCGGGTGCAGGCCCGTGAGCAGTGACGCCCGCGACGGAGAGCACCGCGCGGTGTTGTAGAAGCGCGTGAACCGCAAGCCACCCGCCGCGAGCGCGTCGAGGTTCGGGGTCTTGACCTCCCCGCCGTAGCAGCCGATGTCGGAATACCCCATGTCGTCGTTGAGGATGACGACCACGTTGGGTCGCTGTGCCATGATCTGTTATGGGCATACTGATGTAAAAAACACCAGCAAGCACGCGAGATTGAGAGAGCCCTTTTCTTTGTTGATGACGTACTACGATCACTATCGGAAGATGGAAGCATGTTTGGTCGAGATGTCCACGCAGCGAGAACCCCCCGAGCCGGCAGACTCCAAGAAGGATGGACTGTGGGATCAGATCGGGTTTCACCGGCCGCTCGGGGGCTTCATGTATAATTACGTCATCGGGTTTGTGGGTATCGTCTTCGGCGTGGTCATCGGTGGCCTCTTAATTTCCGTGTTATATCCATATCCGGAGAGTAAAGGATACCGGGATCTTGCTGGAATGGTTTTCATTTGGACGATGCCGCTTTTCGACATCGGGGTTGCATATGGCATCGAACGCTTCATTGGGGAGTACCGGATCAAGGATCCCTCGAAGATGGTCGAGTACATCCAGTTCTTCACGTGGTACTTGATGTTCAGCTCCCTGCTGAAGACGACGGTCTTCTCGGTTTGGACGTTCACGGTCATCACGCAACAGAACCTGGCATATCTCAGCTGGAACCTCCTCTTGCTTTCCATCCATCACTATCCCGGCATCTTGTACCTGCTCCGGTCTTGCATGGCCGGGCTGCAGCAGTACCACGTAGCGAACACGCTCCACGCGCTCGGCTCCGAGGTGTTCGACAAGGTCTTCCTTCTCTGTTTCATCTACATGTGGCGCGCTGTCGGCAATCAAAATCCGGCCATTGGCGAGCTCATGACGATGGCCTTTGGTACGACGTTCGCGTACTACATGCGGGACTTCTTCATGTTCGGTCTCCAGGTACACTTCATCCGTCCGATGCTGCGCAAGATCGGAATTCCCTTGCGATCCTTGTTCCAACCAGGCTTCTCGAAAGAGGTCGCGTGGACGGCGTTCAAGACGGGCATCTCCGTCTCGGTACCGGGCATCGTCGCGCAAGGCGTCGCCTACACGGTCACGATGATGTACGTCGACGTCGTGGCACAGTTCACGACCTTCAGCGTGCTCTCCTCATCGGCCAGCATGTTCGTCAACTTCCTCGACTACTTCGGGAAGATAGACCTGACCGCGCCGTTCTCCGAGGCCTACCGGAACCAGAAGCTGAGGCTGTCCGTGTTCTACGTTGCCCAGGGATGGAAGTACTGGGGATACGTCAACGGAGCGATGATGTTCATGTTCGCCGCGTTCTTGAACGTGCTGGCCGCCACGCTGCTTGCCATCCCTGGGCTTGAGTACTACGCGATGATCGGCCTCTTCTTGTTACCGTGGTGGATCTACAAGTTCTTCTTGCCCGTTGCCGAGCACGGCGACATGATCCTGGTGGGGGCAATGCGCCTCAAGGCGTTCCAGTCGTTCCGCATCGCCGAGGAGGCAGCCAAGCTGGCATGGGTGGCGCTGATGCTCTACGCGTTCCGGTGGCAAGAGGGAGGCACCCAGGCGATAGCGTTCGTCTTCATGCTCGCCACCGCCGTCCCGCAATGGATCAAAGTGTGCCTCGTGTGGACATTCATTCGCAGGAAGCTGCTGCCCTACAGCATCCCTGTCTGGCAAGCCATCGTCGCGCCGCTGGCGAGCGGGGTTATCGTGTACGGCATCGTGACAGCCTACTTGCAGTTCGTCCACGCCCTCTTCGTGCCATCGATCGGCCCCGTGTTCGCGGGCATCATTTCCATCGTCATCATCCTGGTCACATGCCCCACGATGGTGTTTCCATTCTTTTATGGGCTCCTCGGAGGTTGGGATTCATTCGGGCTCGAGACGTACCAGAAAGCTGTGTCCATGGCAGGGCCGTCGAAGGCGTTTTATCGAATGGCGAGCCGCGTCACGGCATGGGCGGCGCGCCACAGCCCCCTCACGAACCGCTTCCCCATCCCACACGATGCCGCCATCGAGGAGATCAAGCAGCTCACGGGCATGAAGAAGAAGTTGCCCGGCGCTGCTTGAAGGCCTCGCGGTTCGTCGTCTTGAGCACGAGCAGCTCCTCCGCCTCCTTGATGACGCCCTCGACGGGCATCGCGAAGCGGCCGTGGAGCTTGCTGCGCTTGCACGTGGCCTCGAGGATCTTATACACGGGGATGACGATCCACTTGCTCGGGCCGGACATGCGGGAGACCTTCTTGAACTCCGCCAGGTTCGTGCGGTCCCAGCCGCCCAGCGCGCCGGTGAGCGGGAAGTACATAAAGAAGAGGAGGACGGCGATCATGCCGATGCTGGGCAAGGCGGCGAGGAAGAACCCGCCGATGTTGTAGAGCGCGTCGTATACGAGGAGCTTGCCGATCACGAGCACGGCAAGGGTCAGCCCGGACGGGATGACGATGCCGACGGCTATCTGGGCGACCGGGAACTTGACCTTCACGAGCTTCTTGTGGATGTAGGCGTACGCGAGGGTCGAGAGGGCGAGGTCGAACGGCATCCAGCCGAGCTCCATTATCCAGGCCATGCCGCTGATCCCGAGCACGATCGGGAGCTGCAGCCAGACCACGTAGACGAACAGCATGCCGGTGTTCGTGAACGACCCCACCAGGCCGAGAACCACCTGGATGTTCGGCCGGTCTGCGCCGTAGAGCACCTGGCCGGGGATGCCGTTGTACTTGGTGAGCACGAGCTTGATCATGCGCGGGATGATGAACGCGATGCCCGGCAAGTAGTT
>JAFGBX010000115.1 GCA_016932935.1 Promethearchaeota archaeon | reverse complement strand
TGCGTTCATTCGCCTTGGAACTTAGGATTGAGGGGGCGTGAGAACATTTTTGTCGTTAAAAAGAGGTTAATATGATAAACTCAAGATGGGATGATAGCCTTATTTCTCCCAAAGACATAGCAATGAATACGATCTTGGAGTTGCTAGTGAGATAGGTAACGGATGCGCCCGAAACGGAACCGGGGAGCAGATGGCGGCATGGTGTTCAAGAAGGGGGGGAGAAGCGAGGAAGAAATAGAGGCCGAGGAGGCAAAGGATCAAGAAATCATGGACAAGCTCGACCTCGACAAGAAATTCCCGGAATTCAAGGGTTGGGAGATGATCGGGTTCCACCGCCAGCTGGGCTCCGAGTTCTGGTCAATATTGCTCAACCTCATCAGCACGGGACTCACCGTGATCATGGCCGCCTACCTCGTGCCGCTCATCTCGCCGTATCCGGAAGTGGGCGGGTACGGCGGCATCGCCGGCGGCCTCTTCTCGGTCATATTCCTCATCTTCGACGTCCCGACGAACTTTGGCATCGGAAACTTCATCGCGGAGAACCGGGTGAAGAATCCAGAGAAAATGATGGAATATATTCGATTTTTCATCTGGTGGCAGATGTTCAGCGGCCTCATCCAGGTTACCGGGCTATCGATCTTCACCTTTGAGGTCATCGTCACGGGCAATTACGCGTACCTCACGTGGTTGCTGCTCCTGATCTTGCAGCGGCAGTGGCCGTCCATGCTTGGCATCTACCGGGGGTGCATCGACGGGTTCCAGCACTTCGACAAGAGCAACCTGCTCAATTTCCTCTGTGGAACGGTCGTGGGACAGCTCATGAACATCGCCATCGTTCTGTTCGGGCGGCATTACGGCATGACGCATCCCGAGGTCGGCGAGATCATGGCGATGGCCATCGCGGGCAGCATCGGCGGGTACATCAACGACATCCTGTTTTTCATCGTATCGGCTTATTTCTTCAACAAGATCGTGAAAAACATGGGCCTCTCGGCGCGAGACGCTTGGCGGTTCAAGTTCGGGAGGGACGTCGTCAGGCGAAGCTTGTCCTACGGCTTTCAATGCTCGGTCGTTCCCCTCGTGTCAGGAGGAACCGGGTTGCTCTTCTTGCTCTGGAAAACGTCCCAGATCCCAGGATTCGTGACGTGGTCGGCCCTGGTCGGCACGGCGTCGGGCATGACCGGTATGGTGGGCTCTTACGGGAACTATAACCTGTCAGCCGCGTTGGCCGAAGCGTACCCGAATGGCAAGAAGGTGCTCGCGTCGTTCTACGTGTCGTACGCCATGATGTTCCGCCTCATGTTCGTGACCGTGTTCGCAATGAGCTTGGCCGCGATCTACCCGTTCTTCAGCGACATCTACCACGAGGTGTCCGGGTTGGTGTACTGGGTACCCGCGCTCATCTTCTACTATCCCACCTTGATCCGCAAGCTCTTCGACCCGTTCGTCTGGCTTCCTGACTCCGTTATGGGCGGGACGTTCAAGATACCCCAATGGGCCGTCGCTCGCGTCGTCGAGGAAGGTATAAAGGTCTTGAACTTGTACCTCGCGCTCTTCGTCTTCAACGTGCAAGACATGGGCATTTTCGGGGTCAATTTTCTCATCACGTTCGACATGATCATCCCAATAATGATCAAGACCATCTATTGCATCGTGTACTGCCACGTAAAGGTCGTGAAGATAAAGATCTACTGGATGAAGTCCGTGGTCTTGCCGGCCATCGCGGCCCTCCCGATCGTCCCGTTCGCGCTCGTGTGGTACAACTACGTGTTCTTGCCGATGTGCGTGGGCATCGGCGTGATCGTCGCCGCGACGGTCTCGATCATCGCCGCGTTCCTGGTGATGATGTTCATCGTCTTCTTCCCGTTGTATGCCTTGATTGGCGGGTTCGACGACTACATGCTCTACGTGTTCACCAAGGCTGTCGACCTCAGCGGCCCGTCGAAGCCCATGACGCGTGTCATCTTGCGGATCATCGTGAAGTGCTGCAAGGTGGGCAAGAAGATCGGGACATATGGCAAGTTCGTGATTCCTTACGAAGAGGCACACAAGGAAATCGAGGAGCTGATGCAGCTCAAGAAGGAGGGCAAGTTCGTGGTTCTAAAGAAATAGTCGCTGCCGCCCACGGCGCCCGGCCACCGACACCTCTTAATTCGACGCTCCGATGGCGTCGTGCTGTAGCACGCCGATCCAGCACGCGTGCCGCGCGTGAAACCCGCATATGGAGAAGGAGGGCCACCACTCCATCAGAGCAGCAGCGACCGGTTCAGCAGCGTCGTGTTGTAGAACGATGCCAGGAAGCCATCAAGGTCGGCGATGGGGGCGATGAGGCCGAACGCGGACATGTTCCCGATGAACGCCTTCACGAGGGGGATCGACGGCTGGCAGGTGAAGCCCGTGTTCCCGAGCGCCATGACCATGTCCCCCTCGCCGATGCCGATGGCCTGCTCCAAGGCCAGGTAGAACGCGGACGTTCGAGGGTCCTCGAGCCTTCCCGCGGCGACGGCCACGGTCGCGGCCGCGTGCACGTGCAGGAACCGCGTGATCGCGTCCACCAGTGCGGGTTGCCCGAGCAGCGCCGTCCTGGCGACGACCACGCTGGACGGGTGGTTCGGCCACGTGCCGCTGCTGTTCGCCAGGTACTTGCCCGGGTAGCCGAACTGCCCGTGGTCGGGCTCGTTCACGGCTATCGCGGCGATGCATTCCCACGCGACGATCGCGTCGATCTGGCTGTTGTTCAAGGAGAGCAGCATCCCCTGCGTGCTGTTCACGACAACGTCGACCTCGTTAGTCAAGTTCCCGATGCCCCCGTATTTCACGCTGCTGGCGTTGAGCATAGCGTGCAGCAGCAGATCCTGGGTGAGGGAGGCCCCGGGGATGGCGATCGTCTTGTTCACGAGGTCGGCGGTCGAGTTGATGCCCGTGTCGTTCCGCACGACGATGGCGGAGCCGTTCACGCTGGCCGCGGCCAGCACCGTGATGGGCGTTTCCTGCACCTGGTTGTAGAGGACGGCCGGCGCGAGGCCGACCAGGGCGATGTCCAGCTCGCCCGCGTGCAACGCATCCATGATGGCCTGCTCGCTGCCGAAGGCCGTGAACTTCAAGTCCAGCCCGGCGTCGTAGAACATCCCATTCACCCTCGCATGATACAAGGCCGCGTGGTTCATGTCCCCCGCGATGTACCCGACGCGGAGCCTCTGGCCGTCGACGTACAGCCACGTCCCGAGGGCGGTCGCGATACCCGCCACCGACACGATGCAGACCAGCGCGAGAGCGAGTTTCGATCGGTCCATGTTAAGACGACCTCGGATACTGGCTCAATGGATAGGGCGGTATTTATTCTCGTATCACGGGGCGTCGGCCGGGCTCTCGCGTTCGAAATCCCGCGTTCGCTTGACGGGGATGCTCGGGAAGGCGGCGAGCAGCGGCATAAGCACGCCCTTTTGCTCGGCGTTGAGGCCTTTCCAGTCGAGGACGAACCATGACACGCCCTCGACCGTGTTCTTCGTCGCGAGTTCGATCGTGTCCCGCGTGATCGATGCGATGGCGTGCTTGGGAACAATGTGCGCGAGCGCGGCGCGAGATCCGCCGGCCATGACCCGCTCGAACGACTGGGCATAGTGCAGCCCGCCGAACCCCATGCCGACGCCGGCGAGATCCCCCGCGAGCTTGCCGAGGTCGAACCCGGCGCCCTTGATGGCCTCGAGGAGCTCGAGGATGACCCTCGCGACCGCCTCTGCCCCGGCCACGTCGCGCCAGTTCGGTTCGTCACTCCCGAGCTCCACGAAGACGAGTGGAACCTGGAGGTTGGTAGGGCCATGGTGCGTGACCTCCAGGTTCACGGCGAACTTCTCCAACTCGGCGGCGTGGCGGTCCTTCTGTGCGAGCAGCGCGCGGTATGCGAGCCGAAGGAGGGCGCCCGAAGCCTTGCACACGCGACGGGGCTCGCCACCCAATTCCGCCCGTTCACCCCAGTTGCCGGTCACGTGGGCGAGGAGGGCGGGCCTGGCCGTCTCGCTTCGGTGGCGTGAGGCATAGATATAGGAGAGCGGTTCGATCCCCGCTTGCTTGCAATACTCGTCGAGCCGATCGCTGTGGACGAGGCCCTCCTCGATGGTGATGAGATACGCATTGAGCCGCTCGCAGAAAAGGAGCCCCTTGGCTCCCGAGGCGTGTTCCTTTTGGATCCACGCTTCCATCTCCACCAGCCGGGACTTGATGTTCTGGCCGGCGATATCTTCCAGCGACGTGACGACGACAGGCAGGTTCATGGCGGTCACTCTTGGCGAATCATCCGGATTGTCGTTTCCTCGCGCGCTCCAGGCCCATGACGGCGGCGGGCAGCTGGCTGAAGTGCGTGATCGAGTGCTCGCTCTCCGGGAACGGCTGGTGGCGGTACGCGTCTTCCAGGTCGTACGTCACGAGGACGGTCGCCATGCCCAGCGCCATGGCCGTGTCGAGCTCGTGGTCGTCCCCGTCGGCCACGTAGATGCAGTGGCCTGGATCCACGCCCAGCTTGTTCGTCTCGTTGAGGAAGATCTCGGGCTCCGGCTTCTTGAGCTTGAGGACGCACGAGAGGCTTGGATCGGGGAAGTACCTCGCCAGCGGGCTCTCGTTCCAGATCATGGCCGTCTCGGCCGAGCAGTTCGAGACCATGCCGAGCTTGTAGCCCTCGCGGGCGGCCCATTCGAGCGCGTCGATGGCACCCTCCTTGACCTTGAGGGTCTGGCCTTGGATGTAGTCGTTTCGCAGCTTGACGGCTTTCTGGAGCCCCTCCGGCCTCGGGTATTCGGTGGTGCCGTGGTACCGCTCGAGTGCCGAGTCGAAGCGCGCCTCGACCGAGGGGTAGTCCCCGTAGGGGTAGGCCTCCCAGGTCTCCTTCCACGCCGCCGCGAACCGGCCCGGATTCACCCCCAGCGCGGCGATGATCGAGTCGAGGTTGTCCTTGTACTCGGATTGCTTGAAGATCTCGACCAGGGTGCCGTACAAGTCGAAGATCAAGGCCTCGTAGTAGTGCCCGTCAGCGAACGCGATCATGGCTCGTGGGTATAAAGCCCGAAGGGGAAAAAAAGGTTCGTCCCGCCGGCCGGGGTCGAGCCGCCGCCCGAGGGCCGCTTCGTCCCAGGTGTGGCCACGGGCTCACCTCTTGAGGATGCAGTACTTCTCGAACGCAGTGCAGATGGCCTCGATGTTCTCCAGCGGCACGTTGTCGTCCGATATCTCGGCTTTCAGCATCAGCCCGCCCCGGGGCGTGTTCAGTTCATCGACCGCCCGCTTTATCTGGCGATCGAGCTGCTCCGGCGTTGCGAACGGGAATATCTGCCTGTCAAGATCCAGGTCAACGCAGAGCTTACCTTGATAGGCCTTCCTTATGCCAGGGATCGTGTTCGCGCGTTCTTGCGGGTCGTGCACGCTCACCCCACACTCGACAAGGTCGTCCACGATGCTCAAGAGGTTGCCGTCAGAGGACAAATACACGTGGGCACCTTCCTTGCGGCACCGCTGGAACAGGGCCGTGTAGAACGGCTTGATGTACTGCCGGAACTTCCTCGGGCTGATCATCAGTCGGTCCTGCGTTCCGATGTCCGTGTGGAAGCTCACGATGTCGATGAAGTGCTCGTCGGGTTGCTCGTGAACGATGTCGAAGTACTGGTCGAGTTGCGCCATGCGGACGTCCTGCAGCATCTTGATGAGTTTCGGCAGCCTGGGATGGTCGCGTGCGATGTCCGACATCAGGTTGTCGAACCCCCTGAGGAAGTACAGCCGGTCGAAAAGGCGGCCACCATTGGTACCCCGCATCAGGCCCTCCAGTCCCTCGTTGTAGTTCCCGATCGTCCACCCGAGCAAGTTCCTCGTCCCCCGCTCGTCGTAGAGGAGCGGTTCCGCCTTGGCCTTGGGGTTGAACGCGTCGAACGCGGACCAATCGGCGAGCGGGTTCTTGACCACCACGCCCTCGTAACCATCCTTGGCCATCTTCCAGCCGCAGTCCCAGTTGTCCGTGAACTCGCCCCTGCGGTGGTGCGGATCGATGTAGTCGTAGTCGCCTGGAATGTGGGGCCTCGTCCCAAAGACGAATGGATGGGCGAGCACGAGATCCCTCAAGTCGTCGCGGTACTTCTTCCAGACGTACTGGAACATCCCGCACGAACAAGGGATCCATTCAGGGCCGCCCGTGTCCAGCTCGATGGCTGCGAGCTGGTTCGCGCGGACGCCCCTGTTCCCATAGGGCTTGTCCCAGCCTATCCATGATTTTGAACCCGCCATGATCTGTTAACCCATCTGAGGCTGTTAAGGACCCGTTCCAAGTTGGTCATCTTGGACGTCATGGCTTGCTCGTCCCCGCTTCCCGCGCCTTTGCCTCGATGGCCTCGACCAGGATGTCACGGGTGGAGGGGTACTTGAAAACGAAGCCCGTGGTTCTCACCTTCTCGGACTTGACGGAGGGCGGATAGCGGAGGGCCGAATACCATTGGAGTTGATAGCGTTGCTTCCGCGAGAAGATACCAGCCAGGCCGAGCAATAAGACGATGGCCGGCCAGGGGACGTATTTCATCGTGATGCCATATCCCTTGTAAAAGTCCTCGAAGTCAATGATGCCCGACGCGATGTCAAACGTTCCAGGCATATCCTCGTTCATCGCCTTGAGGATGAAAGCAAACAAGTCGTCCTCGTGTGTCAATTGCATCATGGCGTGCGGGTAAGAGGCTGGTTTTATGAACGTGAACGGTTTTTTCTCGATGGCCGGGGCAATATACGGTTCAACCTGGTCAGCGAAATGCCGGCACCCAGCGATGATGTGGGGGCGTATCACGGTCACGGTGATATCCGGGTGAGCGGGCACGAAGATTCGCAGGTATTCTTCCACAGTTGCCTTCGCGCGGGCATAGAACCAGCGGCTTTTCTTGCCGTTCAACTCGTCGGTTTCGACGAGTGGCTCGCTTGGTTTCACGGGCGGGCAACCGTACGCTGCAACGGAACTCGTGTAGATTACCTTCTTCACGTTCTGGTTCGCAGCTGCCGTGAAAACGTTTTTCGATCCGTTGATACAGACATCCATGACCTCCCGTTCCGGGCGCGCTTTCGCATCGATGATGAATGCGAAGTGCATGACGATGTCAACTCCTGAGAAAGCCTCTTCGAGCCTCCTCCCGTCCCTGATGTCGATCTGCTGGAACTCGACCTTGCTTCCGGGGAGGTCGGACGGCCTGTTGGGGCCAATCCCAATGATACGCGTGATGCGGTGGTCGGCAACCAGGTTCGGCAGGATGCCGTGGGCCAGGTGCGACCGTATCCCCGTGATTGCGATCGTTGTCGTTATCTCCACCTCTGATCCTTATGATGGGAGGTGTGTTAAAATAGATACGGCCGTGGATGCCATGCCCGTGCACGTGGCGGAAGGGCGTGCCACTACGAAGGGAATAAAAAGGCTGCGTTATCGCAAGTAGGCGAAGCGCCGGGTGCCTAGATCGAAGGCGCGGGCGGTTTCATAGAGCGTGACGATGTTTTCGATGGAATGGTACGCCATGATGTCGGTCGACGGGCCGAAGACGAGGTTGTTGGACGGGGCGACGGCCTTGATGACCCGTTCGCATTCCGCGCGGACCTCGGCTGGTGTTCCCTGCCAGAGGAGACGGGACACGTCGATGTTGCCGTTCCACGCTATCTTGTCGCCATATTGCTCGTTGAGATTGACGATGTCGACGCCCGCGACGGGCTCGAGGCCCTGGAGCAGGTCGAGGCCGATGTCGATGTAATGAGGGATCAACTCCGATATGTCGCCGTCCGTGTGGAACATGGTTCGTCCGCCACGCTTGTGGACGTAGTCGAAGAGCTGTTTGTACCTCGGCGCGTAGAACCGCTTGAACACTTTCGGGGAGCAGAGCAGGTGATCCTTGTAGGCGATGTCGTCGGTGAATGCGATGACCATCTCGCTGTCGATGTCGAGCAGTCGCTTGCAGATCTCGAGGTTCGTCGTGTACAGCTCGTCGACGCACGAGTCGAGCAGCCCCGTGGGTTTGCGGGTCTCGCGCGCGAAGCCGGAATACCCGATGCCAAGCCAGATGCCCTCGTGGAAGCCGGCGATGATGGGCCAGACGAAGACCCTGTCCTCGGCGATGACTTTCTGCTTGTAGAACTTCTCGAACCTGTCGAATGCCTCCTGGGGCTGCGGCACGCGGGGCGGGAACTTGGCACGGATCTCGTTGCTCGTCCAGTATCCGTCGACGTAGAACAATCGACCATCAGATGCTATCTTGTAGATGCGGCCCGTCGAGTCCACGAAGCTGCCGTCGGGGCGCGTGATGGGCTTGTACTTGAACTCCGGGTCGGGGCGGTCGCCGAGGGACGGGTCGGTCGTGCCGTCGATGCCGAGCGAGACGATGACTGTCTGGTCTTGGCTGAACTGCACCCAATCGTTCTCGTCGATGTCGAACGCGTCGTCGTATTTCTGCATAAACCCGGCCTCGACCTTGAAGGCATAGGTGGGAACCTGGTCAGCTGGCTCGTGGTTGGTAGCGGCGAGGATACGTTCCTTGTGGGTCATCTTGCGCGTCGTAGCAGGTTCACGTGCGTCGTGTCGATCAGCTTCATATTAAGTCAACTTGGCATGCATTGAAATAGGGTCGCATCGCCTCGATGGATCATGCCGATATACATGCACGTGGACGGCTCCCCGATCCCCGAAGGCGTCATCGAGGACGCCGAGGAGGCGTGGGAGGAGATCGAGCGGTACAAGAAGATGGACTCGGAAAAGTCCTACATCTTGCTGGAAGACCGCGAGCCCGGTTCCAGGAGCTTTCTCGCGGAGATGGGCATCGATGGCTGGTACGACTTCCGCCGGCTCGCCATCACGCCCGTCGAGGAAGGAAAATGGGGCTTGATCCTGGACGACGAGCCCGAGCAGCTCGTCGGGAAGGGGGATCTCAAGGCCGCCGTGGTGGCGTTCTTCTCGAAGGGGGCGTGAGCGGACATGGCTGAACGCTTCAAGATCTGTTACCTCGGCGCCGGGTCGCACCGGTTCAGCATGGGCCTGTTCCGCAACATCGTCGCCGCTGCCAAGACCGGCCTCAAGGGCAAGCCGATCCACGCCGCCCTCGTCGACGTGGACGAGCGCGTGCTCGGCTACACGGCCAACATCCTCGACCACATGGGGAAGAATGCCAAGGTGGATCTCAAGGTCACTAAGCACACGAACCAGCGGGAGGCCATCGACAGCGCCGACTTCCTCTACAAGAGCATCAGCGTCGGCGGGCAGGCAGCCGAGTGGTTCGACATCTACATCCCCCAGAAGTTCGGGATCCCACAGAACACGGGCGACACGGTCGGCCCCGGCGGGTTCTTCCGCGGCATGCGATGCGGCCCCCCCGTCACGGCCATCGCCAGGGACATGGTCGAGACGTGCCCGCGGGCGGTGCTGCTCAACTACACGAACCCTCAGGCGACGATCGTCAAGGCCGCCCGCCGGGTCAACAAGGACCTGCAATACCTGGGCTTGTGCCACGAGCTGTTCGGTGGAATGCACAGCCTCCAGGTCTACAACAACATCGCCGGGCTGACCCCGCCCATCAACAACTGGGACAAGGATCTCGACCTCAAGTACGTCGGCGTGAACCACTTCGCCTGGATGCTGGAAGCCAAGCACAAGGCCGGTGGCGAGGACGTCATCGCGGGGCTCCGCAAGAACTGGCGGGAGGCCTACGACGAGGGCGTGGAGGGCAGGAAGTTCAGCTGGTACCTCACCGACAAGTACGGGGCCTACCCGTACCCGGGCAACCGCCACGTCGCGGAATTCATGCCCGCCTACTTCAACTACTTCAACCACGACCCGAACGTATGGGGCGTCACGACGCTGCGCGACGTGAAGGGCCTCGGCCTGTCGCACCGCTACGCGATCCAGCGGTTCTCCGTGCTCTCGCGTGGCTTCTCGATGGCGAAGCTGCCCGTCCCGACTGCCGAGGGCGAGCACGCGCTGCAGATGACGGCGGACTTCATCAACAACGAGGCATCGCACCACCACGTCGTGAACTTGCCGAACTACGGCCAGTCGCTCTGCCCGTCGCTCCCCGACGGGGCGATCCTGGAGGTTCCCGGGCACTTCGAAGGTGGCAAGATGCACGGCACGAGGATCGGACCGATCGACGAGGCGATCGCCGAGCTCATCCGGCCGCACTGCGTGGTGCAGGACCTGACCGTCGACGCGTGGCAAAAGGGGGACACCGACCTCCTCCTCAAGGGCTTGCTCAAGGACCCGATGTGCGCCTTCATCGAGGACGAGGAGAAGGTCCGGGCCATGATGGAGCTCATGCTCTACTACGAGGCCGAATGGCTCCCGACATTCAAGGAGTCCATCCCCTCGAAGGCCGACCTCGAGAAGGGCAAGTACTGGGTCGGCAAGAAGGATCTGGCAACGCACGAGGAGGCCATCAAGGTCAAGTTCGCCCCGGATCCCGCCTTGAAGAAGAAGTGCCTCCCTTGATCCCCCACTTTTCAATCGTCCTCCATTTTCCCACGCCGCCGAGATGATGCGATGTTCGTCGTCCAGGATCCACGCACGGGTGTCCGCTATGGGTACGATTGCATTCGCTGCGGGGCCTGCTGCCGTCATGCATACGAGATCGTCATACGGACGAGCGACGTCGAACGATGGATGCACCGGGGTAGGGAAGACATCGCCCGGGGCTTGCAAGTCGACTTGAAGTCGGTCGCGCCCGCTGCCTTGATCCCGCTCTCCTGGTACTCGGCCCACGACGCGTCGCGGGAGGCTGACCCGGCCGGCCCGGAGCGGGCGTTCGTCGCCTCGCACCAGGCAGCGTTCGACGGGCTGGCATCGTTCCTGCTCGAGTGCCACGAAAACGCCGGGACGGGCGGAACCGCCACGGGCCCGCTGGTTCCCTTCTGGTTCCTGCCGGGCGTCGACTTCCGAACGATCCTCCGGCCGAAGAACCTCGGCATCGTGAAGCGTGGGATCGAGCTCGGCATCCAATATGTGATGATCATGGCGATCAAGGACGCGTGCGCCTTCCTCGAGGGAGACGCGTGCAGCATACACGAGGTCAAGCCGGCGGACTGCGCAGAGTATCCCGTGAAGGAACAGCTCGAGCGGGAACCCCGCGCCATGGAAAAGTTCCTCGCCGTGTGCAAGGGGATCCGAGAGGCGGGCTGAGGGGAACTCACGGTGCCTTTCCTGGTGGCCGAATCGGTAGCAAGAACGTGAACGTGCTCCCCTTGTACCGGCCCCCCGACTCTGCCCAGATCCTCCCGCCGTGGCGCTCGACGATCTCCTTCGTGATGAACAAGCCGAGGCCAGTGCCCTGGATGTTCAGGTCCAGCTTCACCCCGTCCCGGCTGATCTTTCCAAACCGGGTGAACAACCTCGCCTTCTCTTCCGCGGTGATGCCCACGCCGTTGTCGACGATCGATACAACGGCCTCCCCCGCCTCCTCGTTCTTGATGACGCGCAGCTCGATGCGGCCACCCTGCTGAGTGTTCTTGATGGCGTTGGTGATGATGTTCGTGAGCACTTGCTCGATGCGGGCCGCGTCAAAGGGGAGGACCAGCGACGGCGGGGCGTGGATCGTGAGCTCCTGGTTCCGCGTCTCGAGCATGTATGCCTGGTCCTTGGCCACGCGGTGGAGGGCGGCGACGAGGTCCTCGTCCTTGATGGCGAGCTCGATCTGGCCGTTCTGGATCTGGGACATGTCGAGCAACGAGTTCACGAGCGCCTTGAGCCGGGTGGCGCCGCGGTTGATCATCTCGACGAACTTGAGCTCCTCGGAGCCGAGCGACGACGTGTAGTTCGTGAGCAAGAACTCGGCAGCGCCGCACGTCGACACGAGGGGGGTCTTGAGCTCGTGGGAGGTCACGGCGATGAAGTTGTCCTTCAACTCGTCTATCTCCTTGAGCTTGATGATCTCTCCCTCGAGCACCCTCTCGGCTTGCTTCTGCACGGTTATGTCGTCGAAGAGCACGCCCGCGCGGTCGTTGGGCATGAAGAACACCTGGATCTTGTATGCCTTCTCCAAGACGCCTTCCGGGTTCGTGTGGAGGTCCTCGAACGTGAAGGGCTTGTTGCTCTGGTTCCCCTCGGCGACCTTCCTCAAGAAGTCCTTCTCGCCGCCGTGATGCCAGACGTCGCTCAGCGGCGTTCCCTGGAGTTTCGCGAGGGACTCGCTGGCGATCTTCTCCGCGGCCGGGTTGCAGTCGAGGATCGTGAGCTTGCCCCCCTTCTTGATCTTGCAGATGAATATGGCCGACGGGATGGCCCGCAGTATCTCTATCGACGACCGGGACGACTCCCATAGCTTCTCTAGGCTCTCCCAGTACAGCGACTCCGCCTGCGGCGCATCCTTGCTCGCGCCCAGGATGAACGAGGGCCACGAGCCCTCGACACCATCGATGCGCAAGCAGAACGACTTGATCATGACGATCCGGTGGTCCGGCGTCTCGACCTCGATCTGGGTCTCCGAGGGTTCCTCCTTATGGCTCTCCAGGCACGCCGCTTCCACGAAGCTGGGTATGTTCTTCTTTGATGGCAGCGCGCCCACGAGCAATGCATCGAGGTCCTTGCCGGCCGGGTTCGCGTCCACGAGAATCCTCCTGGCCGTGTCATTCACTTGCAGGATGACGCCGGATTGGTCGGTCAGGACGAGGCCAAGGTTCATTGCCTCGAAGGCTCTTTCCCATGCCTGGACGGTGGCCTTTAAATCCTTGAAGATCTCCATTGAACTGTCGGGGCTCGCTCTGTGGTGGCCTGGTCGGTGCGTTAATTAGCACGGCCGTTACTTATTAACTAAACACCCTTGCCTATTAAAGGGATTTCCCATGGTACAGAGAGCATGGCGCAACGTGGCATTTGCTTGCCTCCTGGTGATCGTGGCAGGCACGGCGGCCCTCGGGTTCGGCCAGTTCTCTCCCGCGCCATTCGTCGCATCGTGCATGGTCGATCGGCAATGGATCGGGACGCCGACGCTCGCCCCGTCCGATGGCACCAACAACTTCACCGTGGTGGACATCCGTGGCAATAGCTTCTCCGCGGCGGAGCGATACCTGCTCGCGTCCGTCGATGGACTCGTGAACAAGAACGGGACGAACTTGTACCTCATAGCGAGCGACATCGACGCGTTCTGGTTCGACTACATCAACGGCAGCGGCATGTACTCGGGTCACCTCCGATCTTTCGCAAGTGTGCTCGACATGGTCGACCATTTCAGAGCCTATTTCGATGGCATCATCGTGTTCGACAAGGACGACCCCGACCAGGCGAACATGGCCACGCCGCTGTGCGGTGCCAACAAGTCGCTGCTCGTCGATCAAGACATCTACCCGGCGGTCAAGGCCGTGTTCGATGCGCCCGTGACCTACAACATGACCGGGATCGTCGCGGACAACGTGCTGGCCGATCGCACGGCGAAGTACGCCTACGCGTTCGAGAACTTCTATCCCATCGCGAACCAGTCGGCGCTCGCGTACTACGCGGAGGACGCTCCACACCACGCCCGGAGCTTCTTCATCGCCAACGACATCTTCACCCTCTGGCGCGTGCTCTACGTCCATTCGGCTCCGGACGCCGGAGACAGGGATCCCGACCCACAAGACCAGCTCGACCTCGTCGCCCGGATCCTGGACGAAACGCCCATCAACATCCCGATATACGGCTACCCGTGGCCGGACGGCAACAACGAGGGTGCCGCGGTGACCCAGATCTCCCGCCGCGGGAAGTACGTGATCGCAAACGACTGGGCGTTCAACCTGCCATTTTTAGCGAAGATGCGTCTCCCGGCGGGTTACACGCTCAACCAATCCCGCCCGGCTACGCATCCGGCCCTCGAAAACAAGGTCTATGTCGCGGGGCTCTGGTCGGACGGCGACAACATTCAGTACGTCTACAACTTCATGAAGTTCACGCTCTGGGACAACCGGCAGCCTGGCACCGTTCCCACCGGTTGGACGATCTCCGCGTCGTGCTACGACTTGATGCCGTGGATCATGAAGTGGTACTACGAGAACGCGACGTATAGCGACTACTTCGTCGCCGCCTTGTCCGGCAAGGGGTACATGTACCCGCGGGAAATGAACGATGCCATGCTCCAGGCGTACT
The DNA here is from genome assembly GCA_016932935.1 of Promethearchaeota archaeon. GTDB lineage: Archaea > Asgardarchaeota > Lokiarchaeia > Sigyniarchaeales > Sigyniarchaeaceae > Sigyniarchaeum. Next base: position 6,095 of record JAFGBX010000115.1, on the reverse strand, counting down.
ATTCCGACGTGCCCCCGCTGCTCGACCTGACGGACTTGCACGAGTTACACACGATGAACATCGGGGACAAGGCCGGGACGGTCGCCTCTCTCCTCGGGGACAAGGTGAACATCATCTTCGACGGCTATGGCGGGGACACGTACGATTTTCCTGAGGCGTATCACGGCACGCCCGTGCTCCACTCGTTGTACCTCACGCTCCAGCCGAACAACACGGAGGAGCAGTTCCGGAACGTGATCAACCTGAAAACCGTCACGCTCACCCAGCCCGTTTTCGTGTTCTTCAACATCCACTGCTGGAGTGGGAGCAGCGACCCGTTATTTTGGAACAAGTTTGCCGCGCGCCTCCAGGCAGCGGGCGTGGAGATCGTGCGGCCGGACGCCCTTGCCCAGCTCGCCCACCAGGCACACATTGGCGGGGCATTCAACGTGGTGCCGGCCAACGTCATGCTCGCTTTGTCAATGGCCGTGGCAATTGCGGCTATTGCTGTTGCAATACGCCGACATCGCTCGTGACACGCGTGCCAACTTGCTCCTATCTCTTTTCCCTCAGACGGGCAGCATCCAAGGTGACTGCAAGGGTGAGGACCTCCTGCGGCTTTGCGGCAAACGAGAGCGAGTTCCCGTCCTCGACCGCGAGCGAAGTGACGTGGCGTTCGAGCAAGTCGAGCTGCCACGCCTCCTTCACCGGGCCGGCGAACGTGAGCGACCCCGTCGACGGGACCACCGACGTCGATAGCACCCTGATGACGATCTCCCCGGGGTTTTCATCGGATCGCTTGATCGCGGTAACGAGGAGGTGGCCGGGACGGATCGTGAGGAGCCCGGCAGACCGGGGTAGGCCACCCGCCGTGTCCCCGCCGCTGGCCATCCGCACCGCGTGGAGGGGCACGTTGAACCCGAAGGCCTCGGCGGGAACGCGGGCCTGGACCGGGTCGCCGCCGTGGAAGAGCAGCGAGTACCGGAACTCGTGGCTGCCGATCTCGAAGGCCTCGGGGATGCTGTAGAACGGGCCCAGCACCAGCGGCACGTTTCCCGCCGCGAGGGTGCCGACGTAGCCGGTGCTGCGCAGCAGCGTGAGGAACAGCGTCTTCTTGTCCTCGCTTATCTCTTGCTCCGGGAGGCCGTTGTTCATGACCGCCATACCCCTACGTTCGGACGCGCTGGAGGCATCGATCCAGTCGATGGCCGGGAAGATCCGGTCGTAATGCGCGAACCGCTTGTTCTTCGAGCCCCACGAGTTGCCCCGCTGCGGGGTGCTGTCCCGCTCGACGTGGCCGAACGGCACCCCCGCGCGGAACGCGGGCCGCCCCGCGGGCACGGGGAAGCATGCCTGGATACGCACGTTTCGGGAGCGGTTCTCGACGCGCGTGAGGAAGTCGATCCGGGGCGGGCCATGATGGTTCAATATCACGTACTGGGTCACTTCGTTCGTCGGCTTGAAGAAGAGCTTGTCATTGCACCGCAGCTTGGACGAGATGCGGACGACCACCCGGACGGGGCCGTCCTCGACGACCTCCAGCTTGTTGTCGAAAGTATTGAAGACCTTCTTAGGCATCTTGCCAGCGAGATAACTGTCCCCGCGGTCGTTGAAAATGCGCAGCTCGTTTATCGCGCAGTGGCCTTTGCTGGCGAGCACGGTGCCAGCCCCGTCCTTGATGGTCACCAACCTTCCCGATTCGAAGACGAGGGTGTGGTGCCGGCCCTTGACCTCGACCGCCTCGCCCCGGGTGGAGACGCTGCCCGCGGCCGTGTGGCGCGCCGATCCGGCCTCCGGATCGTCGTCGTCCGCCCTCGTCACCGTGTAGGTCGCGTAGCCGGCCGGGGGGACGGCCGTGCACCCAATCACGTGCGCGCGGCCGTCGGGGGAGAGGCGATCCCGCTGGAACGGCACCCGCGCGCCCTTGTCGTCAGCGATTGAGGCGCTCCTGGCGCCAGCTGGCAAGGTGACTGCGGCGATCCCGTCCCTGGCCGTCGGGATCGCGTTGAACACGAGGATTGAACAATCACCATCCCGAGATCCAGGGATGTACACCGAGTTCGCAATGGATTCCAACGCTGATTTGTAAATTCGGTTGAGTTCCATAGTGGACAGTTTCAGCTGCTTCATCACGTGCACGAACGCAGCGTCGACGCAGCAGCCTGGTAGCGCGTCGTGGAAGCAGCAGCGGAGCAAGCGCCAGGTGGCCTTGTTCATCCCCTCCGCGGGGTACGGGATGCCCGAGCGCGTCGATGCAACTGCCGACGCGACCTCGGCCACGTACAAGGCGTTTTCGCAGGCCCGGATGGCTTGCTTCACGCGGACGCGCGTGCTGAACGTGCCCGTGAACTTGTCCATGAAGCCGGACATCTCGCAGGGGCCGATGCTGCCCAGGCGGCTGCCGCTCTCCCGGATCGCCCGGAAGAAGTCGCGCGGGAGTGCCACCTGCAGGTGGTACCGCTTGCTCTTCCGGTTCATGTGGTCTACCGCGTCGAGCACGTTGGAGCTCGGCGGCAAGTTGTCCGTCCCGCACAAGACGAGGACGTTAGGCGTCGCGGCTTGCTCGGCACGCCTCGCGATCGTGAAGTCCAAGCCGCCGATGTCGCTGCCGATCAGCGAGACCCCGGCACCGGTGCAAGCGATTCGCTGGAACAAGAACTTGACCGGCGGGAACACCCTCTTCAGGATGTCGTGCACCTTGAAGGCCTGCGGGACGAGCGCTATGGTGAACGGGATGGGGGCGAAGGGGAAGACCGGGGGGAGGATCGTGCCCGTGTACGGCGGGAGCACGTAGGCATAGCCGAGGCGCATCCAGTGCGTGAGGATGGACGTGCCGTCCAGGGCCTTCCAGTGGAATTCCTGGGGGATGGACCTGCGGACGGCCCCTCGCATGAAGACGAACTGCTCGAGGCCGGCCTTCACGAGCAGCTGGGGCAGCTGCGGGGTGATCCCGAAGGAGTCGATGAGGAACCCGGTTCGCGGCTCGACGCCGAAGTGGTGCTTGAAGTAACGCATCCCGTGCAAGAGCTGCCGGGCGAGCGTCTCCCCCCTCGCAAGGAGCGTGTCCGGGGCGACGACCATTCCGCCCATCAGCTCGACCCGGTTCTCAGCGACCCGCTGCGCGAGTTCCCCCATCATGTCGGGGTGGTGGAGCTTGAAGTACTCGACCGCCATGGCCGAGTCGACGACGTACTTGTAGCCGGGGTGCCCGCGCATGAGGAGCAAGGCTTCCTTGATGAGCTTGGCGTTCTTCGCCCCCATCGCGTCAGGCGGGTCGCACCAGAGGTAATCGTAGTGCGAGTGCGGGGTGACGAACACGTCCAGCTTGCCATCTCTGCGGATGTTCATCGCCTCCCCTCAATCGTAGTAGAGCAGCAACGCGAACCACCCGAGCCCGGCGAGGCCGGCGTCTAGGATCCCGGATATCGCGGGGCCGCCCAGCTGGGCCGCGGTCGTGATGTCGACGGCCGCCATGATCGAGTACCCGATCGCCGTGTAGAAGATGACCAGGTGGAACAAGATGCCTGCCCAGCCCGCGTTGTCCTTCCGCAGGAACTCCGCACCCGCCATCACACCGATGACGGGGAAGGCCAATAAGACCAAATCGGACAACAACGTGCCCAACGACGACGGCCACTCGGCGAACCTGGGTGGGGAACGTGCTATGAGCATGGTGCTGATGCCGAAGAGGACGGCGCCCAGCACCGTCTCTATCTTCCGTTGGCTCATCATCGGGATTCACGGGGGATGTACGAGGTATTTTTCATTGTAGCTTTTAAGGCATGCGGTCGTCAGCCGGGTGGTTCTCCTTGAACCAGCGATCCATCGCGGGCACGATGATGCCAAACTGGTCGCAGAGGATGCCCTCGTACCCGCATGGCCGCCCCTCCCACGTGCGCCAGTCGACGCCGGAGCCGACCCCGCCGAACGCCGATCCGTCCGCCATGCCCTCGGCCAGCTTCTCGAGGAGGGCATCCCCCTCCTCGACCATCCCGGCCTTGTAGAGACCCGAGACGAAATGCCTCGCTTGGCTGTGCGTCGCCCCGCCGTTCTCGTAGGTGCCCAGCGGCTCGCCGTGCTGGGCACTCGCGGTGTCCGAGTCCGGGATGTACCACAGGTTGCCGGGCAAGCCGAGCGCGAACTCCTTGAACCTGGACGCGTGCAGCTCGCTCCAGAGCTTCTCCATCATGGAGCGCGCTAGCGGCTGTTCGACGAGGCCGAAAGCCACGGCCGCCCCGTTCACGGCCAGGAAGGCGTAGTCGTGCAGCCTCCCCTCCTTGCAGCGCCAACCTGCGAGCCACCCGGTCTTCTCGTTGAGGAAGGTCGGGACGTAGTTGTGCTTCAGCTTCGCTGCCCACGACTCCAACTCATCGGCCTGGCCGTTCATATCGTTTCGCCGGAATGCCTTGGCCAGCCCGAGCAGCGCCGGGTAGAGGAACGCGTTCGAGAAGGCGTCCTTCCACCCGAAGGAGATCACGTCCCACCAGTTCGTGCTCCACTGGTGCTGCCCGCTGATGCCGAGCCGGCACGTGCTCTCGACGAGGCCGTCGCCGTCGACGTCGCGGCGCCTCATGCGGTCGATCTGCGCGAGGATCGCCCCCTTGAAGCCGCTGAGCCATACGGGGTCGTCGCGGCGACCGAGGAACTTGGCGAGCCCGTAGAGCGCCGCCGTGCCGCAGATGAGGTACTCGTCCTCGTACCGGTGCTCGTCGTCGATGATGCTCCGGCCGCTCCCGTACCCGGGCGCCTCCACCAACCAGCGCTCCAGGCTGTGCTGGAGGAACGCCATCGGGTCGATCCCCTTGAAGGGAACGAATGTGACGGCGTTGTCCGCCCAGCTATCGAGGCACGCGGGGCAGTGCATCGAGTTGCCGTTGTTCGAAAACGTGTCCGTGTCGGCGCGGTAGACGAGCGCCGTCACCGCGCGCAAGCGAACCATCTCCCTCGCGGCGATGGGGGCATCTTGCCGCAGCGACGCGAACTCGGGCGTGACCACCTCGAGCGCGACCCTTGCCTCGTGGGTGCCGGCAAGGAGCACGTAGTCGCCCTCGGGCTGCGGTTCGGCTCCCACCTTGAACTCGAACGTGTTCAGCATCACGGGGCGGATGGAATCGAAGCGTCCCGTGCAGGCCCCCCTCTCGATCGAGCAGAAGAGGCTGCCCTTGCCCGGCAGGTGCAGGATGCACGGGAACGAGAGCAGCCCCGTTTCCCCGGCCCTGACGGTGGTTCCTAAAGCGGCGAGCGGCGAGGCCGTGCTGTCGAACGACAGCTGCCACGCGCTCGCGTCGGGCATGCGGATGGGCTGGCCGGCCTCGACGCGGAAGGTGGCCACGACGCGCCTCTCGTGCACCTCCCACTCCACGCTGCATTCGAGGGGGATCTCCCTGGACTTGAACCAGTACCTGACGCGGTTTCCCTTCACGACGGTGATGCCTTCAAGCTCGTGCTGGTAGAAACCCGCGACGGCCGGGTAGCAAGGCGCGAGCCTCGGCCCCTGGACGCGGTATGCCGTGAATGCATCCGCCCTGGAATGCTGCGAAGCGAGCTTGAGCTGGTTCGTGCCCGTCCGGCCCCCTCCCGACTCGTCGATGCCCAGGTGGGCCACCGCAGGGCCCCGCAAGAGGAACCCCGCCTCGAGTAACGGCGTGCGGTACCGGGCCTCGCCGCCCCGCAGCGCCATCGAGACGCCCGCGGGCAGCGTCCCCTCGGTCATGTCGAGGTCGTAGGTGTTGCGGGCCGGGGCGGCCGGGGCCGGCGGGCGGTAGTCGGCCTCGAGGGCCACGCTGTACATCGCGCAGTTCCACGACGGCCACCACCGGTCGACGCCGCTCTTGCGCACGACGACCGTGACCGCGACCACCTCCACGTCGGGAAGGTCGAACCAGGTGGTACCGACGGGTTCGGGGATGTCCACCCGCTCGAAGACGCCGTTCCACTTGCCGCTCCTCTCGTCGAGCACGAGGACGGACACGTTCTGCGCCCAGTCGAGCTCCTTCTGCCCGCCGCACTTCTGGTACCCCTGGCCCAACCGGACGCCGAGCTGCTTGAGCACCGCCCTCCCTTGCAGCTGCACCGTGCGGGCGTGGATGATGCGCTTCGCCGGGGCGCCGGCCTCC
>JAFGBX010000114.1 GCA_016932935.1 Promethearchaeota archaeon | reverse complement strand
TTCGGTCATCGAGACCATGGCACTCATCGCGGGCATCGACTTCGGATCGGCCCTCATTAAGGCCACGAGCGGGGGTATGGACTTCGTGAACCCCGCCATGGTGGGCGAGTTCAACGAGGGCTGGAGCGGCAGCGGGGCCGATCCGAGCTGGGACAACAACGCCTGCGTGCACGTCGGGATCGACCAGGACGGGAAGGTCTACAAGCAATACTTCGGAGAGCTCGCCCGCATGCAGTCCGAGGTCAAGCACGTGCTCACGAAGGGTGGTATGATCGGCGAGCCAGCCGACGTCGAGCTCGCGGTCAAGGTCGCGCTCGCCGTGCTCGGCATCAAGACCAAGGCGATCGACGAGGCAAACCCCGGCGTGCAAGAGATGGAATGCATCATGACCGTGGGCGTCCCCGTCTCGACCGGCGTCGAGAAGATGAAGGCGCTCAGCCAGGCGCTCAAGGGCACGAAGGAGCTCGTGCTCGAGAACGACTTCACCAAGAGGGTCGTGCAGGTCCGCATGAACGTCACGAGCGTCATGGTCGTGTATGGCCCCTACGGCTCGTATTTCAGCATGATGCAGGAGTTCAACGAGGAGAGCGCCGTCGACGCGGTCGTGACAGACATCGGCTTCGGCAGCGCCGAGATCCTCACGCTGTACGCGGGCCGGCCGAGCAACGTGGCCAGCAGCTCCATCGGCGACCTGTCCCTCGAGACCCTGGCGAACCGCATCGCCATCCAGCTCCAGAAGCAGACCGGGCGCATCGTCCGGGGCGTCGAGCTCATGCGGCTCTTGCAGCAAGGCAAGAACACGGTCATCATCAGCGGCGAGACGCTGGACATCGGCCCGACCAAGAAATACTACGTCGAGCAGATCGCGAAGACGCTGACCGACGAGATCGTCGCGCTCGTCTCCCGGCTACCACCAGACGCCCGCGTCAAGTACTACATCTTCACGGGCGACGGGGTCGACCTGTTCTGGAAGGACCTCGAGGCGACCCTCTACCAGAAGAACCTCATCCAGGACATCAACCAGGCCGCCCACCCGAAGGACTATAAGATCTCGAACGCCCGGGGCTTCGAGCAGATCGCCCGGTCACGCGCGGAGAAGGTGAACTAGTACTAGTCGGTCTACCAGTGGCCGCCAGCGTGGCCTTTCATACCACGCCACCGCCGAACCGCCGCTTCATAGCTTTCGTCGGGAACAAGACGGCCAGCCGCTTCCCTTGCCACTTGACGAACTTGTCGATGCACCCAGGGCAGATGTCGACGGCGTGGCTCTCGTCGATCACGAGGCGGTTGAGGTCGGCGCTGTAGCCGTCGATCTCCCCCTCGCACAGGCTGCACTTCATGGGCTACTATTTGCCCGTGCCCAGATAAAGCTTGAACGCTGCCTCGAAGAGTGCAGAGATGGGAAGAGGACGGGGGAACGTTCTATTTCTTCTCCTTGTCCTCGGCCATCTTCTGCATTATCTCTTCCATTCGTTTTAGGTCTTCTGGCTTCATCTTAGCCATTGCCCGCATCGACGCCTCCTGCATGGCGTTCATGATGATGGCTTGCAACACGGGCAGCACGAGGCCGAGCTGGTGCCCATCGTCGAACACGCGCTTGGCGTCGTCGCGCATCTGCCTGAGCAGGTCCTTGTCCATCTCTTCCGTCGACCCGAGGCCGGGGCACGTATCCATCTCGACCACGTAACTCCCGTCCTCGTACCCGAGCGGGAAGGCCCGGCAGTACGCGGGGCGGTTCGGGTAGATCAGGCAAGTCTTCCCCTCCTTGTTGAACATGGGGCACTTGCCCTTCGGCACGACGTCGCCGCCGATGCCGTCGTCCGCGTCCTCCTCGCCGGCCTTCTTCTCGCCATCCTTGGGCGGGGCGGCCTCGCCGAGCATGTTGAGCACGAGCCCCAAGCCCGCGTCGCTCTTCCGGATCTTGATGTATGGGAACATGTTCCTGATGATCTGCTTCGACGCCCAGAGTTCGATGTCCTGGAGGCTCAAGGGGACGGGGCCCCGGCCATCGCAGCAAGCGCCGCACTTCGTGCAAGCGAACTTGAACTTCGACTTGGCTTCGCTCATGGTAGGCTCACTACGGAAGAGAATCAAAAAAAGGATTTAAACCCCCGTCCCTGGACAGGGACTTGCCCATGGAGCCTTCGAACGCCGACATCACGGTCATCGCCCACCCGGGCTCCCGCAAGGATTCGATCGCGATTGGCGATGATGGAAAATCCTTGATAGTCCACGTTACCGCCCCGCCAGAGAAGGGAAAGGCGAACAAGGCGATCGTTAAGTTGCTCGCGAAGCGGATCGGCGTCGGAACCTCGAGCGTTACCATCGTCCGCGGCGCCACCAGCAGCACCAAGATCATTCGCGTCGAGGGGATGGACGGCGCGCGGCTGTGGCGGGAGCTCGGCACCGGCCCTTGAGGCGGGCGCCATGGATCCGGGCTCGTTAAGGCCGGCGCTCCGACCGTTCGGGAACACCCGCGCAATTGTTTTAAAGCCTAAAGGTGAACCTTGTTTGCGGAATACAGAATAGCGAGACTCAGCCAGTTCTCGTGGGAGGCGCTATCTGTTCAATCCAGTTCGAGTGATTGACTATGACCTTTCGCACACTCGTTATCACTAACATGAACCAAGAGACGTTCGACTGGACGACCAAGATCTCTGAAGACGAGGTCGCGTTCATCGTTTCAGATGCCGATAAGGTAGTATACGTGTGGAACGGCCAAAAGGCTTCGAACGTTCAGAAGTACAAGGGCGGGACGCTCGCCACGAAGATAAAGAGCCTCTACCAGCTGTACGGGTACCGCACGAGCACGCTGAATCAAGGCGAGGAAGTAGGTTCCTTGAAGGCCGAGATAGAGAACTTGCTCGGGGGCAAGGGCACCCCCCCAGGAGAAGAGACCGCCAAGGGGCCCCCGAAGGCCGCGCCCCTGGCGGCCGAGCGCGTGAGCCGGCCGGCCCCGGCGCCAGTGAGCCACGCCGCCCCGGCCCGGGCGGCGCACGTGGAGAGCGTGGCGTCCCCTCGCGTGCCCGAACCCGCGGCGGACAGGCGGGTGGAGGAGCTCGAGGCCGAGCTCGAGAGCGAGAAGAAGAAATCCCAGCACAAGCTCGCCAAGCTCAAGGAAGACGCCGACGCTGCCAAGGAAAGCTTCGAGAAGCAGATCGCCGAGTTGAACGCCGAGATCGCCGCGGCCCGCAAGGGCACCGTTGACGTCGGGAAATACAACGCCGAGATCGCCCAGCTCAAGGGCGAGAAGGACAGCTTGAACGTGCTCGTCGAGGGGCTCAAGAAGGAGCTCGAGCAGAAGGAGGACGAGGCAAAGGGCGGTGCCGATGCGGACAAGAAGGTCGCGGCACTGCAAGCAGAGCTTGACGGCCTGAAGGGCGCCAAGGCGAAGCTGGCCGACGCGGAGGCCGCCAAGGCCGGTCTCGAGAGGCAAAACGCCGACCTCGCCGGCAAGGTCTCCTCCCTCGAGGCGGAGATCGCCGTCCTCAAGGCCAAGGCCGAGGGCAGCGACGCGCAAAAGGGCGCCGCGGGGGAGGTCGACGGGCTCAAGAAGCAGGTCGAGTCGCTCCAGAAGGATCTCGCCGATGAGCGGAGGAAGTCCAAGGAGGCGCTGGACAAGGTCGCCGAGAGCGAGGAGAAGCTCAAGAAACTGGAGAACAAGGCCGCTTCAGCGAAGGAGGAGAGCCACATCGCCCAACGCGAGTTGATCGTGCAGAAGGAGGCGGCGAAGCAGATGGAGGGGCTCGACTTCGCGTCGCTCGACGAGGTCGAGACCAAGCCGCCCGGCGGGGGCGGCGGGGGCGGCGCGGGGCTTGCATTCGTGAACCCCTACAGCGGTGGCGAGCTGGGCGGTGAGATCGACCCGCTCACCGACCTGAGGTCGTTCCTCAACACGGTCGACCCCTCGAAGCCGCTCGACCCAGAGCTGAAGAGCTTGCTCGACATCGTCTCGAAGAAGATCGAGTCCGACACCGACATCCTCCCGGATCTCCAGAAGATCAAGAAGAAGGTCAAGGACAAGAAGCTAGAGTCCTTGCTCGACGGCACGATCAAGAAGATCAAGGACGCGGGCAAGTGATCCCCCCGCTCCTACCACCACTATTTTTCTTGCCCCGCGAGTGCCGAGATCCTGCCGCCGAGGTCTAGCAGGATCCGATTGACGCGGGCTGCCACCCCTTCCACGACCGCTAGGAACCCGGCGTCGCCATAGCCGCTTATCTGCATCTCGACATAGTAGGACTTGCCATCGTGCTTGGCGTGGCTCTTGATCCAAACCCGCCCGTCGATCTCCTTCATGAGCGAGTTGATCCGCTCCGCCATGGTCGATTCGCCGACCCCGTCCAGCCGGAAGCTGACCTCGTGGAAGGCGATCCCGCCGCTCTCCCGCTGCAGGACCGGCGCGATCTCCTCGATGAAGATGGCTTGCAGCTCCCGGGGGACGCCCGGCAGCACGAATAACCGCGTCTGCCCGCTCAAGACGAGGACACCAGGCGCGGCGCCGGCGCTGTTGTGCAGCGCAGTGGATCCCTCAGGGATGTAGGCCATCTTCTTGCGCGACTCGTTCAAGGCGGGGGCCTGGGGGGAGGGCGCGCCGGGCTTGGCCAGCTTCTCGTAGCGTTCCTTGAGCCAGCCGAACGCCTTCTCGTCGAGGACGAGGTTCTTGCCGGTCGCATCGGCAATGCCTTGTAACGTGACGTCGTCAAACGTCGGGCCGAGGCCGCCGCTGGAAAACACGTAGTCCGGCTTGCGTGCAACGATCTCCTTGATGGCCGATGCGATCTCCTCGACGTCGTCGCGGACGATCGTCACGCGAGTGACCGGCACGCCGAACGACCCGATCTGCTTGCCCAACCAGTAGGCGTTCGCGTCGCGGGTCCTGCCGATCAGCAACTCGGTCCCGACCAGGAGGATCTCCGCCTTCCTGGTGCCGGCGATCGAATGGGTATGGATGTTCTCTCTCGACATCGCGATCACGCACCGTGGCGGGCATCCAAAAAGGTAACGCGCTCGTCCCTCGCGTGCCTCTTGGAACCGATCAAGAGCTGGAAGCGCCCGGTACCTGAAATCTCTTGCAGCGCCCCCGTGATCTCGACGACGTCGCCCGAGCGCAAGAGCCGGGTGAACCGCGTGTCGTACACCAGCACCCGGTCTGGCCTCGGCGTCCCTTCCAGGGGCTCGATGCCGACCAGGGCCGGGTAGAACAGCGTGTAGCTGTCGTCGGTGACCCGCGCCTTGACCGTGGCGAGCCCACGGTCTGCATACGACTCGCTGCCGTACTCGAGAGGGAACTCGCCACGCTTGAGGCACCAGCGGACCTGGATGCCCGGCTTGAACCCGGCGAGCCGGAGCTTGGGCTTCCTGGAGAGTGCTGCCGCCTCCACCGCCCCCGACACGCGCACCCCGGGCACCTCGCCGAACCCCTTCATGCCGACGGTCAAGCCGCGGGCAAGCATCACGCCGCGCCGCGCGAGGGAAGCGAGCACCCCCTCAAGGTCCCGGCATGCCCGGGCGCCGTAGACGTTCAGGTTGATGTCCGACCGTCCCGAGTGCCCGCCCCACAAGATCGAGCCGGTCACCCCCATGTCCTCGCTGGTCAAGTCGACGCCCCCCGCGTGCCTCAGAACCGCCTGGACGACGAGCTTGACCCTCCGCTCGAGGCCGTCGAGCACGCCGTCGCCCGCCTCGAGGATCCCCGCCAGCCTCGTCTCTGGCAACATGTAATCCTCTATGCGGTCGTACGGCACCTCCAGGAACGACGTGCCGAACACGGGGTCGACGGCCTGCCACGAGGTTATCTCCTTCGATGCCAGCCGCCCGACCGCGGCCTCCGACCCGGAAACGGCATCGACGCCCTGGTGCCAATACGACCTCGCGTACCGCCGGCCGGTAGAACGGTGGACCCACGTCCCTTGCTCGTCCGGCACGTACTTGAGGAGGGAGATGACGCGGTCGCGGGGCTGGTAATGGCCCAGCACGAAATGGATGTTTCCCTCCGGGTCGGTGAACATGTCGTGATCCAGTATGCCCCGGGTCGCGGCGATGTCGAGGATCGAGCCAGCCATGGGATGCCGTGCCTCCGTGCTTATTTTTTATTTAATAGCAAGGCTTCTTAATGCTATTCGTCGATGTTCCCTCGATAACCATGTTCTTGACCATAGACGCGACTTCAGTTGCGAAGGCCTGGGCGACCGCCCTCCAGCGGGTCTTCTTCGAGGGCGACGTGATCAAGAGCGAGTACGACTCGGGCGACGACTTCCCGACCCGCGACTCGACGAGCGCGATCCACGTGGGCTCGCCGTTCTCCGAGCCGTTCGCGATCCGGGGGAAGGCCGTCAAGGTCGCTGGCGAGACCATCTATTGCCACGCCGGCGACGTCTACTGCATGGAGGCCATCAAGGGCGGGTACCTCACGGAGGTCATGGCCGGCGACAGGGACAAGGACATCTGGGCGAGCGACACGAGCTACCCCTACACGTACCACGACCGGCTGTTCAACTACAAGGCGGCGAACACCGAGGACGAATCGTATCTCAAGGGGATCTCGAAGGAGCTGCTTGCCTCCCTTTCGAGCCTGCCGGGCGTCGACCAGGTCGCCGCGGCGATCAAGAAGCTCAAGGAGGCGCCGCACTCCCGTCGCGCGCAGGCCATCACCTGGCGTCCGCTGTCGGATCCCGACCGGGACGACCCCCCTTGCCTCCAGCGCATCTGGTTCCGCGTCCACGAGGGGAAGCTGCGCACGAACACGCACTGGCGCAGCCGCGACCTCTTCGGGGCGTGGGAAGCGAACGTCAACGGCATGCTCTTGATCGCCAAGCGCGTTGCCGAGGAACTGGGGGTCGAGGTCGGGGGCTACACGGACTTCTGCGACTCGCTGCACGTCTACGGCCGGCGCAAGCTCGTGTTCAAGGAGGTGCTCCCCTTGCTCGAGCGCGTCCGCGCGAAGGAGGGGCTGCTGAAGCCGGAATACAACCAAGCGCTCGACCAGTGGCTGGAAAGAATGAAAAATGAACCGTCGGAATGAGTTCTTCCCGCGCTGGGTCGGCATCTACTTGAGCTTCATGAACATGGCGCCCATCAGCGCCTTCGACGGAGGGCACGTCTTCCATGCCATCTTCCCGCAAAAATGGAGCGGGATCGTCGGGTCGATCATCGGGATTGTGATCCTGGCCTCCGTCACCGAGTACTTCTGGATCTTCATGTCCTTCGGGCTCACGTCATCGCTTACCCGGTTGACAAGGAAGGAAACCGACCTCGAAGACATCGCGTTCGACCAGGTACCGCTCTCCCGGTCGAGGAAGGTCGTGGGGGTCGTCGTGCTTGTCTTGATGGTGCTCTTGTTCCCGACGGGGCGGGACCGTCTCCTCGGGATCGGCTATTGACATCGCCCTTCTCGCCGATTCACTCGTACTCGATCGTGCCGGGGGGCTTGTTCGTGATGTCGTAGACCACGCGGTTGATGCCGCGAACCTCGTTGATGATGCGGGTGCTGATGCGGTCGAGCAGCCCCCAGTCGAGCCGCGCGAAGTTCGCAGTCATGGCATCGGTGGACTCCACGACCCGGATGGAACACAAGAACTGGTACGTGCGGAAGTCGCCCATGACGCCGACCGTCTTGACGGGCAGGAACACCACGAACGCCTGCCAGAGGGCGTCGTAGACGCCCGCGAGCTTGATCTCGTGGGCCAGGATCGAGTCCGCCTCGCGCAGCATGTCGAGGTACTCCTTCCGCACCTCCCCGACACAGCGGACGGCGAGGCCGGGGCCGGGGAACGGGTGGCGCTTGATGATCGCCTCGGGTATACCGAGCATCGCACCGACTTTACGCACCTCGTCCTTGTACAGGTCCTTGAGGGGCTCGATGATCGACATGTCCATCTTCTCGGGCAGCGTGAGGTTGTGGTGGGACTTGATCTTGGCCGACGCCTTCGACGTGGCCGCGGTTTCCACGCGGTCCGGGTAGATGGTCCCCTGGGCGAGCAGCTCGAACTTCCCGTGCTCCGCTTCGAGCTGCCTGGCGAACTCCTCGAACACCTCGATGAACGTGAAGCCGATGATCCGGCGCTTCTCCTCGGGGTCGACCACCCCGGCGAGCTTGGAGAGGAACTTGTCCTGCGCGTCGACGCGGTGGAACTGCCGGTAGCCGAGGACGCTC
>JAFGBX010000113.1 GCA_016932935.1 Promethearchaeota archaeon | reverse complement strand
TGGCTCCAAGCGAACAAATAATCAGAGAAAAATCAGACTCCCTTGGCTTCTAGAAAGCCATTAAAAACCAGTTACATGCTTAATGATTTAGCAATAAGATCAAGCTCATCCTCGCTGCTCCACTTGTGTCAATCCTGATCTGGCTTACGATACCGTTTCTCTCAATTTTCTTCTTCACGCCTGTAATTCTTCTTGATATCTCGATCATCTATTTTAAGAATAAGGTTCCAGAGAATGAGCTTTTTATCGAGACCCTAGACTTATCAGCACCAGTGCGATAAAGGGGGGATTTATTATTAATGGTTTATCGTCGAGATGGTCACTAGGTATAGCTTGGATTGATCCCCCCAGTCCATCGTGATCCCCCCGTGTACGAATTCGCGTTCATCGTGCCCGTGAAGCCGTTCAACCGGGCAAAAACCCGGCTGGTCGACGCATTTCCGCCCGGCACACGCCTGGCAATGCAAGAGCGGATTGGTGTCGCCCTTTTCGACGACACGATGGACGTCCTGAGCGCGTTCATGGACCGGCACGGCCAAGATCGCGTCTGTACCGTCGTCTGCAGCTCGGACCGCGGCGTGGAGTCCCGCGTCGCGAATCTCGGTGACGGCTTCATCTACCTCGATGAGGCCACCCTCGGAAAAGGCAACGCGGGGGCGATCCCCCTCGACCGGGTCATCGAGCACGCCAACCAGCATGCCACGCGCGAGCTGGGGGTCAAAGGAACCATCCTGCTCATGACAGACGTGCCGCTCTTGACGGTGCACTCCATCATCGGCCTCTTCAAGCGGATCGAGGCGAGGGACGACTTCGTCAGGGTCATCCTCTCCCCATCGATGGGGAACGGGTGCAACATGATCGCCCGGTTCCCGCCGGGCATCATCCCCACGCGGTACTCCAGCAAGCACGGGCCGTCGTTCATCGAACACCTTGCCATGGCCAAGGAAAAGGCACTTGATTCCGGGATCCCCCCCGAGCAGTTCGTCGAGGTCTACTACAACCTCGACCTCTACCTCGACCTCGACACCCCCGACGACCTGGCCAACGTGTACCCGCTCTTGAAGGAGTTGCGCCAGGGATCGCACCTGTCTCGGGTGCTCGACGGGATGGACATCCGAATCGAGAAGCAAGACCAGGACGACACGCGGCACGTAAGGATGGTCTTGAAATGAGGTCGATATCGGAATAAAGGTGAAGGCTTATTACGCAAGTCGAGGAAATCTGATATCGGAGTTTGTCTCACAGAGATGATGCTTCCGTGTTTGATACCGAACCCCAGGTGACCGCCGTCCTTGCCGAAGGCGAGATAAGCGACGAGGTGGACTACGCGGTCGCGATGTACCTCGACAGGGAGCGTGGCTTCGGCTTGACCGCGTGCAAGCCCCGCCTCGTGCAGATCTCGGATGGCAGCCAGATGGTCATGCTCAGCCTTGACTCGACCTTCCGCGGCGACGACAACAAGATTTACGGCTATGGCGAGGTCGGCCGCATCTACCTGGATCCGAACAACAACTTCGAGGTCATGTTCTGCTCGCCGGCCGACGAGATCGAGCGCGTCCGCACGGAGCTCGTCGAAACCGTGGAACCGGAGGAGCGGCCTCGCGGGAAGTATTAGGACTCCGTTTTCTTTCTCGTCCCCGGCCGGGCGAACCGTCCTCCCGCTCCATCACCCGCTGGAAGGACGTCCGGGGCTCTAGTATGGCACGGCCTTGATCCGGATCCTGTAGGCCAGTTTGTTGACGATCCGGTGAATGAATGGCGTGAGCAGCAAGATGGCGACGATGTAGGCGATGCCGAGCTGGAAGAAGCTCCCACCGATCCCGGTCGCAACGAGCGAGAGCGTGATCGTGCCCGCGACGAAGTCCAGCTGGTCGAGCACGGGCGCCTTCGCCCCTCGGGTGATCCCGAGGCGCCGCTTGGTGAAGGATCCCATGAGGTCGCCGAGCATGGCACCCGGCGGGAACAGAAGGGCGCGCGCCAGGGCCTGTGGGCTCGAGGCGATGTACAGCTCCAGGTCGACGCGGGGGACGAGGATCGACCCGTAGAGGTCATGCCACGCCAGGCTCGGTGCCAGGAAGATGGGCGAGATGAGGCATTGCGCGAGGCCGCCGGCGATCCCGATCCCGCTGGCGAGCAAGAACCCCTCCACGGTCTTGCCATCACCAAAAACGCGCTGGCCCCGGAAAGACCTTCCCCCGTCGATCGGGTGGAAGTGGTGCCCCTTCGAGACCGGAACCGCCACCGCGTTGGCCAGATATGCCGGGAAGATGATCCACATGGAAATGTAGAATATTTCTAGCAAATCGAGCAGTATCCGTAGAACCTCGAGCATGGACTAGCTTTATCACGGGGGCTTATATCGATCCCCCGTGGCGCGCTGCCGCGATGGAACCTTCTTATCACGCGACCGCCTCTTACCATTAACCCAGGGGATCGCCCCCGGAGGGCATAAGCGGATGGCCGACGAGACGAAGCGCATCGAGATGCAATGCCCGAGGTGCCAGAATGCGTACAACATCGACGTGCCCGTCCGCGATTTCGAGGCGGTCAAGGAAAAGAAGGGGATCGTGACCATCAGCCTCGTGGCACCGTGCGGCCACGCTTGCCAGATCTTCGTCGACCCGCGGTTCAAGTACCGCGGCGGGCAGGCGGCCGACATCGTCCTGGGCGCTAGCGAGGTTTCCGTGGCCGACACTTCCAAGCCGGCGACGAATGCCGAGGAGGACAACGCCGACATGGTGTTGCGCATCGCGTCGGACATCATCACGATGGACGCCCGAGACCACGCGTGGATCAAGTCGATGGGCGCCGAGGAGAAGGTCGACATCGCCGAGCTCGCTCTCGTGACGGGCGACAAGGACGCGGCCAAGGGCATCTTCGTCGACCTGGCCGAGTTCGCTTCGAGCATCGACGATGAGGAGTTCGCCGCGGCGATCGACGAGCGGGTGTCCAAGATCGACTTGCTCTTCAGGCCCGGGGAGTCCATAGATTACGCTGCGGTGCTCGACGAGGTCGAGCAGGCCGTGTGCGGTGATGCTGCGAACCGAGAGAAGATCAAGCACCTCGAGAGGCTCGACGCAGTTATCATCGACCTCGCGGTGGCCAACGCGAAGGGTGACATCACGAACAAGGATCTCGAATACAAGAAGGAGAGGCTTTTGCGAATCAAGGAGAGGCTCGGTTGATCCAGACCTCCTCAACCCCCACCGCGCGTGAAGGCCTCCACCGCCTAGAGACACGCAACCGGTGCCCTCGCGTGCACATAATTCAAGTGTGAAAGGCTTAATAGCCGTGACTGATTCTGCTTCTCATCAGAATGGTGACCACATCGCTCGTTGGTGAAAGGATCGCTACGAAGGCGGCCCCAGCACGCCGGATCGTTGCGATCGACTATTTGAAGGGCATAGGGGCGCTGTGGTTCACCCTCGGCCACATGATGCTCTACTTCAACGACGGCTCCTGGCTGTCGATCATGGCCGTGGCCATCATCGCGCTCGATTGGCTCACGGTCACGATGTTCCTCGCGCTGACCGTCGTGGGCACGATGATG
Organism: Promethearchaeota archaeon; assembly: GCA_016932935.1. Taxonomy (GTDB): domain Archaea; phylum Asgardarchaeota; class Lokiarchaeia; order Sigyniarchaeales; family Sigyniarchaeaceae; genus Sigyniarchaeum. The sequence continues at coordinate 10,767 of JAFGBX010000113.1, read as the reverse complement.
TCCATCAAGCAGAAGGAGGCAGCAGGGACGACGAAGGGCATGCTCGTGTCAGCGGTCAAGAAATCGACGTTCCTCCTCATCGTCGGCACGGTGATGAATATCTCCATCGAACTGTACAACGCGGAGAAGCTCGGCCCGTGGGTCCTCCTGGGAGCGAACATGATCTTCGTCATCGCCCTGGTGCAGCTGTTCACGTTCGTCCTCATGAGGCTGGGCAAGGTGCCGAGAGTCGCCTTGCTCGCGGCCCTCCTCGTCCTCTACCCGGTGCTCCTGAATGTAACCTTACAAGCCATCGGCTTTAATGGTTACGGCGAGGTGCCCGTCTCGCAAGGAGAGCTGGCAAATCCAGCTTACGTGGCATATTACCTCCTCTTCCACATGGACGCCATGTCGCCCACTTTCGAGTGGCTCATCACGGCGACCATCGCGAGCCTGGTGTTCGAGGGCTTCGCTGAGCACGTGGCGAGGGAGGGCCGGGAAGGTCGCGTTTCCGGGGCACTGCCGGGCGAGTCGGGCGAGTCCAGGAAGGGCGCGGTGAAGCACCTCGCGGCGATGGGCATGGTCTGCATCTCGGCCGCCATCCTGATCGGGGGCTTCGTGATGATAAAGGGTGTCGGCCCGAGCTACAGCGAGTACTACTTTCTGAGTGCTGCGGACCAGTATTCTTTCTACTCTGCTGATGGGCTTCCGCTGTTCATCGTCAGGCACTTCCCGAATTATACTGCGTTCAATGTCGGCATCCTAGCCATGGTGTTTGCAGCGTTATACTATCGCACAGAATTCAGAAGTAAAAATTTAGCCTTTCAAGATACTTTCGTGGTTTCAGGCCAACTCTCCTTCTCGATCTTCGTGTATGGCCACGCGTTCTACTTGCTCTTCTTGAGACTTTCGGTGTGGCAGTACCTCGCCCTCTGCGTCCCCATCGGTCTGCTCATGCTCGTCGGGGTCAAGCTGTGGGCGCGGCGGGCTCGGGGTATCGGCTCGCTGGAGTGGCTGATGGGCGTGTATATCACCGCGATCGGCTCGCTCCAGCGGTAAATCGTCCGAAGGGCTGGCGCCAGCCTCTGACCGCGTTCCCGCTTCGTGCCGGGTGGGCGCCGCGGGGGGTTCACGTCGCCGGCGGGGGCTCTGCACGCTGCCCCGACGCCACTCGGGGATTTTCCCGGGGGGAGCCTCTTGACAGCCTCTCGAGCGCCTTGTTCAGGAGGGCGGTGTACATGCCCATGAACCATTCCAGCGAGAGCGCCGCTCTACACCGATTCGTCCAAAGCCAGAACGAGTACACGAAGCCCAGGAGGATGGGGATGAATACGATGAAGAACGGTATGACGTCGAGCCGTATCCACGGGAACAAGAACCCCGCGTGGCTCATCGTGAACCCCGTGAGGGACAGGATGCCGAAGTTGTTGATCTTGTCATCCCACTTGAGCCGCCGCCCGCGGACGAGCTGCCACTCGCAGACGCCCGAGAAGAACACGAACACTATGCCGAGCGTGTAGAACATGTATTGCGGAGTGTGGCGGACGAAGAAAGCGGGGACGCCCTCCGGGAACGGCCAGTGGAAGAACGTGTCGGTCGGATTGTATATCTCGTTCACTGGCCCGATCCCGAAGCCGCCCGACAAGTTCAGGCCAAGTGCGATCGCGCCCGCGATCATGATCGCGCCGATGGCGGCGATCTTTTTCAGCTCCGCATGGATCTCCGCGGCGCTCGCCGTGGCGTACTTCGATACCAGGGGGTCGAAGACTATCGAGATGCACAGCGGGAGCATGATCCACGGGATAAGGGGGGACATCATCCCGTGGTGGAAGAAGAGCACATAACACAGGGTCGCCGGATCCTGGAGGTGCTGGGGCTGGATGATGGCGAAGTCGATATTGGCGGCCCTCATGCTGGCCATCGCAAGGTCGACTAGCGGGTAATACAGGATCATGACGCATGCGATCAGGAAGAGCCTCGTCTTCACGTTCAAGCGGGCGATGTAGGGCATCAACAATGAGAAGATCGCGATCGTGGTTATCACGTTCCACGCGAAGACGTGCCAAATGCCCAGAAATCCTACCGACACCGCGTTCATGACCTCCCCTACCGCGAAGAGGTACGATATCCTCACGAGCGAGCGGCGGGTGTGTCTCGGCTTCCCGCCGCTGGCGACCTCCTTCTGGTAGCTCGCCATGCTCCCCACGATCGACATCGCGACGAACATGGTCGGGCCGAAGAAATCGAGGACCATCCATTGGAGCCGAGAGAAGGCTATCCAGGTATCCGCCCGCCATACCCAGGCGAAATGGCAGTAGAAGATCATGATCATGGACACGCCTTTCAGCGTGTCGATGGCCGTGAGGCGATCCGGCCGCGTTCGCGGGCCATCCCTCCGACGGTCGGGGTTTGCACATGGAACCGCCATTCTATCAATGAATACCCGTAACTTGGATTAGAACATTGTGCCGTGCCGCTCGTCCGAGGGTGGCATGTCGCGGAGGCTCGTTCCTCGCCCACGCGCTCGTGAAGGAATGGAGGATCGAAGGAGGGTCATGTGCCGAGCAGCGTGTTCACGAGGGAGCTCGCCGCCTCGCAGATGATGTACCCCGCCTCAGGGTTCTGGATCGCGGCCATGACCTCGTAGCCGCCAGGCGGGAGCCCCTCCTTCCTCGCGGCGAAGGCCTCGCGGGTGGGGACGTACATGATGTCATCTTGTTCGACGAGCTCGTTCGCTGCGATCTCTTGGACGATGCAATACTTCGTCTTGACCGAGTCCTTGATCATCCTGCCGAAGCGGGAAAACATCTCTCCTGGCACGCCGACGATGGACAGCACGTCACCCAGCACGATCGCGTACACCTTGGCCCTTACCACGTCGTCGGGGCGAGCGGCGGGATCCAGCCCCGGCTCCTCGGGGATGGCGACCTCCTTTGCCCCGGCGCGCACGGAAAGGCCCGATGCGCCGCCGACGTCGATTGCGTCGCGCGCCTTCCCGAGGGCGGACAGGACGTCGCCCGCGAGCAAGTCTCCCAGTTCCTCGCAATCGCCGAACGTGGTTCTCGGGTTCTCGAACGGCTGGTTCCACGGGTTCACGTTCCCACAAGGCCCCTGGAAGAACATCCCCCTCGCGCCTCCCCCGATGACCCGCTCAACGGCCTTGATGGCGAAGCCGGGGTAGTCCGCCGAGTAGTGGACGTTCTCCGGGCTCATCTTCACCGCGTGCGTCCCGACGTTGAACAGCACGCCGTTGCACTCCCTCCCGCGAAGGCGGGCGACGACCAGCTCCCTGTCCACGTAGTTCGTCGACTCGTCCCAGGTGCGGCGGTGGTGGCCCAAGTGGGACTCGCCCCTCCCGAGCGAGAGGCCGTCCACGTCGTCGACCGAGCTCCACGCCTCGTAGACGAGCCCCGCGAGGTGGTACGGCAGCAGCTCGGCGTACAGGTCGAACGCCCGCGCGAAGCCGGGGAGCGTCCGGCCCGGCCCCGGGCCCGAGTGCGTGTGGGTCGCGGCGAGCAGCAGGCGATCCGGCTCGATCGGCGTGGCCTTCGCGACGAGCTCCTTGGTCTTCTTGGCCACGGCCTTGGGGATCCGGACGATGTCCGCGACGAGCGCGGCGGCAGCGGTCGCCCCGTCCGACAACGCGATGCACCGCGCGTGCAGGTCGTCGTGCGTGCCGATGGAGTGCTGCTTGCGGGCGCCGTACCCGCCCTGGAACAGGCCGACCGGCGGCGTGATGACCGCGGACCGCATGGAAGCCTTGAGCGCCATGGACCTATCCTTGGCCGCGCGGGTATAAGAAGATGACCGGCTCGCGAGAACGACGGGTGCTACCACGTGCCCTAGTCGAGCCGGAGCGCCCGCCCGACCTCCATGGTGCCGCACTTGCCCGGGAACTGCGCCTGGTACCCGTGCCAGTGGGGCTAAAGAAATCATTAATCCACCTCGTAGAGTCCATCCAAAAAGTAGATTAGGCCTGGTCGGTATTCACGCGACAGAATCCGAGAGCGCATTGTCCATGACTGAACCAGAAGACCGCGTGGTCTCGAAACTAAAACAAGAGCAGCGGCATTTTGCCCGTTTAAAAGCGATGGGGCGGACCTCGCTCTCGGTCAGCGACGAGCTCACGCATCTCATGCTCCTGGCCCTCGAGGACGGATTCAAGAAACGATATCCGACCGAGACGGATGCAGAAATTCGGGCACGCATGATCGACCACGTCCTGGCCATCCCGAAAGCGAAGAGAAGACTGAGGCAAGAAAAACTTGAAGGAATTGTCCACGATAATTGAACGCGTGACCCGGGCTTTGCATAAACATGAGGTAAAGTATGTTGTCGTCGGCGGAGTCGCCGCGATTATTAAAGGGAAGGCTCGTACGACGATGGATGTCGACATCATAATCGAGGATGATATGCCTAAAGTCTTTCTCTTCTTGAGCACCTTGAAGAATGAAGGCTTTGACGTGAGCCCTGAACAAGCGCGAATCGGTTTTGCTCTCAACGAGGACGTGCCCGTGTTCGACACGCGATCTGTCTTGAGACTCGACTTGAAGATCGCCAGGACCGATGATGAGGTGCGGGTTCTAGAAAATGGAGAACTTGATGCGATCGAGGGGATTCCATTAAGGGTCGCAAAGCCAGAATTCATCCTCTTCGGTAAAGTCTGGTTTCTGGGAGACGTGTCAGATCTCGATGATGCGGAATTGTTACAATTCAACGACGTGCAAGATTTCATCAATGTCGTATTGGAAAACAAAGACATAGACATGAAATTGCTCGAAACTCTGGTTCAAGAGAAGAAACTAATGGGTACCTTGAACCGATTGTTAGATTTAGTCGAGAAAGTGAAGATCCCCGAATGATACATTCCAAGTATGCCCAAACTTGGAGAAATGGTCGACACAGCAGCGGATCCCATGGAAGCCTTGAGTGCTATGGACCGTCACGACTGAACATTGGCCGCGCGGGTATCAGAAGATGACCGGCTGGCGAGCGCGACGGGTTCCACCACGTGCCCTAGTCGAGCAGCAGCGCCCGCCCGACCTCCATGGTGCCGCACTTGCCCGGGAACTGCGCCTGGAACTCCTGCCAGTGGGTAGTGCAGTGCAAGTAGGTCATGTGGCACAGCTGCCCCCCCAGCCAGGCCGCCTGATCCCGGGTGAAGCGCGAGCCGTGGAACCCGCCGATGACGTGCAAGGGGAGTCCTTCGTCGATCCCCAGGGCGGCGCCGGTCTGGACGAGCTTGTAGAGGCCGGGGTGGCAGCAGCCCGTGATGAGCAGCCGGGACGCCCGCGTCACCACCCAGCACGCGTGCTCGGAGATGCCGCCGTAGTCGGACGAGCGCGAGGCGCCCGTCAGGTAGAGGCCGGGGTGGATCCGCTCCTGCTCCCCGCCGCCTGGCACGGCCACCAGGTTCTCGCGCGGGACGCGGCCCCCCTTGAAGCTGTTCCGCTCGTGCCAGTCGCGGTGCACGAGGACGGGCAGGCGCGGGTTCCTCGCGAGGAGCCACGGCAAGCCACCCGTGTGGTCGAAGTGGTCGTGGCTGAGGACGACCGCGGCCAGCGAGAGCGGGTCGAGGCCGGCAGCGAGGCAGTTCCTCGCGAGGGCACGGTCGTCCTGCCCCGTGTCGAAGAGAACCTTTACCCCGTCCGGGAAATCCACGAGGATGGACAGGCCGTAGGACGTCGTAAACCCTGGCAGGGCCCCGTCGAAGTCGTCGACGAGGAGGGTGATCTTGGTCGGTGCCATTCTGGGTGCCAGATGACCGTTCGCTGCCGTCCTTTAAGAATGGGGTGGTCGCGCACGAGGACGAAGACCACGTCGTTACCATCGTCCATGACGAGACCCGTCCATATGAACGCCGGTACGGGTCGCCCTCTCCTTGAGGGCGTCCCGCTCGGTGCTGGAAACACGCAGGGGGCGACAACTTCACTTGGTTACCTTCTTCACGTTCTGGAGCAAGAGCCCGAAATACTTGTCGTCCTTGAGGCGGCCGTTGAACGTGATGCGGTCGCCGGGGGCGAGCTTGGTCTCGTTGACGATCGTGTCGCTGAGCCTGGCGCGGATCTCGGCGAAGGGCTCGTGCTGCGTCGACTTCTTGGCGTCGGGAGCGGCCTCGCCGCCCCTCAACCCCACGAGGTAGTAGGTCGTGACCTCGTCCTGGTAGTGGGACTCGCGCTGCTCGATGGACGTGACCTCCGCGTCGAAGATGCTGACGGCGCCGCCCGTGGCCGTGGCGATGGCCACGATGGCCGGCTCCGAGGTGACCCTGGCGACCTTGCCTTGCGGCCGAGGGGCGGGCGTGGCGGGCGTGGCGGGCGTGGCGGCCTTCCCTCCCCCGGCGGTGCCAGAACCGGGGATGGCCGGGTTGGACGGGACGCTCTCGTGCTGGAAGAAGGCCCGCGCGTCGCCGATGCCGTGGGCGGCGGGCTCGACCTTGATCGCGAACTTGTCCCACGTGGTCGGCGCGTAGTCGACTTGCGCCGCGCCGTTCTTGAACACCTTCGCGAAGGTGCACGCGAACGGGAGCCTGTTGTTGGCCTTGACGAAGGCGACGAGGCTCCCCGCCATGACTTCCTTCGCCTCCGGGTTCGTGGCAGGGCGCGTGCCGCCGCCAGCAGTCACCACGTGGTATCGTATGGCCGGGAATCGCTCGCCTTCGAGGATCTTCTTGTGGATGAGGATGTCATCGACTTCAACGTCGTGGGTGGACTTGTCATTGATCTTGTCGAGGAAGCCGAAGTCCTTGGCGCGGTGGTGTAGCCACCAGTCGCCGCCGATGTCGTCTTGGATGGTCGTAAGGTCGATCTGCATGGGGTGTCCCCTCGACCAGACGATCGTGCGTGAGGATAAAAACTCCCTCCCTGGTTGTGAGGGGACTCGCTCGCCCGTCCGTGCAGGCGTGCGGGCGCATCGCCAAATCGGCGCGGGAGCGGCAAATCTTTGGTTCCCTTTGCGCTCGAGTCGCTAGGGCCATCGAAAACCGGGCTGAACGCCTCGCCCGAAGGCTTGGCATAGACATATCACGGGCTGGCACCAGTACTCTTTAAAATATTAGCCAGGATACGCATATCATTTACCGGATCCCCGTTCATAGTGCTACTCTCGCCAATCTCCTTGTAACGCTGATGAACGTGGTGTGGCCTCGTCGGAACGTTCCTAAGATTGCACGCCGAAGCTTGTCGATGCCGTTCAAGCCCGGTTCCATTCTTTCTTCTTGGTGATTACCTGTCATGTCCTTTCTTCTTGGTGATTGCCTGTCTTCTTGGTGATTGCCTGTGATTGCCTGCCCTCACCATCTTCATGATGATTGCCTGTCTTCTTGGTGATTGCCTGGGTGATTGCCTGTTCAAGCAATTCAACGAGCCGAGCTAGAAGAGTAAAAATACGTTTTCCTCTGGCACGTGCATAATCCTGCCTTCCGCTGCCAATCTCACCAGCAAGTTGCCGATCCGATCCTTCTCGACTCGAAAGCCCTTGGCTTTGCACTCCGCATGGACCTCATCGATGCTCACATTAGTATGCCCGTTCATCTTCAACGATGCAAGAACGACGAGGATCCTGTCTTCCGCTACAGGTACGAACTTGAAAACTTCCTTTTCTCTTGTGCGTTCGAGCTCCCCGGCATGGATCAGGTCCGTCACGAGCCGTTGCAGCCGCCAATCCCGGGGGGTGCGCCATACCACGCACAGCTCTTGCCGCAAGTCTTGCATGTGAAAGGACACGGTGTTCTTTCTCTTCAGGCGCGAGAGCGCTGAGCGGACGGTGGCGATTTCGAGAACTTGCTGATCAAGGTCGATGATCTTTTCCTCGTCAATGCGCAGTTTAGAATCCTCGAGCACTGTGAGGTATGCCTTCGTGCGCATCTGTACTTTCGGCGCCATGTTCGAGATGAGTAAGATCTCCTTGATCCTTCCGGCGTCGTGTAACACCCCCAGGGCACGAAAGAAGTCGACGAGATCCCCGTTGGCAGCCATGTTAACTGTTGGAAAGAAATGGGCATCCATGATGATGAGGCGAGACTTGTTAGCTCGCCGTATCTTCCGCATGACGTTGGCATACCGGTTCTGGTGAAACTTCATAAAACCTTCCTTGAGCTCGTCAAATGAATCTGCGTCACAAGGGCAAAAACCTTCCCCGTCGATGTATTCACGCTCCACGTCTTTCATCGAAGTGAAGCTAAAGGCTGGAGTCCCATAACGAGAATATAGATCATTTAGCCCGATAGGTGAGAAGAACAAGATGAAGGTGTCCTTTAGATCGTCGTGCAAAGATAAATCGTCGATGATGTCATTCAAGACCTCCTTCGTCCCTTGCATGATGGAGAGAAGGTTCGCTCCTTTCACGATGTGATGGCGGATCATGACCTCTCACTTAGGGGATTTCTTGATCATTCTAAGGGGAGAGGGCTCTTTTTTTGGTTTTGGGCATGAGCGGGAAGCGAGCCCTGAAGGAAGAGAATTGGGACTCGACTTGAAAAATCGCCAGGACCGATGGTGAGGTGCGGGTGCTTGAGAATGGAGAACCTGATGCGATCGAGGGGATTCCATTAAGGGTCGCGAAGCCAGAATTCATCCTCTCCGGGAAAGTCTGGTTTCTAGGAGACGTGCCACGTTTGTCCATTATTATCGTTGGAGTCAAAACGAGTATTTCGCAACTTGTAACCGCTGCAACGTGTTTCCCGGGATCTTCTTGAGCTTTTTCTCGGTCGTGTGGAACGTGCACTTGTTGTTCAGGCAGTAGGCGATGGACAAGCAATCGATGTAGGAGAGGGTGTCCCGGTGCTGGCACTTGAGCACGCCTGCGGAGACCACGAGGGACGTGTCCTGCTCCCCAACGTGCAAGGGATGCTCCCTGAGAAGGGAGTTGATCGAAACCTTGGCATCGTCGATCCCGTCGAGAGTGCAGATGTGGGCGAAGGCCTCGGTGAGGACGGGTGCCAGCACGTGTCCCTCCACGGATCCCGCCTTGATCTTGGCCATGAGATCCTTGATCTTTTGCGGGCAATTCTTGGCAAGGAACAGCGTCAGCACACCCGCGTCCAGGTATGCCTTATTCCCCATTTTCCAGGCGCATCTCCTGATCGTGAGCGTCTTCCATGACCTTCATGATCTCCGCGACGTCATGTCTTCTGAGTTCGTCAAGGCCTAGGATCGGAACGATCTCGAGGTGGCCATTCACCTCGAGGATGGAAACACGCGAGCCGGCTTGAATGTGGTATTTTTCCCGCAAGCCCACGGGAATGGTTATCATCCCTTTCTTATTGATGGTGATGGGTTTACTCTCAGTCATCTCTTGCCACCACGGAAACAATATTGTCCTACTTTCTCAAAATAAGTTCGACTTTTTATGCTTTCGTCTTCCCTCCTGGAAATCGGTAGTCGACGCCCGTGATCCACGCGCGGCGGGCGATCTCCGGCACGGCCGCCGAGATCGACACGTACCTGGACCTGTCGACGGGGAAGGTCTACTTCGGGAACCTGCACGCGCCGTGCGAGGGCGAGGACGTCGAGCTCGAGATGTCCAACGAGGTTCCCGACCGGGAGGGGACGGGCGACGTGATGCGGGAGGTGGCCCTGGCCGTGTCGACCGCGCTGTCAGTCGTCGATGAGGACGGCGACCGGGTCGTGGCGATCGACGTGATGCCCCACCCGCGCGGGTCCGAGCGCCCCGGGGAGCACCACTTGAACTTCGTTGTTCGCTCGACGGTATCGGGGACTTCATGACAATTTGCTCCCGCATGGGAGATAGCGGGACACTCGCCTCTTTGATGGGTTTTAAAAGGTCATCCCGTACTAGGGAATCGATACAGATGGCGAGCACGCATACAAAAAAGCGCCCGAAAGTGGCGGAGAGCACCGCAACGTCCAAGAACGCAAATATAAAAGGCGTCACGTGCGTGAAATGCAACAGCCCTCGTCGCGCTGTTGTGCACGACGTGTTTCACGTTCTATATCTTGATTTTCGAGAGATCCCGACTCCCATGGATGATCGTGAGGACCTCGACTGCTTCGTCGCTAACGTGATAGATGATGCGATACTTCTTCAAAAAGACCTCTCGCGTGGATGGATCATTCGTTTCTGGAACGATCCTTCCCCTTTCAGGGTTATAACTCAAGGATTCCACCGCGGCGACGATTTTTTCGCCGAAGATGGCCGCGTATGAAGGGGAATCCTTCCCGATGTAGTCCCTGATGGCTTCTAGGTCATCCGCGGCTTGCGGAGACCACCTTACTTCGACCATTTCTGCACGCGTTCTTTCACTTGTTCGTGGGTCAAGTACTTCCCTTCCTTGATCTGCTGCAAGCCCGTCGCTATCTTTTGTTGCACGTAGAGGGCTTTTATGATATCATCATAATCAACGTCCTCGGGTAGGTTCTCAATGGTATGAAGGGCGGTTTGCTTGATCGTCGGCATAACATCCATCACTTCACGCTTGCTCGTGAGAAACAAGTCGAGGCACGAGATTAAATCCTTTTTGGTGGGCTGAACCGGAATGTTGCCGGTCTTTCACCTATTGGATGACGTGGCTGTTCCGCCGGCATCGGACATGCAGGCCTCTCACGGCGAGACCGGGCTTGTCCATCGTCGCGGGCACGGCGTTCCACCGGGTCTGGTCGATGGCCCGGGACGGCGCCGGCTTGGATGGCCTCGCCGTGCAGCTTGCGGGCGGCGAGGTGCTTCTCGTGGAGCCGCTCGCGCGTGAGGGCGTTGCGCCCCTTGGCGTCGCACGCCCCGTCGAAGACGTAGACCGGCCAGATGCGGCGCTGGAGCAAGTGGAGCGTGCGG
>JAFGBX010000112.1 GCA_016932935.1 Promethearchaeota archaeon | reverse complement strand
CGGCCGCTCCCCGAGGCATGGCAAGCGCATCGTGGTCGGCGCGGAGGACGGGCGGCTCTACCACTTCGGTGATCCCCGGTTCTACGCGATCTAAGGATATCCAAAAACCTCACGACCTCTTTTTAACCAGACTTGCAGAACAATGGCACATGAGGATTAAGAACATCAAGGATCACCGGAAGCAGCAAGTCGGGCTCGCTGCGGTCATCTTGCTGCCGGTCGCCCTCCTCGGCGCGATCTTCGGCACGGCCTCGTACCTCTACGTGGAGATCCCGTCGTTCGGCATGGACGAGTCGAAGATGCCCGACATCTCGTCGTTCCAGCTGGTCGATTACGGGGAGCTCGCGTCCATGGCGGCCTTCTACGACCAGCGGTTCGAGGGCCACCACATCCCCCTCAACTACACGGTCTCCGCCTCCTTCACGTCAACGAACTACACGAACGTCTCCACCTACGGGTTCTCGGACAACGGCGCGCTCTGGTCGGGAACCGCCATCGCCGGCTACGTCGGGAAGTACCTCGCTGCCAGGCGGGAGTCGAACGCAACGATGGAGCTAGACGCCCTCCGCGTGATCAGGAAGCTCGTCCACGGCATGTCGATGATGCTCGCCGTGCCGAACGGCGGCCTCGGGCCGGGGTACGGAGCGATCCTGGCGCGCATGTGGGCCGCGCCGGAGCACGCGTCTATCCCGGGGATGCCGCTCTTCAACGACTCCATCCAAGGCGCGCGGGCACCTTACGCGTACTACAACGGATCGGGCGTGTATAGTAACTGGCGGTACAGCGACTTCACGTCTCTTGATGAATATGGAGGTTATTACTGGGGGCTTGCCATCACGTACAAGTACGTGGACGACCCCTGGGTGCGGGGCACGCTGTCGCTCATGATCGACCAGCTCTGCTCGGGGATGCTGCAGACGAACTTCCTCGGCATCGGCGGGTTCGGCGGGCCGACCGGCGTCGACCAGAAGATGCGCTTCCTCAACGCCGCCACGTGGTCGCTCTTGCTCCTGAAGATGGGGGCACTCGCGTACCCGGACAAGTACGCACGGCTCTATTACCACTTCGCGGTCGAACGCGGCTACGCCTTCTTTGCAAACGAGGGCGGCACGCAAGAGATCGTCGCAAACTATTACGCCTATAACTTCGGCATCGACGTGGTGTTCGGGCTGCTCTTGCTCGAGGAAGACCCCACCCTGCGGGCGCAGTACCTCGCCAACTTCAACAACGGCATGTGGTCGTTCGTGAGGACCCACCGCAACGCGCACTTCAACGTGATACACCTCATCGTGGAGGGCCTCGGCCCCGGCGGCGACGTGTACTACGAGCGCGACGTCGAGGACCAGCTCGCCCGGTTCAAGCTCACGCACTACCCGGACGTCAACGCCCCCGTGACCCCGCCGACGCCCGATTACCGGCTCGTCGACTTCACCGTGTGGCAAAACTTCTTCGAGCGGCACCCGCTCGGCAACTTCATGGCGCCGTTCTTCTTCGAGTTCGAGCTGGACAACGGGGACAAGGAGGACAAGGGCTTCTATGACCGGCCACTGGCCGTCGACATGTGCAAGACCCGGCTCTACATCTGGGGCGGCAACCCGTTCACGATCCCCGGCAACTCCACGAACTTGCTCGTCGAGCTTCCCGGCCTCTCGTTCATCACGCCCTACTGGCTGATGCGGGGGTTCGGCCTCATCAACGCGACGGGGGTGCGATCGCCATGAACGGGCATGATCACCACGTGGAGTACCTCGTCGCGGGAATCGGCACGGCGGTCATCCCCGCCCTGCTGCTCGCGGCCGGGATAACCATCCCCGGGTTCGGGTTCACGTTCGAACTGCACAAGGTCGATTTCTCTTACAACCTCAGCATGTTCCTCTACGTGGCCTTGATCTTCGCGGGCGTGGCGATCATGGCTTGCTATTTCCGTTCGGTGCGTATCCAGCCCGCGTCTCGCGAGCTGTGGCAGTCCGCGGGCCGCCTTCCCGGCCAACACCGCGTGGTCAGCGTCCCGTGGTCGCGGCTCGTGGCCGGCGGGCTCCTCGTCGCCGTCGGCGTGCTCTCGTTCGCGCTGCTCGGGATCGGGTTCACGGACCGGAACAAGATCGGCATCTGGCTCTACCTGGGCGGCCCGTCGGTCTCGTTCCCCGCTGGTCTCATCCCGTTGATCACCGGCGCGGTGCTCGTCGCGTATGCACTCGCGGCGGTCAAGGTGGTCGTCGTGCACGAGAAATGCGGCCTCCTCACGATCCGGGAGCTGCGGCCCCTGTCCGAGATCCGCACGTCGATCCCGACGAGGGACATCCGGCTTGCCCGCGCTACCAATGCCGACACGGGCCCGCGCTTGCTCTGGATCGCGTTCTTCGGCTTCCAGGTCTTCTTGCTGCTCGTCGACGGGCTCTCGCTGCTGGGGAACCCCCACGCATTCGGGACGGGCTACCTCGTCGGTGGCATGTACGTGCTATCGGCATGCGTCCAGATCGTGTCGGTCGTCTTGCTGCTCTTCGGCGGGAACCAATCGCTCACGATCATCACCACGGAGAAGGTCTACACGCTCTACTACCACGCACTCCCCCGCCTCGGGCGTGCGCCATCCGCCGGCGTGCCATCGATGCTCGAGAAGATGCTTGGAACGGCCTTTCCCTCGGCGTTCCGCGGGGACAAGCGCGAGCTCCAACATCCAGCGGATCTCAAGCGCTTGATCCTCGGGATAGGCTTGCTGACGGTTCCCGTCGTGAGCCGCGCGTTCTACGTCTATGCCGGGGAGCTCCTCTGGTTCCCGTTCCTCGTGTTCGGGGGCATCGTGCTCGTGCAATGGATCAAGAGCGACTATGCAAGCGGCGGGGCCCGCGTCGTCCGTGGTGGGATTGCCGGGGCCGGCCCAGAGCACGTCTTATCGGCCCGGGGGCGGTTCTACGAGGAGTACCTCGTCAACGCGGGCATGGGGGGCCTCCCTCGCCAGCAAGCTCGGGTCGACCCTGCACCGGTGCTTCGCCCCCGCTTGCTCCTCCCGCCAGACCACCTCGTGACGCTCGGCGTCGCGCTGCTGGTCGGGCTGGACATCTTCATGACCGTGCTGTTGGCCCCGGCTGGCAACCCGTTCTCCCCGGGGGCGATCGCACTCCACGTGGCCATCGGCACCGTGTTGCTGCTGGTCACGTTCGTCACGTCGTTCGATCCAAAGGACTCGATCGACTTCAAGGTCGCGCATTGGACGTTCCAGGTTCCAGCAGCCCACGCGGGCGGCGGCCCACGGGGATGGTCCTCCCGCATGGCCGGTGCAATGAGGAAGCGGCCAGGGATTGCCGCCCTAGTGGTCATCGAGATGGCAGTTGCGTTCTGCTTGGGGATGGCCGGTGCCTTTGCCCTTTTTTTCGGTTGAATGCACCGGCCGGCGTTATCTCATCATTCTCCTTTTAATGACGATGCTCCGTTTAAATGGTGGCAGAAGGGATATTAGATAAAGCCGCAAGATCGTTCTATGCATGATAGGTAGTAGAAACTCATCGGTGAGACTGAATGCTGCTTGAACTGAACCCCGACCTCGCGAGCTGGGTGAAGTCGATCCTCTTCGAGGTCTTCATCGTCATCCTGTTGATAGGCTCGATCGTACTGCTTCTCAAGGCGAGAAGGTCAGAAGTCCCCGCGGCGAGGAAGATCCTGCAAGGTTATGCGTTGTTCGGCTTCTGCTTTGCATGCACGCAGATTTTCTTCTTGCTCTCCTCCTACGACGCCTTCACGAACGGAAGCACGCCTCCAACCTTCATGAACAACGTCTGGGTCGTCTGCGCGTACACGGTCACCATGGCAAGCATCGTGTTCATATTCCGGGTCGTCGAGCATTACATCCTGAACCAGAAGCCCATCTTCACGGTAATCGCGCTGGTCTCGTTCATTATCGACATATTTGCGTTGATCTTGATCTTCCTTGGGGTGAGTGCCCTTCCGATGCAACCCAAGGACATCGCCCTATCGGTGCAAAACGTCGTCGCGCCCGTGCTGGGGATAGCCATCTGTGCGCTCTACGGGCGGGTCATCAAGAACTCCGCGGGCGACATCCGGAAGAAAGCGACGGTGACGTTCATCGGCGTGCTGTTCATCCTGGTCGGCATCGTTTTCAACACGAGCCTCTTCACCTTTCCAGAGTCGCTGATTCTCTTCCGGAATACGATCACCCCGTCATTCCACATCATCGGCGTGCTCCTCGTGTTTTTCTCGCTCAGGAAGTGAAGATTCCAGGCCCGTTTCTTGGAGGCCCAATGCTCCCTCAGCTTTTTTTTCCCCCCCTTCAGCCATTCCGGCCGCGCGCCTCGACCGAGAACTCGTCGATGGTCTTGCCACGCAGAGGTATTGCCTTTATGCTCATTCTCGAGTCGTTCACGTCGATCGAGACGAAATGGAACTTCTTCACGTTCATGGCCATGTGCTCGCGATCGTAGTCGTGGTCGTGGAAGGACGAGGTCGCCGCGGTCGTGACGTAGTTCACGCCGTCCACCACGAACCTCTGGTACGCGTGCTCGTGCCCCCCCAACCATAGCACGTCGTACCCGTCTAGCAAGGGCCTCACGAAGGCACGTATTTCGGCGATGGGTGTGGGTACCTTGTCCGGCTTGATGGCGGTGTTGTACGGGGCTGCATGGGAGAACGCCACGAGCCTACCGCCCTCCCCGCGCCCATACGATGCCAGCTCGCCCGTGACGAAGTCGTGCTGAGGGGTGCCCGGGGCGACGGATTCCTGGTAATCGAGGGAGAGGAAGTCGATTCCGTGGAAGCGAACGCGGTAATAGCGCCCGTTACCGGGGTAGTTGACCAGCTTGGCATAGGCCTCCCCTCCCGGCGTGCCCGTTGCCTTGTTCTTCTCCATCATGTCATGGTTGCCGGGCGTCCCGAGCACAGGGATGTTCCTGGCCACCACGCCGACGAGCCGGAGGTACCACAGCCACGCGCGTGCGTCGTTCCCCGAGTTCGTGTGGTCGCCGAGGTTGATGAGGAGGTCAGGCCTCGTGCGCTGTAGTTTCTTCATTATCAGGAACTGGAGGATCGGCGGCATGATGGGCTTCGGCTGCATGTCCCCGAGGGCGGCGACGCGCGTGCTCACCTTGAGTCCTGGCCGACCTTCGCCCGGGAAGACGAACGTGCTCTTGCGCCCGCCCCACGCGACCCGCGACCGCCCGCGCCCCGTCGTCGTCTCGATCCGGTACCCGTAGGCCTCGCCCGGCACGAGCCCCGTGACGGGCGCCGAGTAGACGGTGAAACGGCCGTTCAAGAAGCCCGGCTCCACGCGGTCCGGGGGGACGCGCTTGATCGTCGTGGCTTCCTTCGTGATGGCTAGCAAGGGGGTACCGGGGCGATTATTACGGCCCAGCCAGTTCAGCCGCAACCCGTCGCCCCCGTCGAGCAAGCTCAAGTACGGGCCAGGCGATCGCAACGCGTTGTAAGCCGTGGCGGCCAAGACAAGCAAGACCAGGGTTCCATAGACGACGAGGAGGATCGGGAACACCACAGCGAGCACGGCCAGCAATATCGCTGCCGGGAACAGCCATTTGTCCATGGTGGTAGATAGTCCCGAGACACAAATGAACTCTTTTTCTCGGCTGATAGACTGAGAAAGAATACTATTATCACACTATGAGTCTGACTCCACCCCTTTAATTCTTTCGATTAACAACCCCTTTATCCCTTCGGCCCACATCTCGATGAGAAATG
>JAFGBX010000111.1 GCA_016932935.1 Promethearchaeota archaeon | reverse complement strand
GCCGCGTCGTACTTGGCGAGGAAGGCGTCGGAACTACCTTCCCCGAAGCTGTCTGTGAAACCGGCCAGGTAGACCCCGTCTGCCGCGACCGCTAAACGAGCTCCATCATCGTCACTCGCCCCGCCCCACGTGCGGTTCCACTGCTGCGTGCCCGCCGCGTCGTACTTGGCGAGGAAGGCGTCGTAACCACCTTCCCCGACGCTGTCTGTGAAACCGGCCAGGTAAACCCCGTCTGCCGCGACCGCCACGCCACATCCCCAATCAGAGACTGTCCCACCCCACGTGCGGTTCCAATCTAGGCAGTAATGTGGCTCTCCATTCGATGCCACGATGTCCGTCCCGGCCACCATCGCCGCCGGCGATCTTGTCCACCACGATCCGGGCAAGAACGACGCTACCGCGAGCAACAGCGCAGTCGCCGCCACGAACATAGCAAGCAATCGTCTTTCTCGGTGTATCATAGTCGTTCAGCTCTTGTTACTTTCCAGCAAGCACGCGCTGAACGCGATGCCGTCACGTTTCTGTGCAATTCCACGACCGCGTGCCCGTCGCCTCCATCAGCGAGCCCGGCGCGGGTTCTGCTCGAGATGAGGCCATCGCCCGGCAGCACGGCCACCGCCAGCGCCGCGCACGCGAGCACGTTCGCGATGACCGGCGCCACGCGCCCATAATCCTTCCTCATGCGTGTTCTCCTCGGTTCGATCGACATGCGGCCCCCCGGGATCCCGCCGATCCCGGGTGAGCCCACCGGCAAGGGTCGCGGCCTCGGTCGCGGCCGCCTCCAGCCTCGTTCGGGGATTCCCCGGTTCGTGCAGTGCTGGACGCGGCGATGTGACCGCCCCCGTCGAGCGACATATCGGCCGTCTCGCTCCGCACCTCCCCGCCGGATGTTGTAAATGCTTGCCCCTCGAGCACTAAGCCGGTACAGATGCATCGTCGCCCGCTTCGTAGTCACACGAAAATGGCACGACCGGGACTTCACCAGCTGGGCCAGCTTCCACGAGGTGATGCACGCCCTCATCGCACGTGAGGGTCTCGATGCTGGTCATCCCTAGATCGAAGCGAGGTCGGGGAAGGGATTTCCAACGGCTAAGGAGTGGAGGTTCTTGAGGCCCCTTTTTAACGAGATTGTTTGATATTCTTCCAGGAATTGATCTTGCCACTACTTCGCCACGATCCACCAGACACCACATGTTTAATTAGTGCCGGCTGCGATCCTTTCCCTAGCGAAAGACGTGGCCAGCGAGTACCAGACATCTTGCCGAAAGCGCGCCGAGCCGGCCAGCCGGTGATTGTCGACGGGGAAAAAGAAAACGACGACAGGAAAGGCGACTACGGGCGCTGGAACCAAGCCCGTGCCGACTGAACCAATGACATCAGATGAAGATGCCAGTAGAGGGTTAGCCACGGCGAACATGGTCACGTCAACTGAAAGTAGTGCTGCAGCTGCGCCCGAGCCCAAGGAACCGGACAAGACCCCAAGCGAGTCCCCCAATCTTGCGGCCCCGGTTCAAGAGACGCCAGCTTCGTTAGGAGTGAAGGATGAAGGCAAGCCTGCAGAGGAGAAGGCAGAAGCACCCCAGGCGGGCGACGCTGTAACGACAAGCGTGCAAGTGCCGCCCCTAGCTAGTGCGATCCCCAAAGAAGCACCAATAGAAGCGCCCCCCGAGGCTCCCGCGGAAACGCCGGCCGATGTGCCTCCCGCGACGGCGCCGGTGGAAGCCCCAACAGAAGCGCCCCCCGAGGCTCCCGCGGAAACGCCGGCCGATGTGCCTCCCGCGACGGCGCCGGTGGAAGCCCCAACAGAAGCGCCACCCGAAGCTCCCGCGGAAACGCCGGCCGATGTGCCTCCCGCGGCCGGCGGGGAGGACGACTTCTCGATATTCGACTCGCAAGCAGACCTGGAGGAGATCTTCGGCGCGATGGAGGAGGTCAAGAAGGAGGAGGCGGACGCCATCGCCTCGGCCGTCCAGGCGATCGAGTCCGGGCAGGACACGGCGACGGCCCTGCAGAGCCTGTCGAGCGACGTCGCCGAGAAGATACAGAAGCAGCTGGAGGAGCGGGCCGCCGAGGAGGAGCACTTCGTGACGGAGGAGGAGTTCGTCAAGCACGCCTCCACGTCGGCGGCCAAGACGTGGTACCACTGCCTCTACTTCCTGGCCTTCAAGTCCGAGTCGGGCACGGCGTCGAAGAAGGTCCTTTACGACGCCTTGAAGGAACCGCTGAGCAAGAGCCCGGTCGACGTGCTGCCCGAGCACATGTTCAACTTCGGCTTGAGCACGCTCATCAAGATCCAGCTCTACGAGAAGCCCATCGTCCTGTTCAAGCGCGGCGGCGAGTTCAAGCTGGACGTGAACCGCAAGAAGCTGCAGGAGCTGCTCATCCAGATCGGGCCGCCCCTGTCCAAGCGCCCCGTCGTGACGAGAAAGGAGGAGAAGAAGATGATCGACGAGTTCTTCACCGACACGCTCTTCTAGTCCCGGGAATAATCCAACCCAGGTTTCACAACATCTCGCGGTGCCTCGCTTGTCCCTGTCCACGAAGAAGCCCCTACTGGCCGTCATCGGGCGGAGCAACACCGGCAAGAGCAGCCTCTGCCGCCTCCTCGCGCCCAGGTCCGCCGCCAGGCTGATCAAGGTGGGGAAGAAGCCGGGGGTCACGCGGGGGCCGCGGGAGATCGACAACGGGGACTACACCATCGTCGACCTCCCGGGCTTCGGCTACATGGCGCACGCGTCGAAGAAATTCCAGGGCGATGTTCAAGACAGGATCATCGGCTTCATCGAGGAACGGCACCGGGAGGTCTTCCTCGCCATCGAGGTCCTCAACATCGAGGCCTTCCGCACCGCCTTCGATAAGCACAAGGATGCCTCGATCCCCTTCGACAAGGAGCTCTTCGACTTCCTGCAAGAGTTCGAGATCCCCACGGTCGTGCTCGCGAACAAGGCCGACAAGCTCCGGGAAAACGCGGTCGATGCCGAGATGGCATACGTGACGGAGGCCCTGGGGTTGCGCGGCCTCCCCTCGTTCCCGCCAGGCAACTTGCTCCCGTTCTCGGCCAAGGAAGGCGCGGGCGTCGCCGTGCTCAAGGAGAAGATCCGCACCTACCTCGAAGCCTTCACGCGCGATTGAGGGGCCACCGGATCACTTCGGCGCGTAGTGCCCGGGCGTGGTTTCCTCGATCGTGCCCTCTGCGGCCATGACCGGCAGCAACGTGGCCGCCTTGTCCCCGAGTTCCTTCTTGATGGCGTCGACGCCAAGTTTATCGGGGGAATCCTCGTTGGCAAGCAGGTATTCCATGATCTCGCCCTTCAGCGAGTCGTCGTCCCCGACGCGCACGTCCGGTTTCAGCCTCTTGATCGCCTCGGGGAGGGTGAGCGGCGCCTCCTTCTGGATCGGCACGACGCTGGTGAATTCGAACGCGTGTAGATTCGCGAGCAACCGCCGTGCCACGAGCTCGTCGATACTCAAAAACACTTGCAAAAGGTGCTTGCAGAGTAGCTGCTTGCGCCGCAGCCGGATGTCGAAATCCTTGCAGCCATCATGGGCGACCAGCTGTCGCGCCTCGTCGATAAGAACATGGAATGGCAGCGGCACCCTACCCGACTCGCTCACCCTGGTGAGCGTGGCGATGATCACCGCGGGCGGCCCGGCCTCGTGCCTCCACAACTTGACCTGGATGTGAAACGGCTCTGCGGGGGGCTTCGCTGATCGCTGGGGCTTTGCTGGCTTGGCGGGCTTCGCGGGCTTGGAGGCATCGGCGGGCTTGGCGGGCCTGGCGGCCTTGGCGGGCTTCGCGGGCTTCTCTGGTGCCGTGGCTTTCGAGGGCTTCGCGGGTTTTTGTGGCTTCGGTTGTGCCCCGCGGCCGAGCTCATCGAGGGCACGCTCGTAACGGCCCTGGATTGTAAAGCTTTGGAGTAACTGGCCGAGGGGTTTGCTGCTCGTGTCCACGGGACTTTTGATAGGCCCGTGCACCTTGGCTTTGATGCCTTTCAAGCCAGATTCGATGGTCTCACCCGCGAGCTCGGCGAACGGCCCAAGGGACGGAATCGACAGCCTCTGATCAGCCAGTAACCGCAACAGGATGGCCCAGAGATGGACGCACGCCGCGCCGGATTCCGAGGCCTTGCACGAGCACGAGTGGTCGAAATCGACCTCGCCTGCACGTGGAATCCTCGCGGAGCACGTGGTCGTCCACCGCATGCCGTCGAACCTCGCCACGACGTCGCCCCCCTCGATCTTGATGCTAACGAGGCGTTCTGTCGCGATGGCAGCCCCGCCGAGCAAAGCGAACGCGTTCTTGATGGTTCCCTGGACTTTTTTCTTCCCCTCGGTGCTGACGAGCCTGGTCATTGCCTCTTCCGGTGCTTGGGTCAAGACAGCCTTGATGAGTTCGCCCTTGGTCAGCTTCGACATGCCTTTCAGGTCTATCTGCTTTCCCAAGGCCTTGAGCTCGTCCGCGGTGAAAAGGCCGAGGATCCGCGAGAGCACGTCCCTCTTCTCCATTGCAATGCACCGCCGGTTCAGCCCGGAAACCACGACAGGGGAAGGTTCACGAACGAACCAGTCTCAGCAGCAAGGGCAATAAGTCTTTGCCCTCCAGGTGGTGGAGGCTGCCCTTGCAGGCCTCGCGTTCCGAGTAGGACCGAACCGCGCTGTCGGGCTCGTACGTGGGCCGGGGCATCCAGACGGCCAGTGGTGGCGGGTCGGCCGTGTGGTCGCCCTTGACGCTCGACGTCGTGTGGTCGGAAAGCACCGCCACGATGCCGTTTCGGGGGATGTTAACCGTTATGTAGCCCATCATTGCATCGGCCTTTTCGATCATCTTTACCTTCGCGGGCACGTCCTTGTCGTGCGACACCTCGTCGGTGCCCTCGACATGGACCAGCACGAACTCGGCGCCGTCAATCAGGCACTGGATCGCCGCCCGCCCCTTCGCCATCAAGTCGGAATCGACGTACCCCGTCGTACCGGGCACGTGCGGCACGGCCATGCCCGCGAGCTTGCCGATGCCCTTGATGAGCCCGGTGCCGGCGACGCACGCGCCCTTCATGCCCCACTTGTCGAGGAACGACTCGTAGACCGGCGTCGGCCCGGCACCCCGCGGCATGACGCAGTTCGCCGGCGGCTTCCCTGCCGCGCGCCGCGCCTCGTTCACGGGATGCCGGTCGAGCACGCCGAAGACCTTGTGCACCCATTCCGTGAGCAACTCGGCCATGTGCCTCGCCTCCGGCGTGCCGTCGCGGGGCATAGCATCGACGACGCGGGGCCTGGCCTTTATCGCGGCCCGGGCCTCGGGCGGGTCGACGATGATGTCGTAGGACGGGTCCATGTCGCTGATGTTCGCGGAGATGCCGGGGCCGCGGAAGTAGACGACGCACCTGTAGTCCTGGGAGTTGCGGAACTCGAACTTGACGCTCGGGTCGGAAAGTTTCACTTGCTCGTTGATCGCCCTCGCCAGGTCGACCACGCCCTCGCGGACGTAACTGGCGGTGCGGTCGACGAGTGCGAGGTC
>JAFGBX010000012.1 GCA_016932935.1 Promethearchaeota archaeon | reverse complement strand
CCCCCGATGATGGCGATGCCCATGCGGCGGCACTCGCCGTCGATGACCGACCATATCCGCTCGAACGTGCCGCGCTCGATGTCGGTCGGGAGGGCAAGGGTGAAGAGGGCGTACTCGGGCTTGACGCCGCTCACGAGCATATCGGTCACGACGATGTGGAACCCGAGCCGGGCCGCGTCGTCGATGCCGAACGCTGGATTGACGTAAAGCGGATCCGTCGCGACAAGCAGAACGTCACGGTTCTTGCCGGGAAGCATGATGACGTTGAAGTCCCGGCCGGGGCCTGGCCTCGGTAGAGGTTCAACCCGGCCGAGTCCAAGCTTGTTCAGGACGATCGACTTCAAGTCGCCCGTCGAGAGCTTGCCGAGTGACTCGTCTTTCAACCCTTGGCGTGCCAATATCTTCTACCGTGAATGTTTATGAGGAAGAAACATAATCTTGTCCTTTTATACCTTAACGAAGAAAAAATCAAGGGGAGTCATTGAAGAGGAGCTGGTCGAAGTAATCCTGCTTGAAATACTGCCGGACGCCATACACGACGAAAATGCCAGCAGGAATCAAAGTGAGATCGATCAGCACCCACAAGTAAGAGATGAACGTAGCGAGGAAATCTGTCCCGAATGCAAGATAATACCCGAAGGCACCTACGAGTGCATATCCGAAGAACTCCCATATGCCGCCGATCGTGATGATACAAGCCTCCCGACGGTACTTGCTTCTGGGAGGGAGCTCCCTGCCCCGGACGAGGTGCTTCTCCAACAAGGAAAGTATGAGGCCTTCAAGACCCCTTGCAACGAACGCACCTGGCAAGTAAAGCCACAAGTACGCCGCATAACCGAAAATAATATCCGCCAGGAGCTCGCCGAGAACAGCTCCTATGGAACACATCATGAATGCTTTGAACGGCTTTAACGTGATGCCGATGAAGAAGATCAAGATGGGTACGAAAGAGAAGTATGCAAGTGGGGGAGGGAGTGGAATTGACAAGACGCTGAGAACAACGACCAACGCGGACATGGTCGCGTACAATGCGACGGCCCGGGACTTCTTGGCCGGGCTTTGCGGAGCGGATAGTCGATCGCGTGCCATTGGCATCCATATCCCAAGTGTTATCAGTTGCTTATATAACTTGCTCATGCTTGGAACCTCATAAAACGCATTAATGCCGGCGAGGTGATCCCAGTCCATGAACGAGCGAGCGGCACCTCGGAGCTTCGCGTTCCCCATCACCACTTTCATCACGGTCGTGGCCATCGTCTACGCCATCCAGAACCTGATCGCGCCCAACCTCGAGTACTTGTCCGTGTTGTTCGGATTCGGGGGCGAGACGACCCCGCTCGGCTCGGTCCAGTTCTCGTTCATGATGACGAGCGGCGTGGTCATGGTGGTCTTCGGTTATCTCGCTGACAAGTTGGCCCGAGTTCGGATCCTCTTCGCGGGCACGCTGCTCTTCTCGGTTCCATCTGTGCTCGTGGCGCTCGTCGGTGCAGGGATCACCGGGTACGTGCTCTTCTTCATACTGCAAATGGTATCGGGCGCGGGGCTCGGGATGACGATCCCCGTCACGTTCAGCCTGACGGGCGACATCGTCCCTCAAAACGATCGGGCCAAGGGGTTTTCCTACTTCTCCATCGCCACGCTGCTCGGCGGCGTCGTGGCGTCCGTCCTCGCTGGCATCGTCCCAGCAAGCCAATGGAAGGTGCTCTATATCGGGATAGGCATCGCGGGGATCATGGCATCGGTGATGTCCTTCTTCTTGAAGGAACCGAATCGCGTGG
Organism: Promethearchaeota archaeon; assembly: GCA_016932935.1. Classification (GTDB taxonomy): domain Archaea; phylum Asgardarchaeota; class Lokiarchaeia; order Sigyniarchaeales; family Sigyniarchaeaceae; genus Sigyniarchaeum. The sequence goes on along the minus strand of JAFGBX010000012.1, from coordinate 7,855 downwards.
GCAGGGACTATCTCTACACCTCGGGAAAGGAGTCGGTCGAATACTCGTACCGCATCCGGCGGGCCGACTTGAACGTGATCGTCAAGAAGCGGACGAACATCTGGCTGATCATCAATTTCGTCGACACGATCCCAACGGGCATCATCCTCTTCCTCCTTTACAAGTATATGAAGGATTTTCACAACGTAGAGAAGGACATGACGCTTGTATTTCTTGCCTTCGTGCTCATCGGCACGCTCGTCGGCACGATCGTGTTCGGATCCATCGCGGACAGGCTCTTCAAGAAGGGAAACAAGCGTGCGCGGGTGCTGTTGGCGCTCTTCGCGAACGTCACACCCATCCCGTTCGTGTTCATCGCCTTCCTCGTCCCGTTCTGGTTCGAGGGAGCGACGATCATCGACCTCTTCATGATTCCAGGGGCGGTGCTCACGATCACCTTGCTGACCGTGGGGCTGTTCTTGAACGGTGCCACGAACGGCTCGTGGTACGCCACGGTCGTGGACATCAACTTGCCCGAGCACCGTGGAACCGTCCTCGCGACGGCGAATTTCTTCGACATCATCGGGAAGTCCATCGGCCCTTTGATCGGCACCATGCTCTCGGACACGTTCGGGGTTCTCGTGGGGATCAACGTGAGCATTATCTTCTGGTGCGCCTTGCCCTTCTTCTGGATCGGCGTGCTGAGGCATTTCACCTCCGATCTCGAGGCCACCGACACCGTCTTCAAGGAGCGCTTGGAGGGCATCAAAGGGAACGGGTGACCGCCGCGCGGGTTTTAGTTTCTTTCGTTTTACGACGTTTTTGCACGGCGTAGAGAGCGATCGCGATGGTCGCAATGGCCGTCGAGACCGTGGCAACGGCCGCGTACGAGGCCGCGTACCCGAACCCGAGCACCGAGCTGCCGATGACAGGCGAGAGGAACGTCCCGATGCCGATGGAAGCCTCGAAGAAGCCGGCGGTTCGGCCCTTCCGCTGCTCGTTGAGCTGTAATAGCAGCTCGAGGGTGGTCGTGTACAGCATCCCCGAGAACACGCCCATGACGGACACGAAGACGAGGTAGGAGGGGAAATCGGTCGTCAGCAAGAACAAGTAGCAGGTCAACGAGAGCAGGAGGGCGATCGCGACCCTGAGGGCGATGGACTTGCTCCGCATCCGGTTCTGGATCACGAACGCCGCCGTGCGTGCCAGGCCGAATGCCAGCCCGATCTCGCTCGTCTCGACCTCGCTGAAGCCGATCCTGGAGATGGCGATGTCGGGGAAGAGGCCGATGAAGAACGACTTCGTGAACGCGTAGATGAAGATCAAGAGGATGAGGATGGCGCTCGGGATCGCCAGGTTTCCGGCGCCCTGGCCATTGACGCGCGCGACGTCTTGGGGCATCCCTTGCGCGCTGTTTATGGGGGATCTCGCGACCGGGCGGATGAAGCAGTTTATCACCACGAGGTTGGCGATGGAGAAGGCAAGGAGCAACGAGAACGAGTAGACCGCGCCTATGAGCGACAGCAAGGGGCCGAGGAAGGGGCCCATCATGTACCCGAGGCTCCACGAGATGCAGAAGTTGTTGACCTTCCGCTGGTGGTCGGCGCCCGCCGTGTTCTCGCTGATGTACGCCTCGATGCTGCTCCACCAGAAGCCGTAGAGGAGCCCGATGGCCACCTGGCCGATGACGAGCAGCGCGATGACGTTGGGGAAGGCGACGAGGATGGCGGAGACGGCGGAGAACCCGGCACTCGTGATGAGGAGGCTGCGGCGCCGACCGATCTTGTCCGAGACGTGCCCGAAAGCGGCGGCCGAGAACATGTAGGACACGCCGTACGAGCTCCCCAGGACGCCGATGATCCAGTCCTCCACCCCGAGCCTGGTACCCACGAGCACGCACGCGACGATGAGCAAGGAGCCGAGCAAGTCCCCGGAGAACGCCAGGAAGTAGACGGGCGCGAAGCGCGGCCGCCGCGGGGAAGGGCCAGGGACGGTACCGTTCATCAAGGACGATGATGCATCGCGCCTCTATAAGCTGCGGGGGAGCATCCCCCGCAAATAACAAATTGCTGACGGCCTTCACGATCCCCGTCGAATGGAACCAACGCGAAACTTCCCGTGAACGGCATCATGTCGCAGAAGAAGGGCACGAAGAAGGCGGAGGGCGGGGACGCCGGCGCGAAGAAAGCGCCCGCCGGTCAGAAGCCCTCGAAGGGGGCGAAGGCCGACGTGAAGAGGGAGAAACCGGCCCCGGCCGAAGGCGGGCAGAAGGCCAAGCCGATGTCGGCCATCACGGTCAAGAAATCCGAGGACTTCAGTGATTACTTCACGCAGCTCGTGGAGAAGGCCGAGCTCGCGGACATCCGGTACGGAGTGAAGGGGTTCGTCTGCTACATGCCGTGGGCGGTAATGACCATCAAGAAGATGTATGCCAAGTACGAGCAGCTGCTCGAGGCGAACGGCCACCTCCCGCTGATCATGCCCACGGTCATCCCGAAGAGCTTCTTCGAGAAGGAGTCCGACCACGTCAAGGGTTTCGCCCCGGAGGTGTTCTGGGTCACCGAAGCCGGCGGGAACCACGAGAAGCTCGAGGAACCCCTCGCCTTGCGCCCGACGAGCGAGACGGCGCTCTACAGCATGTACAGCATGTGGATCCGGTCGTACCAGGACCTGCCGTTCAAGCGGTACCAGTCGTGCCAGGTGTTCCGCTACGAGGGGCGCTCCACGAGGCCCTTCTTCCGCGCCCGCGAGTTCCACTGGATCGAGGCGCACGACGTGTTCGCGACGCTCGAGGACGCCAGGAACCAGGTGCTCCAGGACATGGACATGTCCTACAAGATGGTTCGCGACGAGTTCTGCATCCCGATCATCTTCTTTCAGCGGCCCGAGTGGGACAAGTTCGCCGGTGCCATCCACACGTACGCGGCCGACGCCCTGCTCGAGAGCGGGAAGGTCATCCAGCTGCCGTCCACGCACTTGCTCGGCCAGAACTTCTCCGGGCCATTCAACGTGAGGTACGTGACCAAGGATGGCAAGGACGAGCTCGGCTACATCACATGCTATGGCCCCGCCATCAGCCGCATCTACGGCGCCATGGTGGCCGTCCTGGGCGACGACCAGGGCCTCGTGCTGCCGTGGGACCTGGCGCCCGTGCAGGTCGTGATCGTTCCCATCTACTTCAAGGGGCAGGCAGAAGCGGTGGACAAGGCGTGCAAGGAGGTCGAGGCCGAGGTCAAGGCCAAGCTCGACGCCGCCGTGAAGGTCGACGACCGGGACTATATCACGGCGGGGGAGAAGTTCAACGAGTGGGAGATGCGCGGCGTGCCCGTCCGCATCGAGATAGGCCCTAAGGACGTCGAGAAGGGCCAGGTCGTCGTGGTCACCCGGGTGCCCAGGAAGAAGGAGTTCGTGCCGCGGGCTGGGCTGGCCGGGGCCCTGGAGGGCATCGCGAAATCCTACACGCAGAACCTCCGCGACCTCCACTTGCTCAAGTTCGACTCCCTCGTCCAGCGCTGCGACTACATCGAGGACGCCAAGGAGGCGATCGATGGCAACAAGATTGCCTGTGTCGGGCTGTGCTCGATCGATATGAGCGGGTACTCGTGCGCCGAGAAGGTCGAGAAGGGGACTGGCGGGGTGATCCGCGGCCGGCGGGTCGACGACGAGCCCAACAAGTTCGACCGGTGCGTCGCGTGTGGGGCGCCGAACCCGGTCGCCGTCTACGTGGCGCGCAGCTATTGAGCAAGAAGTTTTTTCTCCGCTCCTTCCTCCTTCTGTACCGTGGATTCAGATGAGCAGTAGCGGCGACCTTGAAACCTTGTACGCCGGCCTCTTCCAGGTGCTCGACGGCTTGTGGTTCGTCGAGCTCGAGAAGCAGTTCGGCTTCGACAAGGCGTTGGAACTGGACAAGCACGTCTGGACCGTGTTCGCCCGGAAGGAAGCCCAGCGGCTGGTGGGCCTCCTCAAGGAGAAGGGGGAGATCACTGGATCCGACGGGCCTATCAGCATCCTCGAGAAGATCCTGCCGATCTCCATCTTCAACAAGACGGTACAGTTCAAGATCGAGAGGAGCGGGAAGGACGAGCTCGGTTTCACCGTCACCGAGTGCAAGACGCTGGCGGGGATGAGGAAGATCGGGCGGCCAGACCACCAGGCGAGCACGGTCTGTTACGACATGGGTTTCACGTACTACGACTGCCTCGCGAGGGCGATCGACCCGTCCTTCACCGTCACGTGCACGTTCACCCCGTACACGGATCCGCAAGGCGTACACGGGGGAGGCTTGTGCGGCTGGCGCTTCACGCTCGGGTCGAAGGACTGATGGCGGCCGGGGCGGTTGGAGCCCCAGGTGCGGCGAAAAGCAGCTCTATTTCAAGAGCCTCTTGACCCGGCGCAAGTTCTTGTCGATGATGCCCGCCACGCCGTTCAAAAGGGATTGGCGCATCAGCCGGGTCTGCCTTGTCGCCGCTTCGAACCGTTCCCTCACGATTTCCACGGGCTCGCTGAATATCGTGCGGTGCTTGCCCGCTTTCCCGACTTCCTTTTCCAGCTCGGCTGCGAAGCTCTCGAACTTACTCACTTTCGAGAAGTCGCCCTTCTCGACGTAATCGCCGTACATGGCCTCGAACCGCCGCTGGACGTGCGAGAGGAAAGAGCGGATCGTGTCCCGCCCGACTGCGTTGGCGACGACGACCACGAAGTAGAGTCGGCCAACGAGCGTGTAATGCACGGACATGGTCTCGAGCTGGATGACCTGGATCTTCTGGCCGGTCATCTCGTCAGAAAACGCGTCTATCGCGGTCAAGAACCCGCCCATCATGTCCTTGTTGATGGGCCTGGGCAGCGGCATAAATTCTTGCTCGAAAACGCAGATGCCAGACGTTTCAATGATGAGAACGTCGTGCAAGCCAGCTGCAAGGTCGCTCATGGTACGGGTTCTATCGAGGCTCTATCTAAAAAACCCATGGTGCCGGCCTGGAACATGGCTTTCAAATATATCCCGACACCAGTAATGACCTATGACACGCGTGAAGCTCCTTCCCGAGAAGTTCAAGACGGGCAAGTACTCGGGCTCGCCCCGGGACTTCGACTGGTACGAGACACTCAAAACACAACCCCGCGGCGGCGAGGACTTCCTCGAGGCGTGGTATTCCGAGGATCCGGAGGAGTCAGAATACTTGAACGATGGCTTCCAGAGACACATTGACGAAAAACTCGCTGCTTTGAAGCAAGAGGGATGGAATCCTTCGAAGCAATTTGCATATTGTGTATCTCAGAGCCATCTCGATCTTGGTTGGATGTGGCACTTCAGGCAAGGCGTAGCAAAAGCAGAGACCACTTTCAACAAGCTTCACGCGCACTTCAAGTTCTTCTCGCCGTTCACGTTCGCCGGCAGCCAGCCAGCGCAGTACCAATGGGTCAAGCTGCACGACAAGGACGCCTGGAACGGCATCGTGGACGACGTGGCCCGCCGGCGGCACGAGCCGCAGGGCGGCACCTGGTGCGAGGCCGACGGCCGCATGCCGAGCGGCGAGGCGTGGGCGCGCCACTGCCTGTACGGCCAGCTGTTCTACGCCCGGAACTTCGGGCGGGTCGCCAACATCGCGTGGTTCCCCGACTCGTTCGGGTACGCCAACAACCTCCCCCAGATCCTCGCGAAGGGCGGCCTGGACTCGTTCTTCACGACCAAGCTCATCTCGAACAAGGAGACCAAGTGGCCGTTCTGGGCGTGGACGTGGCGGGCCCCCGACGGCTCCACGCTGACCAGCTATTTAACGGGGATAAGCTTGAAGCTCGGACCCTTCGGCCGGTTCCACGAGAGACAATACGATAGCGACACGGTTCCCGAGTCCTACAAGGACAGCTATAAACTTCTCCATCCGGGGCAGAAGCTCACTTGCGACTACGAGACGGACGCGGTCGAGAAGCGGCCCGAGGTGTCGGGCGACGACCTCCCGGCGCTCGGCGTGTTCTTCGGCGAGGGCGACGGCGGCCACGGGCCGCAAGGGGTCGAGGTCGCGACCTGCCGGGGCATGGTCGACCGCGGCGTCGCGACCTGGAGCACCGCGAAGGAGTTCTTCGAGCTGGTGGCCCGGTGGAAGGCCCGCCTACCCGTCTGGAACGACGAGCTCTACTACGAGTTCCACCGGGGCTCGCTCACGACCCAGACCCTCATGAAGCGGATGAACCGCTTCTTCGAGTGGCGCCTGCCGGCGGTCGAGGGCCTCTGCACGATCGCCAGGCTGGGGAACCCCGGAGCGCCGAAGATCTCGATCGAGACGTTCTACACGGGCGAGCACGACCAGACGCCCTCCGCGAGGAACGCCATCGAGCAGGTCTGGCAGAATGTGCTCCTCATGCAGTTCCACGACGTGCTGCCCGGCACGTCCATCCCGGAGGTCTACGACGAGTGCTACGAGTTCTGGACGCAAGACAAGCCGCTGCTGGATGCCGTCTCCCGCGAGGCGCTCCAGGCGATCCCGAAATGCCACGGCATGCCCGACCTCGGGCCACTCAACGTGCACTTCCCGCTGCCGATGACCGTCAAGGTACCAGGGAAGGAAACCATCGCCGTGGAGAGGATCGTCCTCGTCCCTGCGGTCATCGCGAACGCGACGGGCATCACGTTCTGCCAGGCGGTCGAGGTGCCCGTCGACCGGCTGCAAGGCCTGTTGCCCTTCGGCGCGATCCTCGACGACGGCGCCGGGAACATGGCGCGCGTCCAGCTCGTCCCTGGCGACGAGATATGCCCCGACATCGATGCGAAGCCTGCCCGGTGGATATTCCCAGCCTATCTTCCGCCGTGGACGACCCTCGTCGCATGGATCGTGGCCTTGCCCCGCGGGAACGACGAGTCGAAGGATCCGACCGCGCTCAACACGACATCCGCCGCCGCGTTCTCCGCCCTCGGCGGCGCCGCCGACGAGAAGCCCGCGTGCTCGGCATCGGACGTCGGCGGAGTGCTGCGCATCACCTTCCCTGGCGGCACCGTAGCGATCAACAAGGGAACCGGACTGCTCGACCGGCTGGACGAGGGCGGCACGGCGTTCCTCAAGGCACCTTGCGGACTGAAGGCCTACAACGACGTGCCGCATCGCGAGCCGTGTTGGAACTTCCAGGCCGGCTATTGGAACCACCCGAAATCTATATTCGACAAGCCGGCGACCGTCGAAGTCGCCGAGTCCGGCCCGATCAGACATGTCGTGCGCGTGACCCGGCCCTTCGGGGGCGGCTCGCGCGCGGTCATAGACTACTCGGTCGTCCAGGGCGTCGAGGGCATCGGAGTGTCGATCGCCCTCGACTACCACGAGACCGAGACGGTGGTCAAGTACGAGATCCCCCTCGACCTGCACGCGACGCATTCGGTCGCCGAGACGTGCTATGCCACGTCCAAGCGGCGCAACAAGCCCGAGGCGAACCGTGACGCACCGCGCTGGGAGAAATGGATGCACACGTTCGTCACCATCGAAAGTGACGATGGAGCAGCGGGCCTCGCGGTGATCAACGAGGGGAAGTACGGCTTCGACACGCGAGGGGGCAACCTGGGCGTCTCCATCGTCCACGGCCCCCGGTACCCCGATACGAACATCGTCGCGTGGGCTCGCGACGAGCGCAGGAAGCGCAAGGAGGCTGGCCTCGGCGAGCCGCCCACCCACGCCGACCAGGGGCCGCACCTCGCGCGCCTCTGGCTGCTGCCGTACCACGGGTCGTGGCGGAAGGGGAGGGTACACCACGCAGCGCACGGGTTCAACAGCGGCGTGCAAGTCCTCCTTCTCGACGGCCCGAAGAACGCCCGACAGACCATCGGTGGCAGGGAGATCACCGTGAAGATCCTTCGGTCTTACATCCACGACGCATATCCGAAGGCGGCGAACTG
>JAFGBX010000110.1 GCA_016932935.1 Promethearchaeota archaeon | reverse complement strand
TGATCTCGTTCCTCGAGGAGAAGGCGAAGGACGTCACGAGCACCGCTCTCAAGCTGACCCGCCACAGCAAGCGCACCAAGCTCACGAGGGACGACATCGACCTCGTGCTCAAGATGAAATAAGCGCTGCGGCACGCGGATCGGTTTCGGGTTCGAGAAATACGAGTTCCTTTGAATCTCTCCTTTTTTCTCCCTTCCTTCTTGATATTGCCCTCTGCATCGGCCATTTCGTACCATAAAGGCATATGCCGATAGGCCGCTCTTGCTCCTCGCTCGTGCTTTGTCAAAGCGTGCTAGGGGCCTCCTTTTCCCCCTCGCGTTGCCGTGCCCTTTTCTCTGCTTCCACGGATTCCCGGTGGGGAATCCCGAGGATCGCCGCCGCGTCCTCGATATGCACGCGTCGAGTCGCGTTGAAGAGCGCCTTCGTTCGCTCGATGAGGTCGCGTTCGGATGGCGTAGGTATCGCCTCGATAAGGGCATCGGTTCGAGAGGTAGATAAAAAAGCATGCAATGTGGCAAGATGCATCTCTTTAATACGCATCCCGTCGTGGGATGCCCATGCTCGCCGGCTTCTGCAAGGTGGTCATTACGCCACCGCTTGGCCAGGTGGCCTTCGCGGGGTACAACGGGCGCAAGCACCTTCCCCGTGGCGTGCTCGTCGACGACGAGGGCAACCGGCACGAGATCTACGCGCGGGCCTTGGTCCTGGAGCCCGATGGCAACGAGGATCCCGGGAAGGTAGTCTGCATCGTCAGTTCCGAGTTGTTCATGCTTCGCCATTACTGGGTCGAGCAAGTCAGGGCACTTGCCGAGAAGCTCACGGGCGGGCACGTTCCCGCGAGGAACATCTGCATCCACGCGACCCACTCGCACCAGGCCCCCGACTCGCTCGGCATCTACTACCCGGGACACGACTTCGACGGCCGCTACCTCGACGAGGCGTGGCTCTCCCACCTCGCGAGGCAGGTGGCGGGCGCGGTCTATGGTGCATGGAAGGCCCGACGGCCAGCCATGCTATCGGTGGGCGAGGGGAGGCTCGAGGGCCACACGCTCAACCGGCGGGACATGGGGCTCTTTGACACCACGTCACCGCCCAACCCGCGCACGATCGACCCTCAGGTGCCCGTCATCGTCATCCACGAGGCGGACGGGACGCCCAGGGTCGTGATCACGTCTTTCGCGACCCACCCGACCTTCTTGTCGACCTTCGAGGAATGGTCGGGGGAGCAGGTACCGTTCCTCGAGCACGAGGCCAGGCGCGCGTTCGGGCGGCAAGTGGAGCTCATGTACTTCACGGGGCAGGCAGGGGACATCACTCCCGGCCACGATCCCGAGGAACGCACGCAGCTCGTGCTGAACCCGAAGGGGTGGGATTTGAAGACTTACCACGTGCCATTGCACATCGACAAGCGCGAGGGGAAGGTCGTGATCTCGCAGCTCGGCACCCTGGCCGGCCGGATCGACGTGACGGGGGAGGCGATCTCGGACGGCCTCCGCACCGAGCTCGATGCGAGCTCGCGCGTCGTGAACGACGCGCTGGAGATCGACGTCCGACCGGACGGGACCCCCGTGATCCGTGATATATTCGCCACGGTCTCCCGCCTTGCACACGCGAGGCGATCGGTGAAGTTGGCCTCCGAGTTTGCAAAGGACTTCGTCGGCGAGATGGCGCGAGTGCGAAAGGGCATGGTTCCAGAGGTGGTGAACGACATATGCATCGACCGGGAGTCCATCGACGTCGAGATCGACGATGCTGACATGGCGGAACAGTACAGCGTGCTGGTCGCGAAGTCATCGCCCGAGAAAGGCGATGACGGGAAGATCCGGGTACGATCCGAGGTCCAGGGCATCCGAATCGGTCGGGCGTACATCTTGTGCCTTCCTTCCGAGCCGATCAACGAGATCGGCATGCGGCTCAAGAAGCTCGTGAAGGAGAAAGCGGGGGCGGCCATCGACCACGTCTACTTGTTCCAGATGTGCAACGATGGCTTCGGCTACGTCGTCACACCCTTCGAGCACGGGGCAGGCGGCTACGAGGTGTCGATCTTCTGCTTCGGCAAGGGCAACGGCTCCATCATCGAGGAGGCGTCGCTCCGGCTGGCGTCGCGCGTGCTCGGCAAGAGCATCGAGTGGAAGGACGTGCCCCTGCCGGCCTTCAAGCAGGCCCCGTGGCCCGAGGCACGCCAGAAGGCTAGGGAAGAATGGATGAAGGTCCAGAAACCGGCCCCGAAGGCCCGGAAGGCGGGCCCGAAGACCGCGAAATCGTCGTAACCTTTGCTTCCTCTTGATACTCCACGGTTATGCCCGCCTCCTTGAACATAATCGCGAAGAGCGGCGATTCGACCAGCACGAGCCGCGGCGCGCTGGAGCCAGGCCGCGGCTCGATGGCGACCTCCTTGAACGAGATGCGGGGCGGGCGAGCTCGCCCTCCTTCGCGGCAGCCATCTCTGGGAAAGAAGCTCACATCGCGGTTCTACAGAGAATCCAAGTCGTTTTTGATGCAACCTTCTCTTAATTATAATCAAACATATATAGCCATATTGCAATAGCTATATTATGCCAAAAACGATCTCTTTACCTGAAGACGTTTACCTTCAGTTAAAGCAGCACAAGAGGGAGGACGAATCTTTTTCTGACACGATCAAGCGCATGATGAACACGGATACATTACAAGAGAAGAACATTGAAGCACTCGCGGGATCATTGGCTGAAGATGATGAATGGGACGGGATCATCGAAGATATCTATGCAGACCGGGAGAAACCCGCAAGGCTCGGGCGTGAGGATTGATGGTAGTCCTTGATACTGACCTCCTTGCCGCGTTCCTTCGAAAGAAAGAGTATGGATTTGAAGTTATCCACCACTTGCGCAAAGAACGCGCGGAATTGAAATCTACGGTTTTTAACGTGGCCGAGTTATACAAAGGTTGTTATGCCATGAAGAACGTAGCAAAGGGTTTGAACAAAGTCAAGGCGTTAGTCGCAACTTTAAATGAGATTTTGCAGTTCGATGAGAATTCTATCCAGGAATACGCAAAAATAGCCTCGGATCTCAAAAAACGAGGCAAAATGGTTGGTACTCTCGACGAGCTAATCGGGAGCGTATGCATTGCTCACGGGGAGAAAATATACACGCGGAACACCGAGCATTTCTCCAAGATAGATGGTCTCCCGATAATCGACTGGTACAAACTCGGGGAGCAGCTAGATCATTCATAACGGGCATACTGCCTTAAAACGTCTTGATGACCTTCAAGGCTGCGCCGAGCACTTCGAAGCTGATGGATGGGTGAAATGACTCGAAGCTGATGCATCCCGCGTATGCCTTATCGCGCAGAGCAGCGACGGCGGTTCGCACGAAGGCTGAATCGTCCCGCGTGAAGTCGAGGGAGCGGGCGTGATCCGCGACGTGCACATGCATCGTGATGGATGCGTGATCCCGTATGGCCTTGAACATATCCACCTCTTCATTGTGCATGTGGAAGAGATCGAGCAACAGGCCAAAATCCCGTTGACCGTGCATGAACGCCTCGACATCCATGCCGAGCGACTTGGAGAACAGGGCCACGGCCGCGCTCGTGGTCTTCACGATGGTGTTGTCGCCCGAGAAGAGCGGCTCGAGCATCAACCGGACGCCGGCGTCCTTCGCATAGTCTGCAAGCACCTTGAGCGAGGCCAAAGCGGCGCGTTCCAGGGCAGGGGGGGCGGTATTCTGCAAGATCTCGGCCGTCGTGATGAAGCACGCGTGCGTCAGCTCCACCCCGAGCCCCGACGCGGCGTCGATGCAGTATTTCACGTAGTCTATGGCCTTGCGCCGGGCCTTCTCGTCGGGGCTCATCAAGCTTCTTGCCGGGTTGATGCAGGCAGTGACTTCAGCTACGGGGAGCTTCTTGGCATAGCTCGCAAGGATGTCCTTGGAATTAGCGAGTGGGTAGATGTCCGGTTCCCCTGGAAAGTCAACTGCATCGAATCCGGTGGCGGCGACCTTGTCGAGGATGTCTCCAAGGGGTTCTCCGATGATGTTCGCATTCGTTATCGTGGTCGAGAAGCGCATGTGGGGCACCTCTTAATCAACGGAGGCGTAATTGGCCTTTAAGGTTTCAGTTCTCGTTGCACATCGAATGAAGGTCTATTAAGACCGGTATTGGATAATGACAAGAGATGGACATCGTCGCGCGCCAGAGGAGATAATTCATTACCGAAAAGAAACCCGCGGGAAAGGATGAAGCCAAGCGAAAGAAATTTGAAACGATAGGAGCGAGAACGGCCAGGATCGGCCAGGCTCGATGAATATTTCGCAGAATGGGACAAGAAAGTTAAGAAAAAGATGGGTAAGTCCAAGCCAACTACCGCCTAACCAAAATAGATGCAACATCGACTTTTCATGTTTTCAGCTGCATAATAGAAATATGGATTAATTGGCTCGTACTCGTTCATTTCACGAGTTTTTTTACCCATTCATGATACAACTTCAATTCTGCATCGGGAATGGGAATGATGACCTTGAAGTCATCCTTTTCGAGCTTCTTGTCGATGCTGTATATCAGCCTCGTGCCGAATTCGCGGGCGATGTTGATCACGTAGCCGTCCCAACTCTCCAGCTTGTTAATGCTCGAGATCGTCAAGGCGCTCTTGGCCTCTTCTCGCGTGACCGTCTCATAGAACGCCGGGGATTCGACAGCGAGGGTCTTCTCCAAGGCAAGCACTGCATCATGTCTCGCTACTCTCAAGTAGCGTGTTAGCACGTGATATGCACCAAGGAAAGCCGTGACCGGGAGGAGTGCACGGATCTTCCCCACTAGCACGTTTTGCAGGAACGTGACCATCGACGACTTCACGGGATTGTTACAATGGGCGATCACGATAGGACCGACGTCGATCACGCCCTCAATCGATTCCCAGTTTTTTCTTGACATAATCGCGATCCATCCATTTTTCAGTCTCCGCGTCAGCGGGTTCTTCCTGCGCAACACCTGCCTCTATCTTCATTTCCAGCAGTTGCTGCTTCCAAAACATGACTTGGCGTTCCAAGTTCGTGTTTGTTTTGCGCAAGATCAACTCGTTTCCGAGGATCGTCAATTCAAGTTCCGAGTTGGGTTCCAAATGCAATTTCCCCCGGATATCCGCTGGAATCAATATCCGTCCTTGCGAGTCTATCGAGACACTGATCGCCATGTTTTTCACCACATGGTGATCATTCTGGCACGTAGTATAATAGTTGTTGGTTATCCCGTCCATTTGCACGAACCTTGATATCTGCATTCCTTGCGGTGCTTACGGATGCAGCGTCACCTTCTTATGAGAAGGTTTATCTGGGCTTTTCTGCAAGTTCCATTAGGGACTGCCCGTCCACCAGCGAGCCAAGGGTTACTCGCACCACGGAGCGAGCAAACATGAAGCCAGCGAGGAAGCGCAAGAACCCGTACGAGGCCGGCGTCGCGGCGCTCAACTTCAGGCCGGAGCAGGACTGGGAGGTCGAACAAGCCCGGGCGATGTACACAGGCGCGAGGTTCCCGTTCGATGTCGACCGCGTCGTGTTCGCGGACTGCCTCGAGGGGATGCGGCGGCTCCCCGCCGGTTGCGTCGACCTGGTCATTGCCGACCCGCCGTTCGGCATCGAGTTCGACGGGAAGGGCTCGCAATACAACCGGAAGGACGACCTCGTTGTGGACGGCTACAAGGAGGTCGATGGGGACTACGACCGGTTCACCCTCGCGTGGATGTCGGAGCTGCCGCGCATCATGAAGGAAACGGCGTCGGCATACGTCTTCTCTGGTTGGACGAACTTGAAGGACGTCCTCGTGGCCGTGGACAAGGTCAAATTGGCCGTCATCAACCACATCATCTGGAAGTACCAGTTCGGCGTGTTCACGCAGCGAAAGTACGTGACGAGCCACTACCACGTGCTGTTCCTCGCGAAGAACCCGGGCAACTACTACTTCAACAAGGTCGAGCATTACCCGCTGGACACCTGGGACATCCCCCGGACGTACCGCCCCGGCCAGGAGAAGAACGGCACGAAGCTCCCCGAGGCCGTCGTGTACCGCTGCATCGACTTCAGCTCGCAACCGGGCGACCTCGTGTTCGACCCGTTCATGGGGAACGGCACGTCGGCCACTTGCGCCAAGGCCAGGTTCCGCCACTTCCTCGGCTTCGAGCTGAACGAGAAGATCCGAGGGATGCTGGAGCACAACATCGGCGCCGTGCAGGCGGGGGACGATTATTTGCCGTACCGGACGATGCTGCCCCCCGCCGAGGAGCTCGCCCGGAGGTACCCAGCGGTGCGGAAGGCGCTCAAGGGCAAGCCGCCGCACGCGGCCCCGCCGCCGAACGGGGACGGGGAGAGGTGATCACCTCCTGGCGGCGACCATGTCCTCCCGTTCCATTATCTCCTCGATGCTCACGAACGCGTTTCCTGGTTTCTTCAGGCCCGGGATCGCCCCGAATATCATGCCAGCCTCGCGTTCCCCCTCGTCGAGGATCTTCCCGATCCGCTTGCCGTCCTTGAAGAACACGAGGACGGGCACCCCGCCCAGCCCCGCGACGTCGGCATAGAACGGCAGTACCTGGGCGAAGCGCGCCTCGTCGACCTGGCCCTCCACTTTCTTCCGGCCGCTGACGACGTCCTTGTCGACCCCGATGATGGCGACCTCGCTCCCGTACTCCTTCTCCACGTCCTCCAGGTCCACCGCCAGCTTCTTGCAGGGCCCGCACCATTCGGTGGAGAAGTCGACGATGGCCGCCCGGTGTGCCTCGATCAGGCCCTTGATCCGGGCCGGGTCGTTGGTGTGCACGAGCATGGGTAGCGGACGGGCGCCCAGCCTAAAAAGGCCGCTGGCCGCCCGCGACTCAAGCGACTATTGGTGGCGGAAGCACCTCGGATCCTTGCCGAGCAGCCCGCGGCCCGCCGCGAACGCCCTCGACCGGCACCCCCAGCACGTCCCGCCCATCTCACACGCCCTGCACGACCCGGGGAGGTTCGCCGGGTCCTTCAGCTCCTTGATGATCAGGTGATCCCGGTGCGCGTTTGCGATGGTGAACAAGCTGCCGTCCACGTGCACGTTGGGCGCGCCGGGTTCCCTGATCGTCGCGCACGGGGTGACCGACCCGTCGCACAGCACCGCCAGCGTGGCCGAGCAGTACTGCTTGCTCACGCAGTTCATGGGGATCGCGCCGTGGCCGTCTTGCTCCGCCATGCGCTCGAACACCCTGGCCACCTCGGGCGGGGCGGGGACGAACCTGGCGAGGTCGCCGGGGTCGGTGCCCGGGCGCAGGTACGTGTGGTAGACGTTGAGGGACGTGGCGATGCCGAGCTCCCGCTCGAAGTAGTCGATCGTGTCGACCATGTCCCCCGCCGGTTGCAGCCCCGTGAACGTGACCGAGTTGAGCATCCGGCTGGCCGGGTAGCCCAGGGCGAGCACTCGCTCGACGCCCGCGAGGATGTCCTCCAGGTCGTGCTCGCCCGCGGCCGGGTGCAGGGCCTTGTACATCCGCGGATCCACCGACGACACGTGGACCGAGATGAGCCCGTTCTTGCACGCCTCCACGCACTTCCCGGCCACGTCCGGGTCCCGGAGCGGCAGTCCGCCCGTCCACAGGTTGTTCCGCAGCCCCAGGGCGCCCGCGCGGGCCATGTGCTCGAAGATCGTGCCGCGGAGCAGCGGCTCCCCGCCGAGCCACTCGATGGCAGCGATGCCGAGGGCGCGCGCGTCCGAGAGTATCCCGGAGATCAGCTCGTCGCTCAAGGAGTTCTTCACGACGGGCAGCGCGTTCATGTAGCAATAGATGCAGCCTTGCTCGCACTTGTCGCCGACCTCGAGCTGCAGGGCGTAGAACCCGTCCGAGTCGTACGCGGCGCGCAACCGGTCGGCGTCGATCATCCCGATCGATCCAATCGAGCGCCGGGTAAAAAGCACGGCGCGCCTTGCACGCGTGCTGGCATCCGCCCGGTGCGCCTGGGCAAGGACTCGGGCACCGGCCCGCTCCGGGTGCCGCTCGTGGGGCCATGGCCCCGGCGCCCAAGCGCAAGTCTTAATTCCACCCGTGGCGAAATTGCCTCCGCGGTAAGGAGATGAAGGTCGAACCACCATGTGCGACACGATCGTGGCCCTACCCAAGGCAACTGCCACGGGAACCGTGCTGCTCGGCAAGAACAGCGACCGGGATCCCGACGAACCCGCCGAGGTCGTCTACATCCCCCACCAGGAACATGCCCAGGGGGAGATGCTGAAGTGCTCCGAGACGAGCATCCCACAGGCCGGCGAGACCGCGGCCGTCCTGCTCGTGAAGCCCTTCCAGATCTGGGGCGCGGAGATGGGGGCGAACGAGCACGGCGTCACCATCGGCAACGAGACCATCTGGACGAGGGAGAAGGTGCAGCGGGAGGGCGCGCTGACCGGCATGGACCTGCTCCGGCTGGCGCTGGAACGCGGGCGCACGGCCCGGGAGGCGCTGGACGTGGTCACCGGGCTGCTCGAGAGGTACCCGCAGGGCGGGCAGGGCGGCTACCGCGTGGACTTCTACTACCACAACAGCTTCTTGATCGCCGACCCGAAGGAGGCATGGGTCTTGGAATGCCCTGGCAAGTACTGGATCGCGGAGAAGGTGGACGGCATCCGCACGATCTCCAACCACCTGTCGATCTCGGGGACCGGGGACGCGTGCCACCCGGCCCTCGTGCGCCACGCGATCGAGGCGGGCTGGTGCAAGGTGGCGGGGGACTTCGACTTCAAGACGCACTACCGCCCGCGGTTCCACCTCGTCCAGTGGGGGGCGAAGGGCGTGCCGAGGATGTGCCTGTCAACGGGCCTGTTGAAGGACGCGGCTGGGAAGATCACCCCGGAAACGATGATGGGCGTCTTGAGGAACCACGGCCCGCCAGGGGAAGGCTGGCGTCCGGACAAGCACAGCTCCATGCACTCGCTGTGCATCCACTCGTCGGGCACGCTGGTGCCGACCCAGACGACCAGCAGCCTCGTCTCGGACATCGGGGCATCGGTCCAGACGCACTTTGTCACGGCGAGCTCGTCGCCTTGCGTCTCGCTCTTCAAGCCCGTCTTCATGCCCGCGGGCATCGGGGACTACGGCGGGAAGACGGCGGGCACCTACAGCGACGATTCCGCGTGGTGGCGGGCGGAGCTGCTGAAGCGCCTGGTCGAGCTGGATTACCCGGCCAGGCTCGCGGCCTTCAAGGCGGAACGGGACGGGTTGGAGGCACGCTTCGCCCGGCAGGCGAGGGACCTGGTCGCCCGCGGCGCGGCACGCCAAGACCTGCGGCAGGCAGCCCACGACATGCTCGCCGAGGCCATGGAGGCCACGACCGCGTGGATAGAGAAGGTCAGGCAAACGCCGGTCACCACGCCTGCACAAGGGCGCTACCGGAAGTTCTGGCACAAGTGGAACCAGCTCGACGGGCTCCCTGTGGAATGAGCCGAGAGGGGCATGGCGTTCCAAGTGTTTTTTTTTCTCGAAGGCGCCCAACTCTTGAGATTAACTGGGCAATACACACTTCAACGTTCCGCGAGCCTTGCGAGGCTCTCGAAAACTCTTAAGAGACCGTAGATAGATAATGCATCATCGGGGACAAAATCCCTGGTGAATTGATCGTTTATCGAAAGAGAGAGAGTGTGGAGTGAGAATGGCCGAGAAGAAAAACCTCCTTACATGCAGCATATGCAATTATATCAACGAAATAACGAACGAAGCTGACAGCAATTTCTGCAAGAATTGTGGAACCGTTCTGACCACGAAAAAGAAAGGACACGAGGAAAAGCCTGACCCGAAGAATGCTAAAATGTTCAAGGCCGCCAGTGAGATCGATCCGGTCGCTAAAATCTATCGAAAAAACCCCATTGGAGGGTTGTTGCTGTTCGCCAGCCCGTCGATCTATGCACTCTTCCTCATGCTGGTGGCGCCGCACCCGTGGCTGCCCGATTTTACCTGGTTGACCGTGATGGGAATGGCGTTCTTGTACATCTTCATCGACCTGGCATCCTTCGGGTACTATCGCTGGACAAAAAAAACCCTCTTCGATTTTTTTGAGAAGCTCCAGCTGTTAAGGTACAAGGATATCGTGGTCATGGACGACTTCCAGAGTTTTCTCATGCAACATACAAAGCTCTCAAGAAAACAGAATGCAGCCATCATGGGCATCGCAGGGCTCCTCGGTTCTTTCATGGCCATTATGGCACACCTGTATAACGTCGGCCAATCTTGGAATGATATGAGAACATGGCTCTGGACCATCAATTGGTTTGTTGTTTTCATTCTGGTAGTGTACCTGTCTTGCGCCATCGTGAGATGCGTCGTGATAACAAACAATATCGCGGAGAAATTCCTGAAAGATGAGAAAATCAAGGTTCACCTGTGGACGCTCCACGAGGACGGGTTCGGCGGGATGGGGGGGATCGGAGAAATTGCCGTGGAGACGGCATTGCTTGTCACGACCATCTCCTTGATCATCCCATGGTTGACCAACATGGTCAGTCTGCTGTCAGATATGTTCACTTTTCTTTTGAGTTACATGCTCATCTTCTCGATCGGGCTCGTGGTCCTTCTCTTCTTGGTAGCGTTCATCTATCCGACCGTGGCGATCTACAGGAAAGCTAAGGCGGCAAAGGATGATCTCATGAAAGAATCCGGAGAAAGGTACCAGAACATGTTCGACATGTTCTTCAAGAAGGAAAAGGAGGGAAAGGAAGCACAATGCGACGCGGACAAGATGTCGGACATCTTGCTCGCCATGAAGGTAAATGTCTTGATGGAGAATTTCCGCGAGACGGATGCGATGAAGGTCTTTCCATTGTCAAAGTCCATCTTTGCGAAACTGGCAACGGGGATCATCTTTCCGCTCGTCCTCGCAGCGCTCGAGGAATTCGTCCGCCAGCTCGTGTAGACCCGCGGGGTCAACAAGCCTTCTCAAGCGTCATGCACGGCCGGTTCCTTCTTTCTTTGCTTGTTGAGCAGGTACAAGGCCACGATCGTGACGGCCGAGCCCGCGACGAGCATGATCCACAAGGCAACGTCCTCGTGCAACCACGGCACTCGATCCAGCAACGTCCAGCCACTGCGGAAGACGAGGATCGACGAGAAGAGCAAGATGACCTCCTCCAGGATCGTCTTGGTGGTTTGCTTCATGCGATCGCCTTGGATCCGGTGCTTTATCAAGCTCTAGGAGGCCTTGAGGATGGCGATGGCGATAGCCATACAGCGAGGAGGTTCCCACGAGAGGTGGCACGAGGCCTGTCCCTTCCCGCCCGCAATTTCCCCTTGTACTGCAACGCCGTTTCGAACTGGACAAGAAAGGAGGCGACCGGCTCTCGAGCTGGAAGTGAAAAGAAGGAAAAGGACACGCGCGAGGTCACGCGCGCGGCGCGCGTGAGCAAGATCGAGAACGTGGCGGCCGCGGCCAGGGCAAGCCAGAAAGTAATCGAACGTTTTATCGTAGTGTGCACGATATCGTCTCCGTCTGGTGATGAGGCGATCTCCACCACCGGCGCCATCAACCTTCCGCTTACGTCCGAGAAGCGGCAGCGACCTTCCGCTTACGTCCGAAAGGCGCGGAGAGTGCGCAGCTCGTCGGGTCGCGTTCGGGTTCAAGAGCGAGGACGGGAGGAGGAGGTAACGGAGGATCCCGCGCGTGCCACCCCTCCCGCGCCAGACTCTTGCCCAGGGTCGTGCACGGGGGCTGGTCGAGAAACACGCCATCCCGCCGCTCCTCCCGCCCCCTTCGACCGTTCCGATCCCCGGACGCCCCCATGCGGTTCGGCGCGGCGACCTTTTAAGCATCGAAGCACGTAGCAAGCCATCTACCGGACCCGGTGGTACGTCGTGCCCGCAACGAAGAACAAGTCCCGGATCGCCCTGCTCATTGCCGAGCCGGCGGCCATGGTCGCGTGCCTCTTGTGCCTCCCCGTGCAGATCTACAAGCACCACCAGGGCTTCAACGTCGACTTCGGCTATCTCGTCATGGAGTTCAACACCTTCTGGGGCGATAGCATCATGTTCTACCCGAATTCGATCCCCGGCGTCGCGAGCATCGGCGCCCTGGTCGTCGCGCTGGTGATGCTCGCCAAGGCGACCCTGCTCCTCAAGACCGGCATCGACCGGGAAGCCCTCCAGCGGCAGAACAACTTCCTCGTGCTGATGGCCATCATCAGCCTGGCGATCATCGTGCTGTGCCTCCTGAAATATGGTGGCGGGTTCAACGCGTACACGGTCGGCCATCCGGAGGTCGTCGTGATCCCGGTCTCGAGCATCGCGATCCTGGGCCTCGCGTTCGCGTTCCTGCCCACGAACAAGCGGGTGCTCCCCATCGACGAGGGCGCCGGCCCACGCCACGACTAGCTTGGTTGGTCTCTCAGGCCCGCAACCTACCGCCTTCCTCGCCACGAGGCGAGGAAGGAACGGCTTTTCGCCGCCCATCAAGCGCCCTCCCGACCAGAAGCGCCAAGGCGAAGGTTCAAAAGCAAAGGCGGCGTGACGGTGAACGAGGTGAGCACATGGAAGTCCAACCGGTGATTCCAGGCTTCGACCCACTGGCCACGATGCTGGTCATGGTCATCTCCATCGCGGCTATCGGGCTCGTCGTGCTGAAGCGGATGGGCAAGCTCGCGTGAGCGGGCGCGGCGCCCCGGCATGCCGATCAATCCCTTCCTTCTATTTCCGCCCCCCATTCCACCAGCGATGGATGTATTCCCACCCAAAAAGCTGCCGTGCCAGCGGAGCGCGATGCGGGGATACGACGTGGCGAGGTGAGCGATCCATCAGAACGCGAGCCGGGCGCTCTCATCGATCACCACAACGAACTGAAGTGTGAGGTCGACGGACACGGCGATCGTATTGACTTCGTTGATGGCAATAAAGAAAACCGAGGTAAGACGTGCCAGATTCGACCATATTACCGAGCCGGATCGTGAGTCGTCCTTTCTCAAGAGATCCTCAGGAAACTCGCAAGCCGCACGATGATCACGATGACGAACCCAGCGAGCATCCCGAGCCCGAAAATGGGAAAGAAGCTGGAGGCAAGGACGGCGTCCATCGAATTGATTCCCGAGATAGCCATGAAGATAAACGTGACCAGTAACATGCAAGCAATCCCAACCACGATGATAGAATAGACAAGTTTGCCAACGCCGCTCACCTCCCATCCTCTGATGATCGCGGTGCCAGGAATGATGAAGGGCAAAAACCACAAGGCAAGCACGAAGCATGTCAAGCTCACGCTCGCCGACGAGAACGAAAGGATCGACAGGGGGCCCATGAAGATGCTCCCCGCAATTATTAGCCCGATGCCACCGGCGGGTCGACCGCCGGCAGCGTGGCTTCCCGTGGGGCCTCCCACGCGCCTCTGGTTGTCCATGTTGTACAGGTCGTATGCCCGCTTGTGCTCCACCTCTCGCCGCACCGGTGCGTTCTTGACCTTGTCAAGGTGGACCTTCAACAAGATCGGTGCCGATTTCGATTCCCAGAGGGTGAGTGCGTGCAAGAGCTTCTTCCAAGCCATGTCGTGTGATGGGCGCAGCTCGGTCGCCCGCTTGAACGCGTCGATGCATTCGACTTCCACTACCTCGAGGAGGGAATTGCCGAGGTTATACCACGCTGGTTCGAAGTCTGGGTCGAGCATGATGGCTTCCTTGTATGCTTCGATCGCCGATCGAAAGTCCTTCGCCGCGTCGAACGCGCAACCCATCGCGAAATGAGCCCGGTGGTTCCGCTGATCGATCTTCAATGCGTGGCTCGCATGTTCACGGGCGTCGGCCCACCTGCCAACTCGTGCATTGATAAGGGCGAGATTCGTTATGGCTTCCGCATGTTCTGGCTCGTCTTGCAGTACCTCCTTGAACCGGCCAATCGCCTCTTTATACTTGCGCTTTGCAACGCATGCTTCCCCTTGCTTGACGATCGCTGCAATCCTATCCCGTGTCGACACGGAAGATTCTTCCATAGAGCCATCCACCCCCCTTTAAATTCCTTCGATTACCTTGTATCCTCCGTCCTTTGAAATCACGACACACTGGAACGCGTCATCCGTGTATGGAATGCCTATAAGGAAGGAAGACTCCCGCTTGAACGCCTCGAAAAGGAACCGTGCGAAATCGACGGCCATGTTCACGCTCATCGAGGTGAAGTCCACCTTCCACGATATCCTAGCTTGGTACTTGGGTTTCATCTGATTGATGATCTCCTTTATTTCGTCGCCGGTGAACGAGATCGTGACTGGTTCGGGCTTGTCCTTTATTTTTTCGTTCGCCTTCGAGACCGTGTCCGAGATCACCTCCTTGAGCACGGCCTCGACCTCGTCGTTATATCCCCCGATGACTTGATCGACGATACGCGTCCCGCGCGGGCAAGCAAAGCCCGGTATGCTCTCGGGGACGTCTTTTTCGTCCCCTTTAATCATGAGCATCGCATACGGAACACGGCAGCAGAAGAACATGGCCGTGTGCACGAGATTAATTAAATGCTTTTGCCCTGGCCTCGAATCGTCTATCAGTGACGTGATACGCTTCGCAAGTGCATCGTTTTCTTGGCCTTCGGCTGCCTCGGCGGCCGCGTTCACGGGGGTGTTGCGATCCTTGTCATCACCTTCTGAGATCATCTCGCTTGAGTATTCTTCGAATAAAACATCGAGCCGCTTCGAGAACCCGTTGATACCAACCAGAGGAAAGATTTCTTCAATCACCTGGTCGAGGTCGTTTAGGAAGTGTGTATCCCACATGTATTCAATGGTGTCCCATAGAGTTAGCGAGGTAATACGAGGGTTGTTGCATTCCTTCATCATGGCTCGGACGAAGATGAGGAAAAACATCTTCAAAAAATCCCGGGCATCTTTCAGCACCGGTTCGGTGGAATTGACCATATCGTGTTGCTTCACAATGCCCAGGATCTTGTGCAAGAACGATTTGACGTCTGATGCGAGTTGTTCTTTGAAGTAATCAACAAGGAACTGCTTGAGGGTGGGCTCGGGATCAGACGCCCCCTCGGGGAATCGATTCAACGCATAACGCAAGAATATCCTCGAGAAGTATTTAGCGTAAGAGGAGATCACCTTGATTCTGCCGTGAGAAGGGGAGAATGGGAGGTCGATGTCGAAGTGCTGAAGTTCCCCGGTTCTCTTGTCAGCACCCCCTCCGAAAACAGAGAATCTTGCCTTCTTGCTGTCGTTGAAGGTGTCCGCGTAAAAGAATTGGCCGAAGACCAGCAATAACAGGTTCCTCTTGTCCACCATCGCCCGCCCATCTTGTTGCACGAGTTGGTTCAAGCGGGCCGGGATCTCCCGGCAGATTTGATCCACGTCCCAACGGGAAACACCCGCCTTTTCTTTGGTCACCTCCACTACGTTGAAGGTCATGGAACCGAAGATGTTTAACCCGACATTCCAATCCTCGATGTTGAAGAGCTTTTTGACGCGCGGCAGCAGCTTGTCGAAAACTTCTATCACGTCAAGGTTATCCTTGTCGAGAACGATCTGGTTCTGCTTACCCTTGGCGAAATTCGACGTGTCCTGAACCCTCACGATGGACTTCATGAGAGGAAGATAGCTGTTGGCGCAGAGCACGATAGCGTCCTTGGTCTTTATCCGGATGTTGAATGACATTATCCATTCTCCGTTCTATATCGTTTGTTTGATCCTTCCCTTGGATTTACCATAATCAGGGCGTAAACTTTGGTCGATTATGTCAAACCGTTGTTGAGTCTCGTAGATCTTTCCACGAACGTCCTCCACATCTTGAGAACCATAATTGTCAATGTTTTTCTCAACATCTTTTTGCACGTCCTCGACAATTTCCAAAATCTTGGCACACATGTCAACAATGTTGTGTTGTTCATGAGCGTAGATCGGTTGCGCAGGCACGGGAGGAGGCGGACTTGGCGCTGCCGTTTTGAGATCCGTTTCTAACCTGTCACGAGGGCTTGTGTCAAGGAAATGGAGTTCAAAGGGAACAGCATCGCCTCTTGAACGCGCTATCGCATTCTCCTTATCGATTTTTGAAGCCCCCAATAGGCGCTCGTTGTATGTATCTTTATAGCTAATGTACTGAGAAAGGTAAATAGCATTAACTAGTTCCGTTGCGTTCAAGCCGTCATTCGCATCGAATGGAGGAGCGAGTGGATGTGCCTTCTTTAATCCTTCAAGGTATGATTGAACAATCACCAGCAGATCGGGCCATCCTTTCGAAATGATATCTAGAATCCTTCCCTCGTATTCTGATACACCCGAAAGAACACCAAAATCCGCAATCCTTTCCTGGAAGTGCTTTAAGACCATAACAAGAGGGGGGGATTCAATGATGCCGGAGGTGATACCACTAGGCAGCCTCTTTGTTTGTTCCCTAAATTGGTTTTTAAAATCGATGATTTCTTCAGCAATCCTCCCGACCTCATCCCGAGTTGGGCACAGGAAGTGCAAGGCGATCCAGAGCACTTCATCTATCCCATCGTCTATTTTTTCGAGTTCACTGATGGTCTTTGAAAAAACCTTGTTGATGTCGGGATTTTCAGCATCCCCAATGGCTTTGAATACGACCTCGAAAAGCATTCTGTATGGTGCTGGGAATGTCTCCTCGATGCTCTCCATACTGACCCCATTCTGCATGTTATTCTCAACCCACGGTGTTTTTTTAGTTCAGATCCCAACGATATCGTCGAGTAATGCACAAGTCTTGGTGAGCACAGGGACTATGCTCGATTTGTACTTATTGAGAATTCCTCCTATGTGTTTGCTCATGTAGGCCGCTTTGATCTCAGCCTTGAGCAACTTTCGATACTTGAAATCGTCCAATTTCTGCGGAAAGAGTTTGTCACAAGCTGGACATCTTTTACCATAACGAATGGTCGTCGCTTGTTGGACCGGGTCATGCTCTCTCGAGCATTCCCAACTCATGGCGCTTTCTAGGTTGACCGTGGCATTCCTGCTCTCTTCAACTTCCTCAAGGGAAGCAACATCGACATCTCCTTTCTTATTTCGTATCTTCTTCGAGTCGAATTTGAACTCGCAGCCATGCACGTCACCCACAACCTCCTCGATCATCCGATAAGCGCTGTCACGAATCACGACCCCGATGGGGGAAAGGGATAGATGGACGAATACCATCAATATGATGGCGCTCGTGGCAGTAGCACACCTGCTTGGTATTTTTTTTTCAAGCGGAAGGAATCTCTGCTCCTTCGGATCGAATAAAATCGCGTTACCACTCGGGTTTGATGCTAACGATGCGGAGATCCAGACTTGACAAAAGGACTTGAAACTGTCCATAATAGAAACGAAATAGACGTCATCCAACCTATTATCCCTTGCCGATTGCTTCCAGCTGGTAAAACTCAAGCCACAGTCCTCTGGCTCCATAGAGTAATAAGTTAATGCGCCGTTTTGGTCGAAATGCAAGACGAAGACCTTCCCATGGATGTATGAATAGAAGAATTCAAGACGCTCCCCCTTCGGCGTTTGAACCACCTTTTCATGGATATGATACTAAAAGATACCATATAAGACCGTCCCAAGTGTTAATCAACCTTTCCTCCAGGATGGAGGAATGTTCCTTCACGTCTTTTTCAACCCCGACAAGATCTATGAGCCTCCATGAATAGATGCTCTTCATTTTTACCTCTTTTTTTGAGATCATTGCCACACAGCAAGAGAATACTTTTTTCATTTTAATCGTCCAATATTTCATTGTGGAATCAAGTACGAGCGCTGGAAATGTGCTGCACGCTCCATCCATGTGATGGTTCAACGTGCAGCATGACCCAGTGCGATGAGTACCAACGGCCCGCTCCACCCGCATCAAAGGGTTGGTCTCGAGGAGAATGGATGAACGTGGCTCCTCTCGAAAAACCAGGCGAAAAGGGTTCACAATGGGGCTAATAACCCCAGGAGCGTGGCCAGGCGCGTGATCGGGACGGGGTTGATGGCGCCGGGGTGATCGTCGCCGGATCCGCGTCCTGCCAAATGGCATCACGTCGTGGTTATGGTTACCATCGCAATGCTCGTGATCACCAGAGCGATCGTCTATCTCGCGCGGGGACGGATTGCGTCCTCTGCGTGTCGGAGGTCCTTGCACCTGCAAGGTCGGCGTCGGGATGGGGCGCCGAGGTGAACAGGATGCGTTGTTCGCGTCTTTCGGTTGTAAAAAGAAAAGGTTTCGATCATGAGGTCAAAAGCCAAGGAAGCGTTGGTTGGGCCTGCTCCGGAGGCACAGGCCCAGCCGCTAGAAGCCTCCACCAAGTCCGCGCCGTCGAAGGCCGGCGCCGACCCGTACGTTGTTTTGAAGGATGCCAGCAGGGCGATTCTGGCGAAGTCGAGCATGGACATCCACTTTTTCGACGGGTTTGTTCCGAGGGTGGATGCGAAGGGGGAATTCGCAAGCATCGTGGCGCTGCGTCGCTTGGCGATGTTGTTATGCAACGCCGCTTCGCAAGATATTCTCCCTATGATCTCGGATCTCGGGGAGTTGATGGGGGAGATCACCCAAAACCCGATGATCATCCCGCGTCTTCTAGAGGCCGTGGAAAGCGAGCGCGAGAAGCAGCGGCTTCTGGAGCTAGCCGTCAAAAAGGCACTCGTCGGAATGGTGCCCCAGGAGGTTCCTGCCTCGCCGGCGGGTGACAGGGATGATTCCCCGGCACCTTCCAGAATGGTCCGCGCGGAGGGGGCTCCCGATTCGCTGTATAGCTGATTGCCCACAGCGGGGCGGGTGTGTTCGCCCCTTTCTTTCTCCTACCGCTCATCCCTCCAACGTTGAGGTGGCAGGGGTGGTGATGCGCTGATGCTCGAGAGACCAACCCACATCGTCGTGCCGTTCGTGTGCAGCCGTGACGGCACGAGGCTGGCAGATCTGAGGATCTATCATCTACGTTTCTGGTTCAACGGCTCGAGGTACGTCTTCGATGCCGTGGTCGAACCAGCCTTGCCGTCGGTCGAAAACCGTTCAGCTACGCTCTCTTCGTCGGCCGTGCCGGTCGCTTTCAACGATCTCGACTGGTGCGGCTTCCGTTGCCCCGTATGCGGGTTCGCATCGGCGACCATGTGCCGTACCCACAAGCTCTTCGTTTGCGCGCACGAACTCGGTGCGGGCAGGCGGGACTTGTGGATGCCGTGCGAGCAACTGCGCCAGCAAGTGGGTGGGCCGACGGATGTCGACGTGGGCGCGCACGTGTGGCGTCGGAGCAAGGCTGAACGAATGTACAAGGATCTTTCGTGATTGACCATCGAGGTGATTGCAGAAAATGGTTGTCAACGAGAAAAAGAAACTGGCTGATCCCGCTCCGGAGGCGCGGGGTCAGCTGCAGGATGCCTCCACGGGTCCCGGGCCCTCGAAGGGGGGTGCGGACCCGCACGACATCGTGAAGCAATGCGCCAGGTCGATCCTGTTGAAGTCGAGCCTGGACGTGCACTGGTTTGATGGCTTCCTTCCGAAAACGGACGAGAAAGGGGAGTTCGCCTCTATCATCGCGCTGCGTCGCGCTGCAACGCTCCTGTCCAGCGCTGCTGCCAAGGATGTTCTCCCCTTGATCCGAGACTTCGCGGTTTTGATGACGGCGATCTCCCAGAACCCGATGATCATCCCGCGACTCCTGGAGGCCATAGAGGCCACACACGAAAAACAGCGGATGATGGAGCTCGCCGTCAAGAAGGCGCTGGCTGGATTCGTGGCCAAGGCCGATCAGGCCCCGGAGCTGGAGGACGCTGGCGATGCCGCCCCCACGCGTAATGGGCGCGCCCAGTCCCTCCCGGAATCCCCATACACGTGATTTTTCTCGAGGCGGCGTCGATGGTGCAACGGAATCATGTGTTGGGCGCGTGCATGCTCGCCGTCGGGGTCGGGCTCCTCCTCGCGGCCCTCCTTTTTTCCATCCAGTCCGAATGGCTGTTCCTAGCTGCCGTGGAGTCCCTGTTCGCCGGCGCTATAGTGATCGCGGTCGAGCCCTTCGAGAAGACCCTCCTCGTCGGGTCGCTAGTGCTGTCGACAGGCTGCTCCTTCATCGTCGCCAACACGTACAACACTTGCCTCGGGATGTATCCAATGGTGCTCTCGCCGTTCTGCGAGTATATGGCGTGGGGTGCTTGCGGAGTGTCCTTCTCCATCCTCGGGGTTGCGTTGCTCGTGTTGCGGCGGCTGGGGCTGTTCAGGTCGAAGTCTTTGCTG
Source organism: Promethearchaeota archaeon (assembly GCA_016932935.1). Classification (GTDB taxonomy): domain Archaea; phylum Asgardarchaeota; class Lokiarchaeia; order Sigyniarchaeales; family Sigyniarchaeaceae; genus Sigyniarchaeum. Next base: position 1,492 of record JAFGBX010000110.1, on the reverse strand, counting down.
GTGTACGTGGCCGGCGCCCTCTTGATGTCGTTCGGTATCGGGCTAGGCGTGATCAACTGGTTCGGGATCGTCCGCTGGACGTTCATATCTTGCCTGTTGATGGCAGCGGGTGGGGCGTTCTTGGCCCTGCTCTTGCCCGTCGCCGAGATGTGATCTCTCAAGTCGGTCTCGTGGAGCTGTGGAAAATGGCGCCATTAAACGACATACTTGAATGCCTCGACGAGGAGACCGGCCACTACGGAATCATCGTCGACGGCTTGTACTTCATCCCTCTTTACAGCAAGAACCAAGAGGCGTCGGGTGTCGGCATCTCCTTCTCTGCACTCCCCGTGTTGGATGCTACCAAGGAATACCACGGCGGGGGTCTCGTCGTCTGCGGATACGCCCGCCGAGACGGCAGATCCCATAGGATCGTCGTCCAGCACCAGTGCAGGACGTCGTCTAGCGGTTACGACGGTGCCAAAAACACGATCGCCATCGTGGTGAACATCCAATCGGAGAACTCCAGGCTGATGTACCAGATCCTCCCCCAAACCGTCCGTGCGATCGCCGAGGCGGAGCACAAGGTAGGAATCTCCAAGTCGCCCCTGCGCGACCAGTTCTTTACCTTGTTGGCCAGCGACTTGGCCGTCGCACTCGGGGAGGTGTATAAGAGCGGGGAGGTGTCAGACGCGGCCGGCCTGAGCATCGGGCTGCTGCTGCGCAACTTGCTGAACCTGGACATGGATGCCAACGAGGAACACGCGATCGTCAAGATGTTCTCCAAGAGGCGTCTATGCTTGGATTTGATCTCCAAGATCGAGACGAACCCCGCGATCGACCACGACAGCGGGGAGACACGGATGCTGGCACGCCTGGGAACGATAAAGGCCCATCTCTTGAGGCTGCCAGATCGTACCGAGAACACGGATGCCCCGACCGTGCCACGTCTCAAGCCGCCCGCGCCGATGGAACCGCAGATAGACGTCCTCGAACGAGCGAGTAGGGACATCTTCCACACGGAGAGCCGAGCATTCTTGGTGCCTGAATTCGGCGATGATGCCCCGGACGAGGTGTATGACCCGGACATCGACATATACGACGAGGAGGGGTATCTCGTCCCGTGCCTGGATGAGCCAGTTCCGACCGAGTATTACGACCCGGACGTGGATGCCCCACGAGAAACAGTGGGGCTCGAAATCATCCATGAACCCCCGGCCAACCTCAAACCGCTGTCCGAGTGCGTGCCGTGGCGGCGGAGGGTCTTCTTCTCCTGCGAGCCGGAGGCTGAAAGCCCGCTGGCGCCGGAGGTAGGGATCATCTCGAACCTCGCGGGTCACGCCGTCCCTCTGGGCCAGATCCTGGCCAAAAAGCGGCGCGGGGAAGATCGGCAGCTATTCTTCGGGGACGCGGAATATTATAGTGTCAACCCGCCGTGAGTTGTCTCCTGACCGATCATCAGGGCCCGCGCGTGGCGCACGCGATCCCGGCGGGGGCGGGGTCACGGCGCGGG
>JAFGBX010000109.1 GCA_016932935.1 Promethearchaeota archaeon | reverse complement strand
CGAGGGAAAAGGACGGCATGGGGAGATACGCGCCTATCCCGTCCTCGAAGACACCGGTGAAATATGGCGTGGCATCGCGACCGCCGCGGGTGAAAGGTAGCAAGACACTCCTGTAATCGAGCAACCCGCCGTCCAGCCTCGACGTGTACAGGCAGAGATACCGGCTCCCCGATGCGCGCGCGCGCCCGATCGACGGCAACCGATTTTCAATCAAGCATTCCATCGCATCTTCGAAGGGCCTTCCCCACTGCACGCAATCGAAGGCGAGCAGTGGATCTTGCCGCCCATCAGACACGATGATATCGCACGAGCTGCGCTTCTCTGCGTCTCCGATAATCCGTATCCGTTCCCGCGCGTATCCTTTCTCGAGCAAGCGGTTCATGCATTCAAGTATCACGAAGTCCTTGTGCTCGATCAAGCGGGAAGGGGCCGGTTCGGCAGGATCCACGTTCGTGCCGTAGTCGATCTCTTGTTTCTCGGCCTCGATCTCGATGCGATACCCGCCAGGATATGACTTGTGATAGAAGTCCGTTCGCTCTTCGATGTACCCGAGTTTCCAGAAGAGGCTCGTGTATTTCATGTCGACTTTCGTCATCTTGTCGTCCCAACTCTCGAGATGATCGGCGCAAACGAGGGGTCTTCAGAGAGATGCTCGATGATCGCGTCCACGACTTGTGCTGGGGTTCGATGGCTCGAATCGACCGTGCAATAGTTCATCTGGTAATCCAATAAGAACTTCTCCATCTTCTTGTACGCTTCCGAGACGAGATGGGTCTTGGCGAGATCGGAATCGCTCGAATCACGCTGCTTCAACCGGCGTACAACGACTTCCTCGTCGGCATATAAAATGAACGTGAAATCCGGTTTTCCGATCAAGCGGATCATGCACTCGAATACGGGTCGGCTGGCCTCGTCCCCGCTCCAGAACCAGTTCGATAGGAAGTGTCGATCGGTGATGATGTGCTCGCCCTTGAACCTGTGGTACAAGAAGATGTTGCCCAGGCCGTAGAACCAGGCGGTGAAGACCTTGTCCGTCTGCTTGTTGACGTAATCTCGAATGCGGAGATAGTTGTCGAAAGCCCCCTCGGCGTCGAACAAGTAATGGAGCGGCTTCTCGACGAATTTAAAGCCCAATCGCTTGGCGAGCAACTCGCACACGGTCGACTTGCCGACCCCATCTACCCCTTCGATCGCGACATGCACGGTCTCCTTCTCCTCGTCACACGTTCGGCTTCCGATGCGCCAATTCGGCCTTCTTTCCTGGCGTGAAGAACTCGGCCTCCTCGAGGTATCCAGACACTCGTCTGATCCGCTTGATGTCCTTGCTACCACATGATGTGCAATCGTCAAATGTCCCGGTGGCGTGGCAGTCCCGGCACTGGTCCCACGGGAAGTTAAACCCGAGGTAATGCACGTCGTTCTCGATCGCGTGCTCGATCAACTCCGATATGGCCTCCACGTTGGTCAACGGCGCGGACTTGAACTCGACGTAGGTGATGCATCCCCCGTTACAATACTTGTGAAACGGCCCTTCAAAAGCGATCTTCTCGAACGGGTTCAACTTCGAATCGACGTCGACGTGGAAAGAATTCGTGTAGAACCCCTTCTCTATCAACGGGTGGTCATAATAGGTCTTGTCGATGCCGGGGAATCGGCCGGAGATGAACTCGCCCGAAGTTCCGAGCAGGGAGAAGTTCAGCCCGTGATCACGACGGTACTTGTCGACGATCTCCCGCATCCCCCGCACGATCCGGATGGCCAACGCGTGGTTTTCCGACGAGGAATAGTATTTCTTACCCGTAAGGAGGTCGATTGCTTCGGATAAACCGATGAACCCGATGGCCAGGGTGCCATGTTTGAACACGTCCTCCATCGAAGCCACGGCCTTGAAGCTCGTGATCTGGAGGTCGAATGCATAGTTGCACGGGAAGTCATCGGGACCGTTCTTACACATCTCTCGATACCGGTGGAGCAATTGGTCCTTGACCACCTCGGCCACGCTCGACCATTTGTCCTCGAACTCGCGTATTATGTCCTCTACGCCAAGCTCCGAGTGCTCGCTGGTCACCTCCAGGGCGATTCGAGGCAAGTTGATGGTCGTGTAGACGATGTTCGAGCGCCCTATCGTGGTGCCCTCCCCGTGCTCGTCTTGATACACCTTCGTTCTGCAACCCATCAAGGCGATCTTGACCGGGTCGAGTTGCGCGTTGTGTGGCGAATCGCAAAGTAGATACGTCGGGATCATCTTCTTGCTGGTGCTCTCCCTCGCCAAGCACGCCAGGTCATGGTTCGGGTTCCCCTCACGGCGGTTTATCCCGTCCTTGACCTTGAAGATGATGTTCGGCCTGATGTTATTCGATCTCATGAACCGGGAGAGGACGGCCGAGGTCACGAAGCGGGCTCTCTCTCCGGTGCCGAGGCCGAGGTTCAACGTGACGTAGTACTGAACTTGGCCGCAGCGATCGCGCGCGTCGTTGATCCATTTCAAGAAGGCGTCGATGCATTCGCTCAAGGTCGTCCGCGTGGCCTCGTCCCACGGCAGCCCAACCCTCTCACTGATGACCTCCAGGTCGATATCGAAGTTTGGGAACCCGATGCCGCCCGATTGCTCGTTTCCCAGCCCGACGATGACGCGCTTGAAATGCTCGAAGATCCCGAGCATCTTACGAAGGTTGGAATAACCATGGAAATCCTCATAGGGGAAGCCAGCCAGCACGTTCACGTTCAAGCAATTATAGGTAATCCCATATGCCTCGAGATCGTGGATGTGCATCCTCCCTTCCCGGTGAAATTTCGAGAAGCGTGGATCCAGCCCGTCTAATATGGATTCCTTCCTCGCTCTACTGCCAACGTCATATACGACCCCGACGAAGGTCTTTCTCTGGGCAGCGTGCTCGTAATTGATGGATTTCATTGCTGCCCCCTCGTGAGGTCGATGAACCGCTGGTTCTTCGAGCCGATGTAAGCCTCGGTAGTCGTTCTCTCCCTTGCGATATACCTACCGACCTTGATGTAATGTAGATTTACCAGGATCTGGCCTGGCACAGCGTCCAATTCTAGGCCCGTATAGAGGGCCACGTCGAAGCCAGGGAGCAGCCGCAAAAGCTCGACGACTGCATCGGCTTGCAAGATCGGCTCGCCGCCGGAGATCGTCAGCTTCTTGTTCTTGCATCTCTCCACGAGCTCAGCAGCTACATCATCGACGCATCTCGCAATCCCACCCCCCTTGTCCCAAGTGGATGGATTGTGGCACCCTTCACACCGCTGGTCACATCCTTGGATGTACAGAACCGTTCTAACACCCGGACCATCTACAATGGAATTGCTATAGTCTATCGAATTGATCCTCAGCTGCAAACCAGTACACCTATGATCGCTACCATTATCAGCATCTATTGAGGCTATTAAAACGGTTCATCTTAGCTCTCTGCATTTTTTCTTTATCACTGCCTGGTTCTCCATGGCGCCCTATGGACACGATTGTCATCGCGTGCAAGAGATGCGGTCGCCCCCTCGTCACCTGCCCGACTATGAAGGCACGCAGGTGCGCGGCGTGTGGCGCCGCGACTAGGGTGCTCGCATTCCAGCGCGAGCAGGCCATCCCCACGAGCGAGGTCGCCGGGAAGGTGGCCGCCAAGGCCAAGGAGCCGCTGCTCGACCCCGGCAAGACCGCCCCCCCCCCTCACAGGCAAGGGGTGACGACGATCTCGATCGAGCGTTTCAGAGCGGATGCCTGGGCATCCGAGGCCTCGAACCCCTCGTGAACCGCCTTGTTGCCAATGAATGCGAGCGGCTCGGGTGCTGCCAGCTCGAGTGAGTCCAGGCGATCGCCCCTCCCCGCTTCTTTCTCAGCCACCCCATCGCCGCCCAAGGCGCCCTCCCCGGCGAGCGGCCAGGGTGGCCGGGCATGGCGCGGCGGGTCGCGATCCGCCGGCGGCTTCCACGCGGCCTGCGCCGCGGGTGAAAGGCTTATTACCGCCACCGCCCCCTGGATCAGCGAGAACGCCGGGCGGGGCGTGCCACCGCGGGCAGCGGGCCGCGGCCCCGGACGCGACGCATCATGGCCTTCAACCTCCTCACCCTCGTGCCCGTGGCAGCCAAGTCCGGATACGACCTCGTGTCTCGCGTGCTCGGGAAGCGGCTCGACCGGAAGGCATGGGCCGCCGAGATCATGGCCCGGGCTCGCGGGATCGCCGAGAAGCACGGGCTCAGCACCGG
>JAFGBX010000108.1 GCA_016932935.1 Promethearchaeota archaeon | reverse complement strand
GCGAGCGGTTGGGCAGGCCTCGCCGTCGCCGTGGCTGGCATCGCCCTCGTGTTCACGAGCACCATCACGGCCACGAAACGCCGGTACGCCAGGACGAACGCCCGCATCAGCTCGCTGCTCGCAGCGCGCAACAGGGGTGCGGGAGCGAGGCCACCTCTTGGACCGTATCGGCATGCCGAGCCAATCGAGGTCATGCTCGCCGAGGCTCGCCGACGGCAGCTACCCTTCTTCCCGAACCGCCAGCTAGGTCGCTTGCTGAGGGAATATCGCGATGCCACGGAGCGCCCCGCCATCGTCGAGCGGGCGGCACTCGGCGAGCTCGCGGCGCGGGCGCGGGACGCGATCCTCGCGGGCGACCTCCAGCACGCCGGGAACCTTGCAGCGGTGATGCGCGCGTCGATCACCCGCGCCGCCGTCTCGGGCATCTTCTCGGCGGGATTCAAGAAGGAGGCGGGCGATGCGGTCGATTCCCTCGTGCAGCTCGCGTGCGGCCGCCTCGAAAGGTGCCGTGGCCAGCTCGACGAGTTCTTTGCTCGGCAAGCCGACGACTGCCGCGCCCTCCTGCGCGTGCTGGGTGCCATCCTTCCCAGGCAGCCCGCCGACAGGCTGCTGGACGCGCTGTCGTCGGCTGGGCGGGCACTGCCTTCCCGTCCATGATCCCTTGCTCTTGCTTCTTTCATCCATCGTGGGTACCCGATACTCACGAGACAGACCATCGGGTTAAATAGTCCACCCGTCACCCGTGACCCATCACGTGCGGAAGTGAAACCACATGGCCAAGTACATCAAGGACTTTTTCCCCGTGCACCGCGAGCAGGGCGCCTACTCGGGCAACGCCCGTGACCTTGCCGCCGAGTTTAACGACTACGTGGAGCCAGACCCGGACAACCCCGAGGCGTGGCTCACGGAGGAGCGCCTCGAGGACGACTTCAAGAAGCACCTCGAAGAGAAATGGGCCCTCAACTGGCGGGGCATCGACTTCTCCAAGCGAAAGTACTACATCTGTGGCCAGAGCCACATCGACGTCGCGTGGCTCTGGCGGTACTGGCAGACTTGCCGCAAGGCCATCGTAACCTTCAAGAAGGCGGTCTGGCACGCCAAGCACCACCCGACCTACGCGTTCGCGGCGTCCGAGCCCGTCTTGCTCGAATGGATCCGCCACGAGAACCCGAAGCTCTTCGAGGACATCAAGGAGCAGGTCAAGGCGGGGCGGTTCGACGTCGTCGGCGGCATGTGGGTCGAGCCCGACTGCCACCTGCCGAGCGGCGAGGCCTTCTGCCGCCAGCGGCTCCACGGCCAACGCTTCTACCTCGAGCACTTCGGCCGGGTCTCGCTCGTCGAGTGGGTGCCGGACAGCTTCGGCTTCGCGAGCACGCTGCCGCAGATACTCGCGAAGAGCGGCTCGCCGTACTTCCACACGACCAAGCTCTGCGGGAACTCGTACTCGCAGTTCCCGTTCGTGAACTTCCTCTGGGAATCGCCCGACGGGTCGCATGTCCTCGCGAACCTCAGCCCCGGCGGGTTCGGCGCCATGGGCCGCCATGACAAGTTCGACCCAGTGCGGCGCTTGCTCGAGCCGGGCAAGGCACTTCGAGCCGACTACAGCGTTGACAAGCCGGAGGCAGCTGACGTGTACTCCGACGAGATCCCGCCGATCGGCATGTTCGTCGGCAAGGGCGACGGCGGCCACGGCCCGACCGGCGAGGAGGTCGCCGTCCTCGACCACCTCGTGGCCGAAGGCAAGGCCGAGTGGATGAACGTCACCGACTACTTCTCCAAGGTGCTCGAGCGGTCGCGGGGCCGCCTGCCCGTGTGGGCGGACGAGCTCTACTATGAGTACCACCGGGGGACGCTCACGACCCACGCTCTCGTCAAGCGCATGAACCGGTACTTCGAATGGCGCCTCTGCGCGGTGGAGAAGTTCGCCGCCGCGGTGGCAGTCATGCGGGGCGTCGACACGTCCAGGTGGTCCGGCCAGCTCCGGGTCGCCTGGAAGCTCCTCGCTCTCAACCAGTTCCACGACGTGCTACCCGGGTCGAGCATCCCCGAGGCATACGACGACGTCTATGACTTCTGGGAGTACCAAAAGGCGCTCGTCGACGATGTCGAGGGCGAAGCCTGGGCCGCGCTGCTGGGCGGGCAAGCGAAGGCCTCGGGGGCCGCCGCGGGCGCCATTGTCTTCAACGCCTCCGGCCACGACGTGGCGGACGTGCCCGTGGAGGTCCCCTTCGGGGGTGTGGCCTCCCCGAAGGCTGCCATCGTCGACGGCGAGACCGTGCCAGTGCAGCTCGTGGAAGCCGACTCCCTCGGCCTCGACCCGTTGTTCGTCAAGCGGCCCCGCCGGCTGCTCTTCAAGGTCTCGGCACCCCAGCACGCGTTCCGCCGCGTGGCCTTCAGTGACGACACCCCGCCCGGCGGCCCGCCCGATTCCAAGGCCGAGGACGAGGGCGACGACGTCGTGGTGGAGAACGGTTTCCACGTCGTGAGGGTCAGCAAGCGAACCGGCGACATCACGTCCATCGTCGATAAAAAGCTCGGGAGGGAGGTACTCGCTTCCCCGGGCATCCAGCTCCACCTGTACTTCGACTGGCACCCCTCGGAACAGGCATGGAACATCTCGCCGGGCTACCGCCAGATGCCCATCGACGTCCCGCCGCCGTCCCGTGTCTCCATCATCGAGGCGGGGCCGGTCCGTTGGACGGTAGAGGTCGATCGCGACGTCCAGAACGAGGACAGCGAGTCCGGGGAGAACGGCAAGTCGAGGGTCCTCCAGCGGATCTCCCTCGTACGTGGCTCCCCCGGCGTCCACGTCGAGTTCCTGCTCGACTGGCACACGTGCGAGTGCACGGCCAAGGTCGACTGCCACATGGCGTCCGTGGGGGAACACGTCGTCTCGGAGGTCCCCTACGGCACGATCAAGCGGCTCGCGAACCCGAAGGCGAACCACGACGTGCCCCGCTGGGAGCAGTACCACCAGACCTGGCTCGACGTCCCGTCCGAGGACGGGGGGTGGGGCGTGGCGTTCATCAACACCGGCCGGTACGGCCACGACACGAAGGGGAACCGCATCGGTCTGACCCTCGTCCGCGGCCCGCTCTACCCCAAGCCGTCCGGCGAGTCGTGGGTGCACAAGGAACGGGCAGATCGCTACAAGGCGACTGGTGAGCTGCCGCCCGCCCACGCCGACCTCATGTGCCACTTGTTCAACTACGTGATAGTGCCCCACGAGGGACATTTCGACAGGTCCGAGCCGTTCGTCCCGGCGATCGCGCACTGGTGCAACGAGGGCTGCGTGGCGTGCATTGTACCGGCCGGAATCTTGCCCGACGTCGACGGCAAGCAGGTCGCGTGGATCGAGGGGCAGAACGCGGAGATCGGTGCTATCAAGGACGCCGAGGACAGGGACGGGCGGGTCGTGCGGGTGGTCGAGGCCGCGGGCACGGGCGGTGCGGTCACATTACGCCTCCACGCCTCGATGAAGGTTACTGATGTGGTCGAGGCGGACATCCTCGAGCGCCCCCTCCCCTCGCAGTCGGCCGCCACGGACAAGGACGCCTCCGGGCACGTCACGTGCGTGACGTTCGCGGCCAAGCCCCACGAGATCAAGACGCTCCTACTCAAGAGCGGCTAGGCGCGCGGTTCCTTGAACCATCTCCTTTCTTTATCCGCTAGACTGAAGTATGGTTAAGGACAGGACGTTTGAGAAAAAAAAGATGGATGATGGCCCCTAGAAGTTCACGAGCTTGCGCCGGATGTCGCCGATCTTCTCGTTGATCTTCTCGAGCGCCTCCTCGAACTTGACCCGGTACTGCTCGTACTCCTCGTCGCTCAGGATGCCCTTCTCCTTCTTGGCCTTGAGATCCCGGAGCGAGCGCTGCGCCTTGTACTTCTTCTGCTCGAGCTTGACCAGCTCGCCGTAGAGGCCCTCCTGGCCCTCGCCCCCCGAGGGGGCCACGGCGGGCTTGGCGGGCAAGGGCTTGGCGGCGGGCTTGGGCAGGGCGGCGACGGAGACCGGCGCTGCGAGGCCGGGCGCCTCGCCCGGGGCCGGGATCTTCGGGATCGAGGGCATGCCCGGCCCGGCCGGCGCCGTGGGCACCGCGGTGGCGGGCGTCTCGGGCTCGACGTACTCGGCCTTGGGCGGGCCGACAACGACCTTCTTCGGCCCTTCCTTGGGGAAGATGGCCGGTGCGACGGACTTGACCTCGACGATCTTCTCCTTGACCGTGAGGTCGAAGTCCTTGGCGAGCGTGTCCTTCGCTTCGGGCGCCACGTACCCCTTCTGCTTGGCCTTCTTCGCCTGCGCGGCCATGGTCTTGGCGTGCGTCTGCAAGAAGCTGTACTCGTTGAGCAGCTTGGCGAACTCGCTGTAGATGCCCTCCTCGCGGGACGTGACCCGCTGCACGGGGATCTTCGCCGCAGCTTTACCACGCCTCACGGCACCGGAAAGGTCGTGTATCTTGCGGATGATCGGCGGGTACTTGAACCTGATCTGGTAGAGCACGAAGTAGGTGACCACCACGATGAGGGCGATGAAGATGATCCAGAACAGCCACTCGGGGAATCCCTGGCCCTTCTGCTCCGCGTAGAACGAGTAGTACGCGTCCACGGGGATCTGGTAGTGGTCGCGCAGCTCCTCGGGTATGGTGATGCGCACCCGCACCGTGTAGTCGACCTTGTTCGCGGCCGGGAACAGGATCTCGCAACGGAACGTCCCGTTCCCGATGTAGTCCATCGGGACGCTGCCGCCGGAGGACGAGAACAGGTCCACGCTGTGCGCAGTGACCGTGATCCGGTCCATCATCTCGAGGAACACCGCCCCCGTGTAGTTGTTGATCAGCTGTACCTCGAACGTGATGCGCGAGCCCGGCTCGACGGGGAGGTTCTGCGTCGAGTTCCGGCTGGTGTCGCCGATCCGGTTCTGGAGCAGCACGACCGTGATGGGCTTGATGTACACGCTGGTCAGGTTGTAGCCGGTCTCGTAGTTCGGGCGGGTGGCCTCGACTGCGAACTTCTTGGCGATGTCGTCGTAGAAGTGGAACGTGTCGAACTCGAGCGGGAACTCGCACGTGTAGTGAGTGCCCGTCCAGACGAGCGTGTACCGCGGCTGCAGGCCGGCCGGGTTCGTGTCGTTCTTGAACTCGACGTGCACGGATGTCAAGTTGTCGGCGTTGCCGATGGGCGCCATGTCCCTCAAGCGCAAGTACCTGGCCGTGAAGTTCAACGTCTCCAGGAGCGACGGGCTGGAGGTGAAGTTCAAGTCGGGGCCCACGTAGCCGTTGATGAATACTTCGAGCACGGTCGGCAAGTAGAGCACTTGCAGGTTGAAGCTGAAGTCGGCTTGCGAGTAGTTCAGCAATCGGGCCGAGACGAGCACCTGCGGCGTGGATCCCGCGTTCAGGCCGGCGATCAGGCTCGTGTTGATGTCGATCGACCACAAGCCGCCGCCGATGCTGGTAGCGTTGATCGTCGTGCCGAATACGACCGCGCGGATCGTCGCCTCGCTCGTCGTTATGTTGAGGCCGTCGATCAGGTTCTGGTAGGTCACGTTTAGCCTCAGCATGTCGCTCCAATAGACTTGCAGCGTGTCCCCGTTGGTGATGTATTCGCTCCCGTTCTGCACGTAGATCCTCGTGGGCACCTCCAGAACGACGAGATTGAAGCGGAACTCGGCACTCGTGTAGTTCGTCATATTACCTGTCACGATGATGGTGTGCGTGTTTCCGCCGCGAAGCAAGCTACTGTTGATGGCTATATAGCCCCAGTCGCTAATAGGGAAGGTTCCAGGCTCCGTGCGGGAGGGGATGCCGAAGGTCGCTTTGATGGTAGGCTCGCTGAAACCAACCTTGACGGATGACCCGGTAAGGGTGCTGTTGTAATACACGGCGATCTCGAACGTATCTGACCAGTTGACCTCGGCCGAGCTCACGATCTGCTGCCAGAGGGATTGGTTCGTGTTGTAGATGAAGGCGGTCAGCGTGGTGGGAACCTCGAGAATCGCGAGGTTGAACGAGAACGATGCCGTCGTGAAGTTCTGGTAGGTGGCTTGCACGATGACTTGGGGCGTTGAACCGGCAGACGCGGGCAGCATGAGGCTGTCGAAGAACAGGCTCCATCTTCCGCCACCGATGTACGAGGCTGCAACGGGGTAGGTATAGATCCGGGCGACGATAGTCGCACCTGCCATGAGGCCGGTGATGTTCTTGTTGTTGAGCACGTCGGTGAAGACCGCCAACAAGGTGAACGTCTGCGTGTAGTTCACCGAGATCGTGCTCCCGGCAGGGATGGGGGATCCAGTCGCGGAAAACATGGAAAGGCTGGTCGGAACGGTTTCCACCTCGAGGTTCACGGACGCGCCGGATGGGTTATAGATGCCGGCTGACGCCGTGAAAGAGACGAAGTTGGACGTGCCCACGTCGACGTCCATCACCGACGTGTTGAACAAGAACATCACAGTGCCGTTCGTGAAGTTCATCACGGGCAAGTATGTTCGCCCCTTCACGGTAGCCAGGTAAGTGATGTTGTAGGTCTGGTTGATGTACGAGGCCTTGCTCAAGTCATAGAAGGCCGCATACAGCACGAGGGAGCCCGTGTAATTCACCGTGAACAGCTGCCCGTTCGTGACGTTTTGCCAGGTGCTCGAGAAGATGTCCAGCCGCGTCTGCTTCTTGAGCGGGTACACGTAGAAGGGTTCGCTCTCGAGCGTGTGGTTCTGCTTGGAAACGACGACGACGAACGAGTACTGGCCGTAATCGCCGAGGTCGGTCAAGGTGTCGAGGGTGAGGTCGTAGTAACCGCCCGTCTGGTTCACGATCAGGTTGTTCGGCCCGGGGTAATTGGTCCAGTTCATGCCCCGCTCGATGAACCGCACCATCACTCGCGCCCCGCCGATCGGCGTGGAACCGGCCTGGGTGAGGTACTGAACGCGGATGGTGATGTCGTTCTCGAACGGCACGTAATATTGGCGGGACGCGGTGATGTTGGTGAAGGCCGGTGCGACCGTGGAATTCACGAGCAAGTTGACCCGCGTCTCCAGTGCCAAGACCTGGATGGTGACCAGCATCGAGCTCTCGGTGTAATTCGTCCGCGACATGATGAACGTGGCCGTGAAGATGCCCGTGCCGCCGAACCAGCTCGAATTGATCGACATCGTGATGTTCTCGCCGTTCCCGATCGTGCCGAGGGTGATGCTCGCATTGGGGAAGCCGGTTGGAGCCACGCTCGTTGGATGGAGCCCCGTGTACGGTGACGCCACCAGGTGGTACCGGGCCGTGAACGTGAGGAGTGTGCCCCATTCGACCGAGAACTGGGACTGCAAGCCGCCACCGGACACGTACGACTGGAGCACCGCGTTCACGCGAATGACCTCGAGCGTGACCGATGCGGCGCCCGTCACGTAGTTTGTTTTATTCGCCGTGAAGGTGATGGCGTAGATACCCGGGCTTCCGATGTGTGTCGAGTTGAACGTGAAGACGTACCTGCCGCTACCGAGCGGTGCTTCATTCACGGCTACCCATGGGACGCTCGCGATGGCCGTGGCCGCGGTGACGCCCGCAACGGGCCCGGTACGGTTGTATTGAACAGAGATTTGGAACACCGCGTTCCATTTTGCCTTGAAGGTCGACGAGCTTGCGCCGCTCGTCACGTTGTAGGTAACGGTCAAGGTCGGGATGGACAGCACGTTCAACAAGATCACTTGCTGGGCGGATGCATGGTTCGAGCGGGTGCACGATATCACGATGGAGTAGAGCCCGGGGGACAAGGCGGCAGTGGCATACTGCAAACGCCGGTACTGGCCGTTGGAAATGTTGCTGGTGAATACCGGCACCGAGGTGATGCTCGTACCGACCACGTTCGAGATATTGCTAGCGGAAAGGGTGTCCGTATAGAGCACGTCCACGAGCAGATCGTCGCCCCAGTACGCGCTGAAAGAGTACTGTTCCGAACCGCCCGCCGCATAAACCATCGCTGTTGTCGGCCGTTGTTGCACGTTAATGAGCACCGAGATGGACGCAGCCGTGTAGTTTGCAAGGCCTGCCGTTATCGTGACCTGGTAGATCTGGGTCGAGAGCGAGACCGTGGAGAACGTGAGGTTCACGCGACCATAGATGCCGTTCGCTTGCACCGCGGGCAGCGTGGTCGTGATTATGGTCCCAGGATCCTGGGTGATGTTCATCGGACCCGCTTGGTAGACGACAGATATCTGCAAGGTCTCGTTCCAATAGACGTCGAAGCTCGTCGTGTTCGCGTTGGCCGAGTTGAACGCCGAGATGCTCGTGGACACGGGGTTGATTGTTAAGGAAACGATTGCCGAGCGTGCCGTGCGGTTCTGGTACGTCGCGGTGACCGTGATCGAATAGATGCCGGGTGAGAAGAGGACCGTGTCGTAGGTCAACCGCAGCAAGCCGACGACTGGCGAGCTGGTCCGGGCGGTGGAGTTAGGGGAGACCGATACAACGCCCGGAATCGTCGCGAACGCGTTCGTCGAGGCGGTCTGGTTGTATGACACGTCAAACTCCACCGACGCCCCCCACGTGGCCACGAACGAAAACGAGGGCAACCCGGTCGCGATATCGACGATGTTGAGCGTCGTGTTCATGCTGCTGATGGTGAGGGTGATCGACGCGGTCGCATCATCGTAATGGCTCCGGTTCGCCTCGAAGATGATGGTGTACACGCCTGGAACGAAGCGAGTGCCGTCGAACACGAACGTTGTATTTTGCGCATCCTTCGTAGGCACTCCGCTTAGCTTGTCGAACGACGTCGTCGTTACAGTGATCAAGTTCGGGTCGATGGGGACGCCGGTCGGGAACACCTGGTACTGGACCACAACGGAGATTGTCGCCCCCCACTGCATACTGAATGCCGATTGCATCCCACCGCTCGATGCGAAGGAGTATAACCGGGTAGCGACCTGATCCACGATGACCGTCACCAGCGCCGAGGCCAGGGTGTAGTTCTCTTTCTGTCCGGTGATCGAGATCGTGTAGATCCCGGGCGTGAGCCCATCGTAGGTCATCGTCCAGTTCGGGAAGGAGAAGGAACGCGACGTGCTGTTCGGGTTCGCGTTGATCGACCAGGAGTTCAAGTCAACGCTGTGGTTTGCATCACGCATCCTAACCATGAACGAGAGCGATTGCCCGTATACCAGATTAAAGCTGCCCGATGGTGAGCCCGACATGTCCGACACGATCAACTGGGTTTGCGGGCCCGCGACTTGTATCGTGATCGCGGATGCCTTCAAGTCGTGGTTAGCCTTGCTGAACGTTAGGGAGACAATGTAGACGCCAGGCGCACCTAGTAGGGTCGAATTGAAACGGAGGGTGTACTCACCTGCCGCGTAGATCGCAGAGATGATGCTGCCATTCTTGGAACCAGCAGAGATGGAAGCCCCCTCGATCGCCGAAGCGTGCAGCACGTCACGGTAGCGAGCGATGACGTCGACGTCATCACCCCACAAGACGATGAAGTACGTCGCTGGAGTGGCTCCGCTGTATGTGGCCAAGCTCGTCGGGATCGGTCGAACGTCTATGCTGAACGAGATCGATTGGGAAGTGCTGTTCGTTCTCGTTGCAGTGATAACCAGATTGTAGATGTTGGGTGGCCCGAAACTTGACGAGTTGTACCCGAGCCAGTAGTGCGTCCCGTTGAAGCCCCCGGTCGAGTTCGCGAACGGACTCGAGGTCACGGATGCGGATGGAACAGGGACACCGAGATAGTCCTGGTATGACACGTATATCATGAATGTGGCACTCCAGTTCACGGTCAACGAGCTGGCGTTGATCCCCGCCAGTGTAGTGGGTATTTCGACCACTTGGATCGTGAAGACCTTGGATGACGTCGTATAGTTCGCTCGGCTCGCGGAAAGGGTCATCGTGTAGCTCGCTGGCGGGCCGAGGAGTTTGGAATCGAGCAAGCATCGCCAGTATGCGCCCATCACGGTCAAGCTCCAGCTCGTCGTCCCGCCGGAGCCGCCGGTCAGCGTGACCGTCGTCGCGAGGTCGGTGATGTAGACATTGTCGACCGTGTTCTGGTACAGCGCTGACACGTTGATGGCCTGGCCGTACTTCACTTGTATGCTCGAGTTAGACGTGCCGTTCAGGAACAGCGTCAGGTTCGTCGACACCTGGGTCACGACGATCTGGATGGACTTCGTGCTCTGCTGGTGGTTGGTGCGCTGGCCGATGACGAACAAAAAGTGCGTGCCGACACCCAGCGCAGCGGCGGGTAAGATGAGACGGTACTGCGTGCCCGAGGGGCTGAAGTACTGGCTCGACGATAGCGAGGAGCTCGTAACGAAGACGGTCGCACCCGTGGTGATGTTGGCCGCGGCCGGGAACAGCCGCACGAAATCGACCGTGATGTTCACGTCCTTGGTGATCTGCGTCGAGTAGGAGGGCAGCGCGTTCACGTAACGCGTCCCGTTGAAGTAGACCCGCGTGATGTTCGTCGGGATCTGGAGCAACTCGAACTGCACGTTGATTGTCCGCGACTCCGTGGTGTTGGAGTACATGGTCACGTAGATCTGGTGGAAGCCCGAGCTGTTGATGCGCAGCGCTGACTCGCCCGTGTTCAGGATGGTCAGGTTATACTTGCCCGCGTTGTAAGAGACGCTGTACTCCGCCGGCGCCCAGAAGACCGAAGAAACGTTGCTCGATACGTTCAAGACGGCGTTGGGGATCGGGTTGGTCGAACCTTGGTACCGGTAAGCCAGCAAGATGCTAACGGCTTGACCTAGAACACGGTTCGGTTGGATTGAGTCCGTGACGAGTTCCGATGCGAGCGATGTGTCGACCAGCGTGAACACGTAGGTGACCGTGTTGAAGTTGGTCAGGCTGAAGGTGATGTTGAACAAGTGGAGGCTCTCCGGTAGAGCCGTGACGTTGAACGAAACCGTGTAATTGACGCCGCCGCCACTTGGAACAGCTGTCCCATTCCAGATTAAGGAACCGCCGTATAGGATTGGTGCTTGCGTGTCGTTCACCGAGACTGTCGCGCCCGAGATTGTTTGCCCGCTCTCGCTGTTGATGTACTGGAACGTCAGGGTGTGGTTCTGGCCGGACATCGCGACGAAGGAACCGGCCACGACGATCACTTGCGTCCTCGCCTCATCCACGGTGATGTTGAACGTGATCACCCGGTTCAGGTAGAATGGCTTCGCGGACGACGACCAGTTGAACTGCATGGTGACGACGTAAGCATAGTTGGAGGGGTTCCCGAAGTGCGAGCTGTTGAACGTCGCGTACCACCCCGTGTTCGCGCTGTACCCGATGACCGTCCCTGACGAGTTCACTGCCGGTATGGGGGATCCGAGGTGATCCTTGGCCGAGACGTTGCGGAGCACGTCTGACACCCTCGTTATCGTCGAGCCGTTCACCACGTCGATGTAGTACAAGGAGACGTTGAAGAGCACGTTGTACCCCCTCGGCTGGTAGATCTCGCCACCGGGGTAGAGCATCGCGTTCCGCTGCGACACGACCACCGAGACCGTGCGGGAGACGTTGTAGTAGTAGGGGCTGCCCGTCCAGACCGTCGACACGCTCACGGTGTATGTACCTGTCGTGGGGAGCTGGAGCGTGCTGATCCTCGCCTGGTAGATGCCGCTGGCTCCCGTCTTCACGATGGTCACGTTGGAGAAGCCGACGACCGAGACGAGCAATTGAGCGAGTGGCAGGTTGATGTAGCTGCTGTTCACCGTGTCCTGGAACGAGATATTGATGGTCATGTTCTCGCCGAACTGCACGTTCGACTCCTTGTCCGCGGTCAATCCTGCACCGCGAGGCACGATGCTGACCGGCACGGTGATGTTGGCAGCCGCGTAGTACGGTGGTATCCCGCCAGGCCAGACCGAATTCACCTGGACAGAGTAGGAACCCAGGGCAGCGAAGTTCGATGCAGCGACCGTGAACCGGTAGGCCCCCGATCCGACTTCTTGCCTGTTCGAGAAGGCCGGAACCGTGGTCAGGTAGGTCTCGCGCCCGACGAGGCCGGTCGAGTTGATCCCGTCCGCATAGGTGACTTCGAACACGACGTCCTCGCCGAACGACACGGGCAACAGCGAGCCTTGCGAGAGGGCGACCGCCCTGTTGACGACCGTGAATGGGATGATGGCGTACGAACTCGCGTAGTTGCCGGTCAAGGACGCGTTTATCTGGTATTTGACCGTGCCGATCGCGCCATACTGCGTCGTGCCGATCCGGAACCTGTAGTTGCCAGACGTCTCTCCAACGAACGTGTAGGAGGCGTTCCAATCAAAGTCGCCCGCAACCAGGCCCTGGATCAGGACACTCGGCTGCAAGGCGTCTTGCACTTGAACTGTGAAATCGAACGATTCCCCGTACGATGTCGGAACCAAGCCCGCGTAGACGATCTGAGTCGGCCGTGCCGTGATCTCGACCGTAATGCTGATGGAAT
Source organism: Promethearchaeota archaeon (assembly GCA_016932935.1). Taxonomy (GTDB): domain Archaea; phylum Asgardarchaeota; class Lokiarchaeia; order Sigyniarchaeales; family Sigyniarchaeaceae; genus Sigyniarchaeum. Next base: position 19,579 of record JAFGBX010000108.1, on the reverse strand, counting down.
TGTCACGGTAATATGGAGCCAAGGCGGGGGCATCGAAGTTGAACACGACCACGTGCGATCCGACCGTGAGGAGGCCGGCATCGTGGATCGTAATGAGGTAGTTGCCGTTCATCTGGTTCACTGGCGCGGGCGTCAAGGAGATATTCGCAGTCGGTGACGTCACGGACACGCTGTTGAAAATTCCCGTCCCCAGTTGCGCGTCCCGGAACGTGATGGTGAAGACCACGTCCACGTTCAGCGGGGTGGGTTGCAAACCACTGTAGGAGAGCACGGTCGGCCGGTCGGTGGTTGTAAGCCGGAGCACGATCTGCCCACCCGCGTAGAACGGAGTGCCACCGGGTGCCGCGACGGTCACCAGCAAGAAGTTGTCCCCCAGGCCCGCCGAGATCTCCGTCGTGTTGATCGAGACCGCGTACCGCCCCGGCGAGACCGGGCTCCACGTGATGTGGGTCGGGTTCGTGAGGTTGGCCGAGATCGTGGCGCCGGATATCGGGTTCCCGTTGATGCCATCGTTGAAGTTGACGAAGAACGTGAAGTTGTCCATGTACGGCGTGGGTGCCAGCGAGTCGTAGGAGACTTGCGACGACCGCTGCACGACGGTCACCTTGACGAGCACGTTGTTGTTCGCGTAGTACGGGGAGCCGCCAGTCCACGTCGCCGTGATGGGCACGTAGTAGACGCCAGTCGCTCCGAAGAAGGTCGAGTTGACCGAGACGTCGTACTTGTCCACGTTGAGGACGGCGCCGATCGTAGTGTTCCCGCTGGTTATAGACACCATCCCGCTACCGTACAACCGCGACCCGTTCAAGAGATCCGTGAAGTAGACCGAGAAGGTGGCGTTTTGCCCGTATTCAACGGCCGCCGGTGCATCGGCGATGAGCTGCGTCGGGCGGTTCACGACGACGACTTTGACGTTTGCCCAGTGGGATTCGTAGTAGGGCGAGAAGCTCTGGTTGTACACGAGCGAGATGTTGGCATAGTAGGTGCCGGTGGTGCTTCCCAGATCCCCCGTGTTGAACGACGCCCGGTAAACGCCACTGCCAAGATTTTCTACGGTGGCGTTCACCCCGATGCTCGTAATGTTCGTGTGGGAAGATATCCCGGTGCCGTTGATGCCATCCTCGTAGCGGAGGTTCACTTGAACCACCTCGCCGAATGCCACGTTCCCGACCGGATCGTAGGTGACGAGAGAGTCGCGCTGAACGACACGCACGAGGATGGACGACTTGACGGACTGGTAATAGGGTATCGAGTCGGGCGCCGTCCAGTTGACTTGCACGGTGTAGGTGCCGAGGCTCGTGAAGTCGGAACCCGCGAAAGTCGCCGTGTATTGGCCGTTCGAACCGGTGACATTTCCCCAGGCACCCGTCTCCTTGATGTTCGCATCGAACCGGGCGGGTAACGAATTGATGTCCGACGCGTTGATGCCGTCCGTGAGGTCGATCTCGATCGTGAAGTTCTCGCCGAAGAACGAGTTTCCCTGGGAGCTCAACGCGACCGACGCCGGCCGGGCATACACGATGATCACGAAGGAGGTGATCGCCAGGTCGTAGTTCTGCCGCCATGCTTGTACCGTCACGACGTACGTCCCGAACGGCAGCGTGCTCGTTCCGATGGTGGTCGAGTAGTTGCCCGAACCCGCGTTGTAGATAACGCCCGTAGTCATGGCACTCAGCGTGTAGTTCACGGTCGCGCCCAATATGTCACCGCTGGTCTGCGAGTCGATGTAGTCGACCTCCAGCAGCACTTGCTCGCCACGGGATACCTGGATCGAGGAGCTCGCCGTGTCGTTGAGCGTCAGCTTGAGGCTCGACCCGACCGGGTTCACCACGATGAAGACCTTCTCGGTGGCCGTTTCCACGGTGCTGTTGGCAGCGTGGACGTATGCCGAGTAGAGGCCGGAGTTCACGAGCCGCGTGCCAGCGCCCGAGAGCAAGCTGAGGGTGATTAGAGGCCCCGACGAGACTGACCACGAGTAATCGGTGCCCGGTGTCCAGTAGTCAGAGTCGAACTGCGTGCTCACGGTCACCGAGCTCGGGTTGTACCGGGCGGTGGTGTTGCCGGACAAGTGGTAGTAGAATGCGACCTGGTAGGTCTGCCCGACGGTGATCGACGAGTTCTGGGCCGCGATCGTTATCGCCGTGGTGTCGATGGCGAGACCGACACTCAAGTTCGTGTTGCCAGCGAGCGTGTACGGGCTCGTGACGTTCGCCACCCGCGATTGCCCGCCGTAGACGAACTCGAGGCCGTATTGGGTCACCCCTGTCGTGTACAGATGGAAGTCGACGAAGCCGCCCCACGTGAAGTTCTGCTCGACTATCGCAGCGGTCGTGGCGTTCCTGATTCGGATCTGCACGCCCGTGAGCGCCTCGTCGTCCCTCGCCCAGTTCACCACGTCAAAGGCCAGCCTCGCCACGCTGCAGTTGTAGTCGCGGAACACGATGCGCTGGGCCGGTATCAAGTGGTCGAGCGCCAATGTCTCGCTCATGACGACGTACTCGTTCAGCAAGTTCGGCGTGTAGAAGGAAACCCGAACCGTGTACGTGCCGTCGACGAGACCGAGGAAGGTGGCGTTCCCGTTGCTGTCGACGAGCTCGTCGCGGACGAGCGCGTTCACGGAGTCGTACAAGCGGACGCGCGTGCCGAGCAGCAAGTTCCCGTCCAGGTCGTCCGTGTGGATGAACATCGAGTTCTGGGAGAAGAGCTCGGCGGACGAAACGGCGACCGACACGCGGTCATTCATCCGCTTACACATGTCTTGCTGCGCCGTCCAGTTCGTGCCGCCAGCGGACGTTAGCATATAATACTCGTAATTCAAGACGCTCCCGCGTTGGAGGGTGAAGATGTCGCCCTGGTGCCCTTCGGGTAGGATCTGCTGGAGCAGCGAATTGTACCCGATGCCTGAGACCGCCAGCGACGTCACTTCCCAGCCGATGCTGTTCGTGACGGCCATCATGCCGATCGTCGGGTTCGTCGTGCCCGTGGACGCGTACCAGGCCGTCCAGGGCTCCAGGGGGTAGTCGCGGCGCCGGTCCGCGATGGGCATGTTGTAGACGGTCACCCCGTCGGGGGAATACTTCGAGCCGATCCACGACTTACGATCCAAGGGCGTGGTGGTGCCGCCGTTACCGTCAACGAGCTGCATCAGGTGGGGCCAATCGCCGTAATTCTTGAAGTTCACGTTCGTGGGGCGGAGATAGTTCGATGCCTCACGGGGATAGCCGGATCCAACCGGCCCACGCTGGGGGGCGGCAAGGATATCAAGGTCGATCTTGGCGAACGTCTGCTGCCCGTAGTAGTAGAACGTGTAGGTGATGTTGTACTTCACGTAGCCATTCCCGCCGCTCGTACCCCTGTTGACCGAGTCTGTCGCGGTTCCATAGATCGCGTCGCGGTACCAACCAGTCGAGGACGTACTTCCCAAGGTCGCGAGGGCCGCGTAGGCGCCGTCAGTGGTCTGGATCTGGATCCGAGTGAAGAGCGGCCCGTCGTCCAGCACCCGTATGGCACCCAGGCCGTCCCAGGCCTCTTGGGGGTTGTCCGGACCGACGTTGATGCGCTCGGCGGTGCCGAAGGGATCGGCCGCGGAAGAGGCTTGCAGGGCCATCTCGCCGACGGACATGTACACTCGCCGGCCGATGTTGAGCGTGTCGGTGCCGCCGTACAAGGCAGAATAGATGGAACACGCGGGGCCACCCCAGTCCGAGCCCGAGCGGATGGTGTCGACCAGGGCAACCGCCGCTTGCGGGGCCGCCCAGTTGTCGTTCACCGCGATCTGGAGCGAGTCGACGTTGTTGTAAGCGGTGCCGTTGAGGTGGGTGAAGCTCGGGTTGACCGTGTCGTCAGTAATGGCAGTCGTGGCCAGGCCCCGCACGTCGATGAGATCCGCGTAGGCGGGTGCCGTGTTGATCACGGGGTCGTAGTACACGTAGTATACCTCCGTGTCGTCCTTGGTCATGTTGAGGAAGAAGAAGACCGAGCAGCTCGTGTAGAACGCGGCGCCCGAACCGTTCAAGTGGGTCACCGCGCCGAAGATCTGGCTCGGCACCTCGACCCACGTGCTGTCGTTGCGGAAGAAGGTCAGCCGGATGCTGTTGACCCGGGCCTCGTCGCCGGCGAAGGTCATGTCGATCGTGGTCGGCTCCCGATCCCTGTCCATCAAGCCGGGCTCGGTGAAGGTCACCTTCCTCCGGGAATCCCACGTCGCGTCCCACCAGGTGGTCAGCGTCTCGACGGCCTCCCAGTCCTTGACGATGACCGTGTCAGATGCTTCTGGCGAACCTTCAGTCGTTTTGTCGTTGAAAGTAGTGCTTCCAGGTGAAGCGATGCTCCCGGCCGGTTCCATGCTCGTGAACCCGACGAGTGCCTGGGCGAGGACGTTGCATGCGAACAACATGCCGAGAGCTAGGCCAAGTTTCTTGGTTCTAGCTAGCATGATACTAACCCGCAATCGATACATTTCCCAAAGAGTAAGACGTTCGCGCTAATGTAAGAGTGATCGAACGGAACGATTAAGGGTTATTAAGGTATTCCATGTCGCCGTCTACGAATGCTGACCGCTTCGGGTGGCTTGGAAGCGATTCGATCCGTAGTGATCGCTCGTTCCACAAGGCTTAACCAATTGGGCATCATATATAGACCGTCACGGAAGGAAACCGAGAGGAGCGGGCCGGGGCGGTGGGAACGCACGCGGAAAACGAGGACATCGAGAACGTCGTCGCAATAGCCCTCATCAATGGGAGAGGGAGACACGGCGCGCGATACTTGTTCCACAAAGAGCTTGATGGCTCTATCATGTTCCCCGGCGGCAAGGTCAGGGAAGGCGAGTCCCTGGTCGATGGTCTGCGCCGAGAGATAAAGGAGGAGACGGGGCTCGATGTGGACGAGGCCCGCCTCGCTTTCATCGAGCACGCTGCGGTCTGGGAGAAGGGCGTGCCCAGACCCTTGCAGTCGCGCCTCTTGTACATCTACGACGCCGGCATCAAGTCGAGAAGAGGAGCGCCCTCTGGTCGGGCGTTTTGGATGGACAAGGGTCAGATGGAGGCGGCGAGGGCGGCCATCCCCTATGACAACCTCCTGATTTCGCGCGATAGGGCCAGCATCGAGATCGCCCACCCGTACGTCGTCCCGGCGGGTTCCAAGGACGCGCCGGGGGATCCGAACCGCGTGGCCGTGAGAACCTTCTGCTGGGCGGCGAGCGGCGGGCTCCGAAAACTAACCACTCCTGGTTAGGGTGGGTTATTCAATGACCGGCTCGATCGTTCTATTGACGGCCACGCGGTGGTCGACCGATCGTGGCCCTCTCGCCAGCAAGGCAGGTAAAGATTATGGATAACACCAAAACGGTCAGGTTTTTCAAGATCGCGGGATGCGCGTCAGTGTACGTGCTGTTCGTCGTGATAATGTTCAACGTCAACATACAGAACAATACGGTGCTCGTGCTGGTCTCTACGCTCGTGGGCAGCGTGGTCGTCGTCGCGTCGTATCACGAGTACCGCGGCACGCTCCTCCACATCCCGTCAAAGAGCAAGTCGAAGGCAAAGTCGTCCTTCGTCGAGCCCCGGGCCATCCTTCAAACGGAACCGGCTCCCGCCCCCGAGGACCTGCAAGCCCCCGCGGCGGGCAATTACGACGATGGGCTCCCGACCTTCGACCTCGCCATGTTCGAGCCAGAGGTCTTGAAGAGGGTAACCGATCTGCGTGTCGACGATGATGTCCAGGACGAGATCCTCAACGCCCTCAAGGACATCCCCCCCGAGCAGCGGTTGAAGTACATCGACGACATCTTCCAGGCCAACGTCGACTTCGACGCTGCGTACTGAGGCTACAAGATGCCCCATGAGCGACCACGACCCTGACGACATCATCCGCGTCGACGACGACGTGGATCCAGGTGACACCGGCGACTACGGCTTCCCACCGACGCCACTCCAGGAGAGTGTCATGAAGATCGCCAAGGAGCTCATGAGCAAGCACTACATCCTCGATTCCCGAAAGCTCTACTACGCGTGCGCCCGCGAGATTACCGAGGCGGACAACATCGACGTCATGAAGTCCATCGACTACCTCATCAAGAGGCGGGTGCTCTTCCCCGGAAAAGCAACGTCCCGTGACGGCGTCTTGAAGAACGACTTGCGAAAACGCATCCTGGACATCGTAAGGGCAGAACCCGGCATCTACTTCTCGAAGATCCGCGACGCGGTCAACTTGGATTCTAACACGCTGATCTGGCACTTGAAGATGCTCGAGAAGTTCGACTTCATCCGCGTCGAGAAGTTCGGGAACAGCACCGTTTTCTTCGACAAGTTCCTCGACAAGGCGCTCGACGTGTTCTATTACTACATACACAAGGACGATTCGGTGGATATATTCAAGCAGATCGCGACGAACCCCGGGCTCTCCTTCCAGGACCTGCTACACGTCTTGAACCTGCCACGCACGACGCTCGTCCGGAAGCTGAAGTCGCTGATCGAGAACGGTCTGCTGTCCGTGGCATACACGTCGAACCGGATCACGTCCATCAGCATCGCGCCCGCATTCAAAGAGGCATGCCTGAAGTTCTTGTACAACTTGTACTGGCAGGGAAAGCCCCCGTCTTGACGGCCGGCGCCTTGGAGTTGCCGGGCCCGTTCATGCCATCATCTCGAGGCTGGACACCGCCGCCGCGATGGCGGCGAGCTTGGCCTCGAGTTCGGAATCCGCCCAGGCGATGAGCAACAAGTCGCCCTCCACGAGGGCGAAGAGCTCGTTGAGCTTGGCCCATTCCCCCGCGTATTGCTTCTTCAAGTCCATGGACACGCCGAGCACCTTCAGCGACCGACCGGACTGCACGACGAGGGAGAGCAACCCCTTCCCGCCGTGCGCGCGCGCCACGTCGACGAGCGCCATTGGCTGGATGACCCTCCCTTGCAGGAGACTAGGAGCTCCCAGGCGCGCGAGGGCGTTGTATCTCGCGAACTTGAGCTCGTCGAAAATCACGGGGATGTTGCCGATCAGCGAGAGCTCCGCCTTGATTTTCGTGGCGACCTCCACCCCGCGCTCGGAGAGCACGTGTGCCCGCGTGGATGACGACACCACCAGCCGCAAGTTCCGCTTGAGTCGATCGATGAATGTGCGGAGGGAGCCCCGGCCGAGCGTGAGATGCCGCTCCAGTTCGACCCGTCCAAGCTTCCCGTGCATGTCGAAGAGGAGCAAGGCCAAAACGACGTGGGCGAACGTGAACCGTACGCCAGCTTGGTTCCTGGGGAGTCCCCGACCGTACTCCGCCTTCAAGTCGAGTATCATCAATGAGGATGTGCAGACCGGGAAAAAAAACGATTCTGTGAACCATTGATCCGGGGCCGCTGCAATTATTCCGATGGAGTTAGATTTTTTAGACCAACTTTGCTTACCTTCCATAAAGGCCGCGAAAAAAGAAACGTGCGACGCTGGTGACCGTCGTCGATTCTTCGCGCCCCGGAGATGTGCACGTGTCGGCACCAAGGTCAACGTTTTAAGCGAACATTGTTTGTCTTACGTGAACGAAAGGGTTTGATACCATGAGCGAAGAAGCAATGCCAGACAAGCCCGGCGAGATAAACCTGCGCGTCGCCGAGATCAACAAGGCCTCCGCGGGGCGGGGCTTGTGCTCGGCCGGGATACACGTGGCGCGCCGCCTCAACATCAAGGCCGGCGAGATCGTCGAGATCGTCGGAAAGAAGTCGACAGCATGCATTTTCTTCCCGAACTCCGAGGACGAAGGCAAGCAGATCATCCGGATAGACGGCCTGGTTCGCTTGAACGCCGGGACGGGGCTGGGCGAGATCGTCAAGGTCAAGAAGGCCAAGCCGGAGCCGGCCAGGCGGGTTGTCGTCGCCCCGATCAACACCAAGGTCGCGATACAGCCGCGGAAGATACGCGACTCCCTCATGAACCGCCCCGTCGTCAAGGGGGACAACATCTCGCTCATGAACATGACCATCCCCACCGACCGCCCAGAGATCGAGTCGGACGACGACATGATGGAGAACTTGCAGAACATCTTCAGGGACTTTGGCGGGCGCAGGAAGCGGACGTACACCCTCGGGGAGCTCCGCCTCGTCGTGATCGAGACACAGCCCGAGGACGGCATCGTCCAGATAACGCCGAACACGAACGTCGAGGTGCGGGAAGGCACCGTGAGCGTGAAGAAGGGGGCCATCAACTACGACGACGTCGGCGGGCTCACGGACGTGATCGTCCGCGTGCGAGAGATGGTCGAGCTGCCCCTCAAGCACCCGGAGCTGTTCGAGCGGCTCGGCATCGACCCGCCCAAGGGCGTCTTGCTCTACGGGCCGCCCGGCTGCGGCAAGACGCTGCTCGCCAAGGCGGTCGCGAACGAGTCGGACGCCTACTTCATCACGATCAACGGCCCGGAGATCATGAGCAAGTTCTACGGCGCCTCGGAAAGCAGGCTCCGCAAGATATTCAAGCAAGCCCAGGAAAACGCCCCCGCGATCATCTTCATCGACGAGCTCGACTCGATCGCGCCGAAGCGCGAGGACGTCGGCGGCGAGGTCGAGCGGCGCGTCGTCGCACAGCTGCTCGCGTTGATGGACGGCCTCCAGGATCGCGGGAAGGTCATCCTCATCGGCGCGACCAACCGTGTCAATTCAATCGACCCCGCACTCAGGCGACCGGGCCGTTTCGACCGGGAGATCGAGATCCAGGTTCCCGATGCTGATGGCCGTTACGAGGTGCTCCAGATCCACACGCGCGCGATGCCGGTCGACGAGGACGTGGACATGAAGAAGATAGCCGCGATCACGCACGGGTTCGTCGGCGCCGACATCGCCGCCCTCTGCCGCGAGGCGGCCATGCACTCGCTGCGCGCGATCCTCCCCAAGGTCGAGCTCGACAAGCCCATCCCGGACGAGATCCTCTTCGAGTTGAAGGTCACCAAGGACGACTTCGACACTGCCCTCAACAACATCGAGGCGAGCGCCATGCGAGAGGTTCTTATCGAGATCCCGAACGTGAAGTGGTCCGAGGTCGGGGGCCTGGATAGCGTGAAGCGATCCCTCATCGAGGCGGTCGAGCTGCCCTTGAAGAACCCCGGGCTGTTCGAGAAGGCGGGCATCAGGGAGCCGTCGGGCGTGCTCTTGTTCGGCCCGCCCGGCTGCGGCAAGACGCTGCTCGCCAAGGCGGTCGCGACAGAGAGCGAGGCCAACTTCATAACGATCAAGGGACCCGAGGTGTTCTCGAAGTTCGTCGGCGAGTCGGAGAAGGCCATCCGCGAGGTCTTCCGCAAGGCACGCACCGCGGCGCCTGCCATCATCTACTTCGATGAACTCGACGCAATCGCCCCGCGGCGTGGTGCCGAGTTCGGGTCGCAGGTGTACGAGAACATCGTCAACCAGGTTCTTGCCGAGATGGATGGCATCGAGTCCCGCAGGCGCATCGTGATCCTCGGTGCGACGAACCGCCCGGACATGATCGACGAGGCGCTCATGCGGCCCGGCAGGTTCGACTCGCTCATCTACGTCGACCCGCCCGACCGTGAGACGCGCATGCAGATCTTGCGGATCCACACCAAGCGGATGCCGCTCGCTGACGACGTGCCCGCCTACCTGGAGGTCATCGCCAACAGCACGGAGGGCTACTCGGGGGCCGACCTCGAGAACATCGCCCGTGAAGCGGGCATGAACGCCATCCGGGAGAAGGGGAAGGACCTCGATAAGATCGAGCGCGTGCACTTCGAGGCCGCTTTCAACGCGAGCTTCCCGACCTTGACCGAGGAGCTCGTCAAGAGCTACGAGAAGATCTCGAAGAAGCTGAAAAAGCGCGAGATGAAGCTGAACCTGCAGTATATGAGCTAGGCGGTCGATCCACTCCCTCATTTCCCATAGGTGCCTTTACCTTTTCCCTCATTTATGACCCCGTCTCAGCAGACCACGGTACTCGTTTATGCGGGGATCGCTCGCGAGTGAGAGTTTCCTCGCCCTCGAGAGTGCTTTTATCTCCCGCTCGCGCCGCATGGCATCGGAGCGCGTCCGGAACGTCTGAAAGTAGACGAGCCGCAAGGACTTTCCCCTCGTGTACCGGGCACCGCGGCTGGACGCGTGCTCGGCAAACCGGCGCTTGATCGAGTTGGTGTACCCCGTGTACAAGGTTATACGCCCGTCCTTGCCCTTGCACTCGATCATATAGGTGAAGTACACGGCTATCAGGTGGGATGCCGGGCGCGCTGCTGATAGGACGCCGTATCATCTAGGGCTACTGGCGCCGCGGTTCAACCGGCCTTCATTCGGGGCTTAGCGTCGTCCTCGGTGAGGAACTCGTTTTCGAAGATGTCGTCGATGAGTACTCGTTTCTTGGCAGGGGACATCCGCTTCAACTGCTGCTCCCTTCGAATGGCAGCGGCGCGGGTACTGAAGTGCTGGTAGAACACGAGCTTGACTGCCTTGTTCCTCGTGTACCGTGCCCCGCATCCTTCCGCGTGCTCGGCATAGCGGCGCTCTATCGAATTTGTCGAACCGACGTAGAGAGACCGGGCGCCGTCCGGCGCCGTCACTTCCAGCATGTACACGAAGAACTCGACCATGGTGACCGTGCAACCCCGCAGCAGCTTCCGCGAATAACACGGGCGCGAGGGGATTTAAAACATGCTCCGCCCGACGAAATTGTCGCCGCTCCCAAGGGGCTGGCACGCTTGGCGCCCGGCAGTAGGTTGGAATGCCGAGAATAAAAAGCCGTGTTTATGTTTTTGAGATGCAACATATAAAAGGGCGGGTTATCGTTGCATTCGTGGCCCGAGCCGGATTTCGAGCACCAGCGAGGGTCTAAATCCTTTCGTGCCAAGGGCGTGTAACGCTCCAATTGGAAGAAGATATAGCGGGAAACGAGGTGCGGATTATGGCATTTGAATGGCTGATGCAAGTCTTCTGGGGGTTCTTCGTAGGCGGGGTCACCGTGACCGTCATACTGATGGTCTTGCTGGGCATGTCGATGTCCCATAGCAGCGGTAGCGAGGCTAGCGAGCAAGATGCCGGCGATGAGGGGATCGATGGACAAGATGCTGACGTTGGCGATGCCGACGCGGGGGATGCGGACGTCGACGCTGGCGACGTGGACGTCGACGCTGGCGACGTGGACGTCGACGCTGGCGACGTGGACGTCGACGCCGGGGACGCGGACGTCGACGCCGGCGACGTGGACGTCGACGCCGGGGCCGCGGACGTCGACGCCGGGGACGCGGGAGAAACCGACCTCGAAGACGCGGATGCCGGGGACTCAGACTTGGACGATGCGGATGCCGGTGGTTCCACCGATCTCGACGTGAGTGCGGGTATGGATTCACCCGACGCCGTCTTGTTCGCGTCTGATAAAGGGCAGAAGGCCCCGCTTATGCTCCTGATCGCGGGGTACCTAATGTTCTCGGGCGCGCTCGGGCTGACGTTCTCGAACCTGCTGGAGACCAACGTCCTCGTCGTCGTCGGGATCGCCTTCGTGCCACCTTTTTTGCTCAACAAACTGCTCGGGAAGATCTGGCGCCGGGTTACGAGAAGCGAGACGTACATCATCCCCGCGGGTTTGCCGCTCATCGGGCGGAAGGTCAGGGTGTACATGAAGGTCGACATCGACGGTGGCGTGGTTCGGCTCGACGCGCCGGGTACTCCGATCGGCTCGCAACGCGTCCCCGTCATGCCGCTCTACAGCGACAAGGTCTTCGACTCGGGGAAGGAGGTCTACATTTGTGATTATGGCCCTGTCCAGGGAAAGAAGTATTACCTCGTGGACGACGACCCCGGGGAGGTACGCAAGGCGCGCCAGATCAACGTATAGCCAGGCGTACATCACGCTAAAGAACTCGTGAAATGCACAGTAAAAAGGATTCGGGAAGGAGACACGCGCACCAAGGGATTCGTACGAGAAAGCACCATCACGGCATAGTGATACAAGTCAAGGACAACAAAAAAAACGTACATGGAGGCACAAAGACGATGCTAGTAATCAACCAGGTCGAGCAGTACGGGTGGCTCGTCGGTATCGCCCTAGGGCTGCTCGGATTCATCATAGCGATGATCTTCGTGAGTCGCTATCGGAAGTTCAAGACGAACGAGTTCGTCATCCACCTGCGGAACGGCAAGGTGAAGACGGCCGGGCTCGGCGGGAAGGTGTTCAAGCTCCCGCTCATCGACGACATCGTCGTCATCCCGACGACGACGCAGCAGACTAGCCTGGAGGCGCGGCAGAATCTCATGTCGCGGGAGCTCCAGGACATCTCCCTCGAGGCGTATTTGTACTGGCGCGTGATCAAGCCGGACGTGGCGTACACGGCGGTCTCGTGGGAAGCACGGGCCGGGAACTACGTGGAGCACGTGCTCCGCAACGCGACCGAGGCCATCATCCGAACGACTTGCGCGAACATGGAGCTCGAGACGATCATCAGGGAGCGCATGGACATCATCAAGGCCATCGCGGATCGCTTGCACGACCTTGTCGCCGACTGGGGCATCACCATCGAGTCCATCGAGATCAAGGAGGTTCACATCCTCGACGAGACCCTCAAGCGGAATATGGAGCAACTCAAGAAGAGCCAGGCGGAGCAGAACGCGCGCATCGCGAAATCAAAGGCAGAGGAGGTCGCTCGGACGCAAGAGCTGCAGGTGAACCAGAAGATCAGCATTCAAGAGGAAGAAATACGCCAGCTCGTCGAGTTGAAGTCGAAGGAGCGCGAGATCGCCGTGGTCAACCAGGAGCGCGAGCGCATCAAGATCGAGGCCGACGCCTCCCGGCAGCAGAAGGTCATCATTGCCGACGGCGACGCGCAGCAGACCAAGATGCGGCTCGCCGCGCAAGCCGAGGGCGAGGCCGAGAAAATCCGGCAGATGATGCTCGCGCAGGCCGAGGGCTTCAAGAGCCAGGTCGAGGCTATGAAGGCCGCGGACGAGCGCTTCCTCGCGGTGCAGATGATCAACGTGCTGCCGGAGGTCTTCCAGAACGTCAAGCCGGAGAAGATGGTAGTCATCGGGGACTCGGAAAACTCCTTCGGCAGCCTTGCCAAGAGCATCGTGCCCTTCCTCAACATCATCCCCCACGTCAGCGAGGACATCGTTAAGATGTTCAAGGAGAGAAGGGGCACCGATGGCAAGTGAGGCGCCGCTCGCGGAGGCACCGGCGGCTCCACTTTTTTTCCCCGCCGGCGCCGACCGCTTGAGCCCCCGAAGGGTTGAAGCAAGCAACCAGGTGAGAAACCACAAGACACGAGAAGGGTGCGAACACGATGGAGTCCACACTCATCGATAAACACATGGCCTCGCTCTACGCGAGAAGATCGGGGGTACCGGCGCGGCGAGACGGCGCGGCGCCACGGCAGCGGCCGATCATCGTCACGTGCTCGAGCCCGTGGGTCGATCCTGCCGCGATCTTCGGCCTCGAGCCAGGCGAGGCGTACGTCATACGTTCCGCGGGAAACATCGCCACCCAAGAGACCGTGCGTAGCATCATGTTGGCCATGGTAGTCGACCAGATCTCCGACATCATCGTCCTCGGCCACACGAACTGCACGATCGCGCGAAAAGAACTGTTCTATCCAAGGATAGGCAACTTCTTCGCCAAACTACCACAGCAAAGTTATTACAAGGAGTTGTTCTCGACGCGGGAGAAGGCGCTCAAGTACCTCGGGATCGTCGACGACGTGGTGGCCAACGTCCGCGTGCAGGTCGAGAACTTGAAGTACTTGCGCAACATCCAGCCGGGGCTGAACGTGACGGGGATGCTCTACAACGTGCAGAACGGCCACGTCTACACTCTCGCCGAGATCGAACAGGTGCAGGCAGTCCTCGCACGGGATCCCAAGAAGGACGCCAACAGCCTCGTGCCCACGAGGTACACGGCGTTCGCAAGGACGAGGCAGGTGTCGGCCGAGCCAGCGACGCAGCCGCGCGACGACGGGAGGGCCGCCCCGGGGGCCAAGCCCCTCGCGAGCGAGGGGGACAAGCTCAGCACGGAGGCCAAGGATGCGAACAAGGCGGAAGCTGGAGCTGCCGCCCCGAAACCGGTGGCAGATGTCCCCGACGAGTTCGCCGGGCAGCAACTCGCGTTCGAGAAGCTCATGGAGTCCATGCAGAGGAGCATCGCCAAGGCATCCAGGGTTCGGATCTTCATGCCGAGGATCCGCACGCCGCGCGTCAGGGGGATCCAAGCGGAGGTCGACCAGCCCGACCAACCCGCCTGACGCGGATTGCTGCCGTCGCATTTTTCTTTTTTCCGACCATGAGTAGGACGGGTGACCGCGCACGGCGCTCGCCGAGAACAAGCGGGATCAAGCCGTCCTCGTCTTGTGCGGCCTGCCCGCGTCTGGAAAATCGACGCTGGCGGCGCGCATCGGGTCGATGTTGCAAGAAACGAACCAGGCACCTCCGGTGCGCGTCCTGGACATCGACGCGCTGCGCGAGGCGATGTACGGCGGCGACAGTGGCGCCGCTTTCTCGCCGGAGAGGGAGGGCGAGGTGCGGGCCGCCAAGCTCCGCGAGATCGACGACGCGCTTGGCGCGGGGCACACCGTGATCGACGACGACATGAACTACTTCCGCAGCATGCGCAAGGAGGTGGCCGACGTCGCGTGCAAGCACCGCGTCCACTACGCGATCGTCCACGTGGCCACGCCGCTGAAGCAGTGCATCGCGTGGAATGCACGCCGCCAACGCCCCGTCCCCGCGAATGTGATCGAGGACGTCGCGTCCAAGCTCGACCCCCCGGGATCCAGGTCGTACTCGTGGGACGAGCCGATCCTCACCGTCAACCTGGCGAGGCACGGGATCGACGACGCGGTGGTCAAGCTCCGGGAAGGGATCGAAAGGGCGAAGTTGCACCTCCACGGGAAGCAACGGATAGAGGCACTGCTCGGCGGGTCGACCAGCGTGACGGGCAACCCGGCGTTCTGGAACCTCGCCTTGACCGGGCGCATCGTCAATGACGGCTTCCTCGTCAGCGACGTGCGGGAGTGGAGGGACGCGGTTCAGCGAGCGCCGTCTGGAGTACTGGACATGTTCGAGGTCGCGACGCGCCGGGCGATCGGCGCCCGTGCCTCGATGGGCGAGGCCTTGCCCCCGCCGGTGCTCAAGGAAGCGAAGCGGTTCAAGCGCGACGCGATGAAGGTGCTGAAGAAGGATCCATCGCGGCTGGACGCCTTGATCGCGGGGTTCAACGAGGTGCTGGGCACGAAAAGCGACTAGCGGAGTCCGGCCACCCGAGACGCCGAGCCCTTCTAACGTGAAGCGGAAGCCATATATATTTTCCCGCCAACCTAGGAAGCGTACGTCCAAGATGTGAAGTGCATGGAAACGCGCGGCATCACGAACCGGATAATGCAAGTGGCGCTCGACCACGCGCGGAAGGTCAAGGAGGCCGGGCAGGCCCTCGCGCAGTGCGTCGAGTCGTGGGTCAAGGGAGACCTGGACGACGCCAAGTTGAAGTACCAGCAAATCGTGGACATCGAAGCCGAGGCCGACAAGTTCAAGAACGCTCTCACCACGGAGCTCGCCGAGATCAAGGCACTCGGCCTGCTCGAGAAGGAGATGGACCCGTCGCTGATCCTGCGGTCGGACAACCTGACCGACTGGGCCGAGGGCACGGGGCAGCGCCTCATGAACTGCTCGTGGCGCAAGCTGCCAAAGATCGTCGCCGACAAGGCCATCGAGCTGGCGGACATCACCATGCAAACGCTGGCGCTGCACCGAGACGCGTTTTTCGCGTTGAACGACAACCCGGACAAGGTTCTCAAGATATGCAACGACATCAGCCAAGCCGAGCGAAAGAGCGACATATCCTTCCGTGAGATGCAAAAAGTCCTCTATTCGGACGAGCTGAAGGACGTTGACCTGCGGAAGATCTTGCCGTTCCTCGACGCGATGGAGCACCTGGAGGACATGGGGGACATCGCCGAGCAGGTCGCCGACTCGCTCAAGCTGCTCTACATCGCCAAGTACGGCATGAAATGAACCACTGCCCTCTTCTTTTGGCCGGTTCTCACTCCACTACAAGGGAACCATCATAACGCTATCCGGCACGCACCGGCATTCGGCGGCCGGGAAAAGGCTGGGGGAATAAAAAGCGGCACGCGTCAGTTGTTCTGCGCGATGAGCAAGTCGACCATGTACATGATGCACTCGTTCACGTTGAAGCCGGTCTTGGACGACGTCGGCACGTAGGCGATGCAGCCATTCTCCTTGGTGATCTGTTCCGCGGCCGCGTTGACCTCGGCGAGCTTCTGCTGGTCGAGCAGGTCGAGCTTCCCGCCGAGGAGCACGATGGGGATCTCCCCCTTCGTGTTCTTCTTGATCATCTGGATCCACTTGGGCGACTCATAGAGGGTCTGGAGGCGGGACATGTCGAACATGAGGAAGGCGCCCGACGCGCCGCGGCAATAGTCGTCGAACATGAACTTGAAACGATCCTGCCCGCTGAAATCCCACAGTACCAGGTTGATCTTGAAATTCTGGCGCTCCAGCAGCTGCGTGTGGAACTGGCAGCCGATGGTCATCTTCATGTCTTCAACCCATTCGTTGTGGATGTACCGGTGAAGGATGCAAGACTTGCCCGAACCACCTTCCCCGATGATCAGCAACTTCCAGATGAAGTCCGTGTCGAAACGCTTCATACTTCGATTTGCTCCGATATGTTGAACAGAACTCCTCCGATCGTCGTGGATTACCGCCCGACCGGCCCCTCACCCACCGGGTGCATCGCCGAATGGACACGCGCGGTGGATAGGAAGCTGGGTGATTAGGGAGCTATTATACGTAGATCATTTTAAGCTTGGCTCTTATATCCCCTTTGTGTACACACACGGCACCAGAGGAGGACGGTTCGAAGGAATGGCCATTCTCCATTCCCCTAACGAGCGAGCTCCCCGCCGGCAGGCTCGTCCCCGTCGCCCGACAGGTGCTCGATATCGAAGGTGGACGAGTGGTCGGTCCAGTGCCCTAGCCCACAAGGTTATAAGCAGCCTCCCACGACACCGGTGGAAGCAGGCGGCGCCCCATGGATGAATACTACCCCCCAGACGAGCAGGCGCGCGGCCAGGCGTGCCTCGACGCCGAGCTTGCGGCTTATTTCGGCGAGGCGAGGCCATGGTTCTCCAAGATCCATGCCAGGCTGTTCAATGGCAAGCCGTTCATCGTCACGGCGCTGTTGCTCTTCGGTTGGACTGCGCCGGCATTTAGCATCACGGAGTTCGTTTTCGACTGGTGGTTCTTCGAGGGTTTTGCCCCCCTGGGGACGCTGGTCATATATTTCGTCACGACATGCGTCTTCTGCATCTTCCCCGTCGTGACGACCACGGTCATCCACTGGTGGGAGGAACGAACGTTCCTGCCGCTGATGCGAGACTTGAAGAAGCTCGTGACTAATTACACGATACAAGACGAGGGCAACAGCTTGGAGAGCGAAGAGTCGAACCGCTACGAGCGCTTCGTCCGCCGGAAGATCAAGAAATGCTTCCGGCTCATGAATCACCCGGCGTCCATCGCCGCGTCGGTCACGATCGCCGCCCTGTTCATCGTCGCCTCCGTCTTCAACACGGCGCGCCCGGGCTTCGTCTTCATCTGGAACTACGTCCCGGCGTTCTTCATGGTGCTCTTCGGCGCGAACGTGGTCATCGGCACCCTTCCCTTCCACGTCATCATGCACGACATCCTCGCGGACGTGAACATCAAGATCGAGCCGGAGCACCCGGACGGCTTCGGGGGCCTGTCGCCCCTCAAGGACCTCGCGATCAACACGGCGCTGGTCGTGGCCATGCTGGCCTTCACCATCCCGTGGCTCATCGGCCTCCCCCAGGTGCTCAGCAGCACGCTCGAGCCGCTCACCTACGTCCCGTTCGCCCTCGTCCCCCTCGTCATCTACGCGATCGCCTACGTCTTCTTGAAGCCCACGTACACGCTCTCCCGGCGCATCAAGGCCGCCAAGCTGGACTTCCTGGTGGACATGCACGGGCAATACCTCGAGGCCTTCTCCTTCTTCCAGGCGATGCTGGAGGCCATCAAGCGCGAGATCAAGGACAACAAGGTCGACCCCGGCGAGAAGGCGCCAGACGGGGAAATCGTCCGCAGCCAGGGGATGCTCGTCGAGATGCTCAAGGACCGGTACGAGAAGGCCAGGCTGGTGAAGGAGTGGCCGATCACCGCCTCCACCAAGGGGAAGCTCATCGCAAGCATGCTCGTCCCCGCCGCCATGCCGGTGCTCAACATCCTGATCCAGTTCCTCTTGTGAACAGGATCTTCCGCTCGTTTAATTTTGCCATGAATGTCCAGATTGACACCTTGGCCACCTCGGTAGCCCTTCCTTATTCCGTCGATGACCTTGAAAATAATTTGAGATTCGTGAAAGAGGCGTCCGATTTTTGAAAACGGTCGTTTCTAACGCATCGCCCATCATCGCCTTCATTAAGAAGGGTGAGGAAAACGTGGGTCGGTTCTAAGAAGAATCCTTAAACCGGATCGTTAATTTTTCAGATCCACGTGGTATTCTTCCTTGATATTGGCGATCATGCCGTCCGGCATTACTTGATTCGTTGAAACGTCACCCGCTTGCATCTTTGTGGCGGTTCGCCGAGCTTGATCCGCATTCATTTAATTCCCTTGAAGATCGCGTCAACTCCGACACGAAGACTGGGAATACAGGTAACCGGGATGGTGTCTCCGATGACGAATTCAACTATGCTCGAGAATTGCGTCTCGCCGAATCTCCGGCTAAATACCTTCACCCTCTTCTCGTCTGGCTTGATGATCCAATATTCTAAGATGCCATATCCCTCGTACAATTGCTTCTTGGTGATTTCATCTCGAGCCGGTTTCGATGAAGTGATCTCGACTAGGAAATCTGGAGCCCCTTGGATGTTCTTCTCCTTGACGATCTCCCCGCGAGCCGTGGAGATATACAAAAGATCCGGGATGACCGCATTGTCCTCCGATAATATCACGTCGACGGGTGCTGGAATCACGATGCCCAAGCCCTTCCCGTCGACGTAAGGCTTAATCACCATGACTAAATTGGCCACTATCTGTTGATGCGCGGGGGTGGGGGAAGGTACCACGAACAAGTCACCATCGATGATTTCAAGCAAAGGGCCTTCGGGCCACGTTGGACTATTTGAGATAGAATCGTACGTGAAATGCACCTTGCCCGTTGCTGGATCGCAGCGCAATCTCACTTGATCCAGTTCGATGATAGTGTTATGGGTGAGTTCCATTGGCTACAACCCCGTGCATTTCAAGCGCGTGCCGTTTTCTCTATAATAATAGAGATTAATATGCGTTTCGTCTCTGTCCAAGTGAGGTGGCAACGGTTTCATAGCCGCTAGGTATCTATGTTTAGATCCATCTAGTATATACTAATCGCGCCCCCTTGAGAGAAGGAATTCTGCGGAATGATCGAGGACGTGGAAAGAAAGTCGTGAAGTCGGATGATGTCTCTAAAGTGCTGAATCATTGCGCTAGATTGTTGAGCTCGTATGATTAATATCAATGAAAGGTGCGTCGCCATTCGCTATGAGGAGATCGTAGAAGGCATTAAGAGATACGGGCCTGCCCGCGAAGACATATGCCGGGCGTTTCTC